>JBMNOY010000052.1:0-15759 GCA_050943315.1 Syntrophomonadaceae bacterium
ATTTTCAGCGGCCGGATTAATGTAAATTAATTCGAAGGTATCTGGGGTTACTGACCAGATTACATCCTGCACGGAGTTCAGGATGCTATCCAGTTGGGCTTGTCTTTCCAGAAAAGCTTCTTCTGTTTCCTTAAAGCGGGTAATATCGCTAACCAGGCCTTCAATTAACCAGGGGCGGTCTTGTTCATCATTTACCATTATGGAAACATCACTTACCCAGCGTATCTGGCCTTTACCGGAAATAATCCGGTATTCAGTGATGTGAGGAGTGTTATTAATCAGTGCCCTGTCTTTATTCAGAAACAGGGGTAAATCTTCGGGATAAACCAGTTCTTCCCACTTGATGGTTCCGTTCAGTAAATCAGCGGTGTCATAGCCGGTTATTTTGGATACGGTTCCCTGGTAAGACACAGGCCGAGACTTAAGGTCAACAGCGTAAGCCACCATGTCAAGAGCCTGTAAAAACTGAGGACAATGTAATGATAAACTATCCGCCGCATATCTGGCCCTTCTTTGATGCTGAAGCTGTTCCCTTAACCGGATATTTTCCTGCTCCAACTGCTTTAGCTTTTGCAGGACTTGTTTGGTATTATCTATATCAGTCATTTCTTCACTATTCCCCCATTGAGCGAGGTAATATCCTTTTTAACTCCCGTTCCGTTATTATCTGGACAGGTATAACCGTGGTCAGTGCAGATAAATCAACTTCGTGCCCGGGGCTAATCCTGCGCAGATGGCTGTCAAGAACAATACGTACCACCGGTCGGTGGGGAGCCTCACTGTTCAGGCGGGTAACAATACCGATGTCACCAGTGTTCAACTTGATTATACTGCCCAGGGGATAACTGGCAATATTTGAAATGAGGGCTTTAACCACCTCAGGATCGAAATAAATACCGGCCATACGTTTTATAAGGTTGATAGCCTGACTGACATCATATGCAGGCCGGTTCGGACGATCAGCCATTAATTCGTCGTAAATATTGGCAGCAGCAACAATGCGGGCATACTCATGAATTTGGGCACCTTTTAGTTGGCGTGGATAACCCCTGCCGTCCCAGCGCTCGTGATGCTGAAAAGCGACATGGGCCGACAGCAGGGATAGATCCGCGTAACTTCTTATAATCTGAAAACCTAGTTCAGGATGTTTGGACAAAAGAGCATACTCTTCTTCACTCAGATTTCCTTCTCGTTCAAGGAGTTGCGGGTCCAGTTTGGATTTGCCAATATCATGTAATAGTGCGCCAATACCCAGTTCGCGCAATTTAGTGTCATTATACCGGAGTGTAATGCCGGTCATAATGGCCAGGGTACAGACACTAACCGAATGATAAAAAGTAAAATCATTAAGTGCGGAGATATCCGTAATGCTGAGCAGAACATTACTGTTATCCAGAATCTCATCCAGTATATTATTAACTACTTTGCGTAAAGCAACTGTATTTATCTTGCGGTCCTGCTGCAGGCGGCTAAAGGTTTTCTTAACCAGTTTAACCGTGTTGATCCTGGTTTCCTCGGAGATAACTTCTTCTATTTCATATGTATCCCCAAATATGTTATCACGTATATAAATATGACGAATACCCAAATCCAAAAGACGGTTGATATAGAGCTCGTCCAGCTCCACACCCCTCCTGAGCAGAATATGTCCTTCACTGTCGATAATACTTCTGCCCAGAATCATACCTTCTTCTGCATATTCAACGGGTATCTTGCGCAAAAACTCCACCTGCCCTGGTTTATTTATCGACATGGTTATAAAAATACTTTATTGGTAAGCTTTCATAATGTCTGTTTAAAATGACAATTTTCCCGTCCTGATTTTAGCTTATAAAGCATCTTAAACAGTGCAAAATCCCCTACACCATTTAAGTGTTCAGAGTGGCGAGACATAACCAGAGAGCGGAAAACTGCAGTCCCGGCACAAATATAGTGGAAACTTGTCATTGCTTTCCTATATAGTGATTGTATTATCATTATAAACTTAGAAGCTTAATAATGGTAAAGAATTGAGAATAGCCGCATTCTTTTATAACCAAGTATATAAAAGCATATAATTGATTATCATGGTTATTTATCCAATAAAATGTTATATTAAATTACGTATAATATGCCAGGAGGGGGGTTTTCTGTCTGCGGATAACAGTATCCTAAGCAGTGGCAAACATGAAAAATATAAGATTAATGCGAAGTATTAAGACCAAGCTCATTGCCAGTTTACTAACTGTTTGTCTTTTTGTTTCTCTTATCACCGGGATATTTATGATTATTTACATGAACAAGAGCTTTATGAATAACACGGCAAACACTGCCCAGAAGCTGGCTTCATCCGCTGCTCTTTTAGTTGACGGGGATATTCACCAAACCTTTACCAGCGAAAAAGACAGCCAGCGACAGGAATTCATAAGCCAGAGGGCAAAGTTACAGCAGTTTCAGAAAGATACCGGTGTGAAATATGTTTATACCCTGGTTGATAATGGCAACAACAGTACCAGATTTATTATTGATGCCGATACTGAAGACCCCGCTGCAATTAATGAAAAATATGACTTTTGGCCGACCATGAGGCTCGCCTTTAGTGGCCAGGCTGCCGCAGATAGGAAAATAACCACCGATAAATGGGGGAGTCAGCTAAGCGGCTATGCTCCTATAAAGAACAGCCGGGGGGAAGTTGTTGGTATTGTTTGTGTGGACATTGATGCCGGGCTGATTTTACAGGAGAAGCAAAAGCTTCTGGAGGAAGTTATCGGCTTTTGTCTGCTAAGTATGCTTTTGGCTATAGCCATTTCATTTATTTTAGCCCGCAAAATGTCAGTTCCCATAGGCTTAATACGTGAACGTCTTGATAATCTGGCATCCGCAGGCGGAGATTTGACACAGCGAATTGAAGTTAATACCGGGGATGAACTTGAGGAACTGGCAGGCTCGCTAAATAGCTTTATTGCCAATCTCCACACTCTTGTTACCAGGATTGTTCGCAGTGCTGAGGGAGTGTCCCGGGCAACCGGCGAACTGAATGCTTCCACCCAGGAAACTGCCCGGGTAGCAGAAGAGATGACCTCGGCTATTCAGGAAATTGCTGCCGGTGCAGGTGAGCAAGCCGACCAGGTTCAACAGGCAGTTGAAATGGTAGGCAAAATAGAACAGGACATTAATAAAAATGAACAGCGCATAGATTCGATAGCCAGCTCTTCACAACAGGCCCAAGACCTTGTGCACGACGGGCTGCAAGCCATCAAAGAGCAGCAAGCCAAAATGCAGGAAAATATATCGGCTACCCAGGTCATGGAAAAAGTTGTTAACGATCTAAACCAGCGGACAATGGAGATTAGCAAGATTTTGGAAACAATCGCCGGTATTGCCACCCAGACTAATCTGCTGGCATTAAATGCAGCTATTGAGGCGGCCCAGGCCGGTGAGCAGGGTAAAGGTTTTGCAGTAGTGGCAGAAGAGGTTAGAAAACTGGCGGAAGAATCCGGGGAAGCAGTCAAGGAAATTGCGCGTATAACCGAGCAGATTCAGGCAGGTGCTAACCGCGCCGTTACCGAAGTCAATAATACTAATTTAATTGTTGACAGTCAGAGAGTTGCTGTTGAGCATAGCGGCACTGTTTTTCAAAGCATATCAGATATCGTCACTGGTATGGCGGCAAGCCTTAAGGAGATCAGGGTTTCTTCCCTGCAAATCAAAGACAGCTCAGCAGGTATAGCCAGCTCTATTCAAGCTATTGCTTCCGTAGCTGAGGAGAATGCGGCTATCACCGAAGAGGTTTCTGCAGGCAGTCAGGAACAAACGGCGGCTATTGAGAATATTGCTGCTTCAGTCGCAACAGCATCTAAATTAGCCCAGGAGTTACAGGAAGCGGCAGCCCAGTTTAAGACCGAATAAATTTGTCTTAACTATTTTGCTGTCGGAACTTTAAAGATATGTTATTATATTTGCAACGGTGCTGCGGAAAGGAGGGCAGGTAGTACGGTAGTTGGAAGGCACTGAGGTAATTTCTTTGATTAAACTTTTATAGAGTAGAACGGGAGGATAGTTTAATGGATGTACTGCTTACGCTGGTACCGATAGTTGCTGTACTGGCCTTATTGATTTTTGCTAAATGGCCTGCTGATATTAGTGGGCTGGCAGGGTGGATACTTGCTCTGGTTATAAGCATGGTTTTCTTTCATACCTCGTTAGAAGTAGGCTTGACCGGCAGCCTCGCCGGAATAATAGCTTCCTTTCCTGTTTCCTTGATGGTAGCAACGTCAATTTTTCAGATTACATTTCTGGAATCTACCGGAGCCCTAAAACGAATTGTGGTGTTTGTTAAAACCATTGCCAAACGGGACCGTGCGGTTCAGATTATGATTATCAATATGGGGATCGGAACTTTATTGGTGTCGGTAGGGGCAACTCCGTTGTCGATTCTTCCTCCGATAATGGTAGCCCTTGGTTATTCAACTTTCGTGGCCATAGCTTTACCGGCCCTGGGTTATGACGCCCTTTGTACTTATGCCCTTTTAGGTGCGCCGCTGGTGGTTTTTGCCGATATGACCGGTACCTCCCTAAACCAATCAGCCCTGGTTTTTGCCCAGTTTATGCCGGTAATATCTACCGTGATTGGCTTTGGTATGCTGTGGCTGGTGGGAGGCGTGAAACAAATCAAGGAAGGCTTTGTACCGTGTGTTCTGGCCGGGCTAACCATGGGATTAACCGCTATGGCGGTAGCTCATATCGGCAGGGGAATAGTATTGACCGGCGTAATCGCTGGAATGGTCACTATTGTTGTTATGTTAATTTACATGAAACTAATACAGAAGCCTATCATTGACCGCTCTTGCATTACCACGGAAGATATGCAGTTAGAAAAATCCATGCCTTTATTATCAGCCTTAAGCCCCTGGCTGATTCTGGTGGGAACATGTTTGTTTATAAACTTCTGCCCGCCGCTGTTTAATATTCTTTTTAATGATTTGGCCATGCCTATACAAATTATTCCCGGGGAAAAACCGATAATGACCCGAATGCTGTGGAATGCCTACACATGGGTTATAATAAGTACCCTGGTAGCACTCCCTTTTATTAAACCATCCCGGGAACAGTGGAAAGAGATCATGACCAAGTGGTATCGCCGGGCACCGCGGCCAGTTTTCTCCGCAGCCATATTTTTTGCCATAGCTTATATTATGACTTACTCTGGTTTCACTGCCTCGGCTGATGGGTGGACATTGCTCAACCCTGACAATAATATGCTTTCGGTTCTGGGCACCAGTTCAGCTGAGTTCTTTAAGGGGCTATACCCAATAGCAGCCGGATTCTTAGGACTTCTGGGCGGCTTTGTGAGCGGCAGTGAAGCTTCTACTATTGCCCTATTTACCAAATACCATTTGCTGACTTCCAAGCTCTTGAGTGTTGACCCGCTAGTGGTTACTGCCGGAACCGCCATTGCCGGAGGACTGGCAAGTGTCATATCCCCGGCGAAACTCCAAAATGCAGCTGCTACTATTGATGCACTCGGTGAGGAATCACGGGTTATTAAGGTGGCAGTGGTTATCGCCACTATTTTTACTGGGGTAGCCGCTGTACTAACTTTTATCTGGGCTTAAGTGCAAGAACCCACAATTATCCCGAAACCAAAAAGAGGCCGGGCAGAAAATCTGCCGGCCTCTTTTTTTAGGTGCTCTTAGCGCTGAATCATTTCCTCATTACGAGGCAGAGGTTCATCAGCTACAATATGTTCGATTGCCAGGGGTTTGCCGGCTACGGTTATTTTGACCTTGGATATATAATCATACTCGGTCAGGGTGTTTACTATGGAGTTAATGGTCATTGCTTCTCCAGCTGCTCCACGCCAGTGTTTGGTGTGCATTTCAGGGGAGAAGTCAACATAGGCAATTTTATTCGCGATTCTCACCGACAATACTTTAGCTTGTTTGGGAATGGTTGGACTTAAGCCGGCAGTTTGGGGTCCCTTAATAAGTTCGCTGACAACGGTGGTTATAAAATTCTCCTGGCTGGTATCGGAGGGGAGCTTAATAGTTCTGGTTTCTGGAACTACTGCGGTAGCGTCTTGGTTACCAAAGTAAAGTGTTACAGAACTTTCTTGCAGCTGGTCGGGCCGGGTAGGAAAAGTTTTCATAAAACCACGCGGCTCTCCACTAGGACCAATGTACTCCTCACTATTGACCAGTATTTTCACTTCTTCGATTTCTTTGAACTGGGTCATGGTATTTACTACTGACCCAACACCTAAGATTTCCGCCACGCTGCCGTTGAAGCGGGTAAACTCGCGGGAAAGGTCAATAATTAGTTTGTTACCCTCTTTGATTGTGCCGTAAACCTTCGTGTTGGTGGGAATATTTGCTGTGTACTGTTTATTTTTGGGACCTTTCACTAATTCCTCTAAAACAGCTTGGTACTTGTCTTCGCCTTTATTGTATGACACCTGTCTTTTTTCGGTCACCAGGCGTTCATTCTCAGAATCACCATAGTAGAGCTGTACGTCTTCGGTAATGGCAGTTTGCGGGGCCGGTTTGTCAGTCTGCTGGCAGCCGCTGAACATTCCCATTAATAATAAACTAATTAATAAAAAAACAAATCTTTTGGCCATATTATCTCCTCCTTTACTTAAATTGACTGGTACCACTGTATCTATTATACGATACTCTTGAAGATAACTTACATTCTCACGAAAAGAAAAGAGAAAATCAACCAAAAAAAATCAGAAATTGGCAGGCGATTAGTCATTGGAGATTTCGCCGCCTTATGGCAGGTTTTCACCAACTATAACTAAATTTCATTTCTATTATTATAGCTAGTATGGTAAATTCTTCTTAACAGGAGGGAGAGGTGATGAAAAATGTATCAAGAACTTATTGGAGAGTTCGCCAGGATAAGGGAAACAAACCTGATGAAAATAAAAGCGGCCAAAGAAAATGGCATTAAAGTAGTTGGAATTTACTGTACTTATTGTCCCCAGGAATTAATCATAGCTGCCGGGGCTATTCCGGTGGGACTATGTGGTACGAAAGAAGAGCCTATTGCTGTTGCCGAGGAAACATTGCCCCGTAATATCTGTCCATTGATTAAATCCTCTTATGGTTTTGCGGTTTCTGATACCTGCCCATTTTTCCATTTTTCTGACCTGGTAATCGGTGAAACTACCTGTGACGGAAAGAAAAAGATGTTTGAGATTTTGAATGAGATTAAGCCGGTACATGTAATGCAACTTCCTCATATTAACAATACTGAGGCTTCATTTACACTCTGGGTGGAGGAATTAAGACGGTTAAAACTGAAGCTGGAACAAGAACTGGGGGTCATGATAACTAATGAGGACATCTGGAAGGCTATAGATATTGTAAACCAGGAAACAGCAGCGACGAAAGCTGTCTGCGATCTTAATAAAATGGACCCACCGCCTTTAAGCGGGCTAGACCTTCTAACCGTAACCTGGTCCAGAAACTTTGCCGTCAATAAAGGGCAGGTGGTTGATATGCTTAATGGTCTCATAGGAGCCATTTCCCCTGCACCATCCGATACTCCTGACGGCAGGCCTCGTGTTCTGCTAACCGGGTGCCCGGTGGGACTGGGAACCGAAAAGGTGATTAGTCTGGTGCAAGAGCTGGGCGCCAATGTTGTAGCTATGGAAAATTGCTCAGGATATAAAACTTTAGAGTTACAAACCAGTACCGAGTATGACGACCCGATTATAGCTTTAGCCCATAAATATTTACGTATACCATGTTCGTGCATGTCTCCCAATATTCACCGCATGGATTTACTGCAGCGGATGCTTGAGGATTTCCGTATAAATGCGGTCATCGATCTAACGTGGCAGGCCTGCCATACTTATAATATTGAGGCGCACACCGTTGGACAACTGGTTAAAGGCAAGGGGCTTCCCTATCTGCATTTGGAAAGTGACTATTCCAATTCGGATATGGAGAGTCTGAAGGTTAGAATTGAAGCTATGCTGGAGATGGTTGAATAGTGATTGGTATTGGAATTGACATTGGTTCAGTGGCTACCAAAGGGGTAATAATTAATGGCGATGACCGGCAGCAGGCAATAGTTCCTACCGGTTGGAGTTCGCGCGACGCTGGCAACAATGTCATATCCAAACTTTTGGAGCTGGCAGGTGTATCCCGTGAAGAGGTGGACCATATTTTTGTTACCGGTTACGGACGAGTAGCTTTTGACCAGGCAGATAGAGCGGTTACGGAAATAAAGTGTCATGCCCGGGGGATAGCTGAACTATACCAGGAGGTCCGCACTATTATTGATATCGGTGGGCAGGACAGTAAGGTGATTCGGGTGGATGAAAACGGCCGGGTAATAGACTTCGCCATGAATGACAAATGTGCTGCCGGTACCGGCCGCTTTTTGCAGGTAATGGCTAATGTTCTAGGGATGGATGTAAGTGAACTGGGGCAGTCAGAAGCACCGGAGCAAAAACAGGCGATTAACAGCATGTGTACCGTTTTTGCGGAATCGGAAATTATCGGTCTGTTAGCCCGAGGCATTGGTAAAGAGGGGATTATTGCCGGGCTGCACCAATCGGTTGGCAAAAGAGTAGCCGCTATGGCTAAACGAATAGGTGTAAAGGAAAAGGTAGCCTTTACTGGAGGTGTGGCCTTGAACTCCGGGGTAAAAAGAGCCCTGGAGGAAGAATTGGGCTGCCTGGTTATGGTACCGGATATTTGCCAGTATACTGGAGCGCTGGGCGGAGCCTTACTGGCCTGTCAAAGATAAGGCCGCCACGCCAAATGAATAATAGTAATATTTATAATAAAGGTTATTAGGAAAGGGGACCAATCTAAATGGGTAAAATCATCGATGCCCGGGGACTTACCTGTCCGCAGCCGGTAATTCTTACTAAGAAGGCTATGGATGAGGAAGAATTATATGAACTGACTGCTATTGTTGATAATAGCGCAGCTCTGGAAAACGTTTGCCGGCTGGGCAGATCACAGGGATATGATGTCAAGGTAGAGAATCGCGACCAGGATCATTACATTCACATGCAGAAGAGTGTTTCAGGTACGGCAGTTGGACGTGATTTTGGGGGGTACGTGGCCATCCTGATAACTAGCCAATTCTTTGGTCAGGGCAACGATGAGTTAGGCCAGGTGCTGATGAAGAGCTTTTTATACTCGCTAAGTGAGATGAAGGAACAGGTTAAATATATTATATTTATGAACAGCGGTATATTTCTTACCTGTGAAGGCTCACCGGTTTTGGAATATTTGCAAGGACTTGCGGCCGGGGGAGTAGAAATCTTATCATGCGGGACCTGTTTGGATTTTTATCATATGAAAGATAAGCTGGCTGTGGGACAAGTAACTAATATGTATTCTGCTATGGACATCTTAACCTCAGCACCTAAAAGCCTTACTCTCTAAAATTAGGCACTGGCTTTGGTAATACTTCATGCAAGTACTGTGTAGTCCTATTGGAAAGAACCCCAAAATTATGCCTTATACTGTTTAGAGCGCGAAAATGAATAGGGGTGAAGGAATGAAAACTATTTATCTGGATAATGCTGCTACATCTTATCCTAAGCCTGAGGAAGTCTATAGGGCGGTAGATAATTTTAATCGCAACCTGGGCGGCAATCCCGGTCGGGGCAGCAACCAGCAGACTCTGCAAGCCGGTGCAATAATACTTAAAGCCAGAGAAGCTCTGGCTCGGTTGTTTAATATCAATGACAGCTTACGCATTGCTTTTACCCTGAACATTACCGAAGCGCTGAATACGGGCCTTAAAGGTATCCTTAAGCCTGGTGACCATGTTGTTACTACCAGTATGGAGCACAATTCTGTAGCCCGGCCTCTGCATGTTTTAGAACAACAGGGGATAGAATGGACTAGAGTACCTTGCAGCCCTGATGGAAGCCTGGAACCCGAGGATGTTAGGAGAGCGCTTAAGCCCAACACCCGGCTGATATGTATGCTGCATGCTTCCAATGTTACCGGGACTATCATGCCGATAAGAGAAATAGGGAGTATTGCCCGTGCCTATAATATCCTTTTTATGGTTGATAGTGCTCAGACTGCAGGTATTCTACCGATTGATGTGGTGCGGGATAACATTGATGTGTTAACCTTTACCGGACATAAAGGATTAATGGGTCCCCAGGGTACCGGAGGGATATACATTGGCCCGGAATTAGTTATTAAACCCCTGAAAGAGGGCGGTACCGGTTCGCTATCCGAATTTTTGGAACAGCCTAAGACTATGCCTGATCTTCTGGAAAGTGGTACTGCTAACAACCCGGGAATTGCCGGTTTGCTCGCGGGGATTGAGTTTATCCAGGCTGTCGGCCGGGAAAATATAAGAAACCATGAAACCAGCTTAACTGGGCAACTGCTGCAGGGATTAAAGGAGATTAAGGGGGTTACTGTATACGGACCAGGTGATAGCTCCGTGCAGACAGCGGTAGTGGCTTTCAATATCGAAGGTATTGACTGCGGGGATGTATGTATGCGCCTTGATTATGAGTACGGTATTATTACCCGCTCCGGACTGCATTGTGCTCCTTTAGCCCATCAGACCATGGGAACTTTGGAGTTGGGCACCTGCCGTTTAAGCCCGGGTTACTTTACCACCAGTGATGAAATAGACCAGGTATTAAGAGCTATTCATAACATTGCCAGGCAGTACAGTGGATGATTTTTAATGGACGCAGACTGACGCAGACTCATATGACTGACACAGACCTTTATATAAAAATATAGACAAAGTGCCTGAACAGTGTTCCTCTTAGTGTATTTAGAAATATGTACTGGTAAAAAACATTATAAAAAAGTCTGCGCAAGTCATAAAAGTCTGCGTGCGACAGAGTCGCCAGCGTCTATTTCCCTCTCTACCGAAAAGCCATTATCAGTATACGCAAGCCGGCTGCTCCCAGCGTAAGGGCCAGCAGCCGCATTATGCTATGATCCTTCACCCGGCTGGAAAACCGGGCACCTAGTTGAGCTCCTAGAATTACTCCTATAGACAGGGCAATTATCAGAGCTGCTGCCTTGGCGAGCTGATTTGAAACAACATGTACCAGGGTTCCGGTAAGGGACGAAACTACCAGCACAAAATGGGAGGTTGCGGTAGCTATATGCGCGGGAAAGTTTAAGAGATGGACCAGAATCGGTACATGGATAATCCCCCCGCCAATACCCAGCACACTTGAAATATAACCGGTAAGAAAGCTTAACAGGATACCTGTATAAGGATTATAGGAATAAGTGTAATTTTGCCCCAGGGAATCAACTATAACCGTAGTGGTATTATACCCTCGGGGTTTATTATCCTGCCTTTGTGCCTTACCAGGTTTTAGAAAAAGAAATAAGGCGGTGGCGATCATAAATAAGCCAAAAAAAACTTCGAATAACTGCCGTGGAATATACTGTATGGTTAGAACGCCTAAGACTGCTCCGGGAATAGTTGCCAAAGCGAATCGTGAGCCTGCTTGATAGTCAATGCGTTTCATACCGGCGTAGGCAACCGAACCGGACAGAGAATTAAAAAAGACTACCGCCAGAGAAATGCCGGTAATTATTTCCGGGCTTTGCTCCGGGTACAGCAAAAGCAACACCGGAATTAAGATAACTCCTCCACCTGCCCCAATCAACGTACCGAAAACCCCTACTGCAATTCCCAGTAAAACTAGCAGCAGATACTGTTCTGGCATATACTACCTCCCATAAACCGATATTAATAACCAAACCTTAATTTTGAACTATCCCCGGAGGATATTCAAGTTGGAGCAAAGCCCTATACCGGCTGACAGGCCCGAGTTAATCGGGAATAAACACCGGTTTGCCGCTGATACGTTCCGTAACTTCTTTTAATTTCTGCATCGACAACCGGTCAGGCGGAGTGACAGCGCTCAATTTATACTCCAGACCGAGAACCTGCCATTTATGTTCTCCCAGGGTGTGGTAAGGCAGCAGGTCAATTCTCTCCACACTGTCCAGAGAAGCCACAAACCTGGCCATACCAGTAATATCCTCCTCGGCCATGGTAAGCCCGGGGACGACTACATATCTTATCCATATAGGGATCCTGGCCTGGCTGATAAGTTGGAGATTTTCCAGGTTAAGCTTGTTGCTGGCTCCTGTCACCAGTATGCTTTTTTCTTCATTAATGTGTTTTATATCAGCCAGGAAAAGGCTGGTCCAGGGGAGTACTTCCCTTACTATACAGGAGGAGATATAGAGTGAAGTATCTACGGCGGTATGGATTCCTGCTTGGCGGCATTTCTTAAGCAGCTCTCCGACGAAATCATGTTGCAGTAACGGCTCACCGCCCGAAAATGTAGTTCCCCCGCCGGTGGCTTCGAAATAAGGTTTTCCCCGCATGATAATCTTCATGATTTCCTCAACGGTATACTCTTCTGCCGAAGCTGCCGCACAGTCCCAGGTATCGGGATTGTGGCAATACTGGCAGCGTAAGGCGCAGCCCTGCATAAATATCACCGTCCGGATTCCTGGCCCGTCTAGGGTGCCAAAGGTATCAATGGAATGGACCCGACCTTTCATATTCTTTTACATCCTCTGGTAAAAGGTCCGGGCAATAATTTCCTCCTGCAGTTCCCGGCTCAATTTGGTGAAATGAACGGCATATCCAGACACCCTTATGGTGAGATCAGGATATTTTTCCGGATGGTCCATGGCTTCTTTAAGGGTTTCCAGACTGACTACATTAACATTGATATGGTGGGCTTCCTGCTTAAAATAGCCGATTAACAGTCCGACTAGATTATTGATCTGATCACTCTGAGTTTTGCCCAGAGCGCCGGGTATGGCGGAGAAGGTGAAGGAAACACCGTCTCGGGCATGGCGGTACGGAATTTTGGCTAATGAATTACAGGCCGCTATGGCCCCGTGTTCTTCCCGGCCGTGCAAGGGATTGGCCCCTGGTGCCAGAGGTTCTCCCTTTCGTCTTCCGTCCGGTGTGGAGCCGGTATGCTTGCCATACATTACATTGGAAGTAATAGTGAGGACGGATAACGTGTGCAGGGCATTTTTATACGTGGGATATTTTTTCAGTTTACGGGAAAAAGCAGTTACCAGATCGGAAGAAATCGAGTCTACCCGATCGTCATCATTACCGAATTTGGGGAAATCGCCTTCTATTTCAAAATCGGTTATCAGTCCCCGTTCATCCTTAATCGGTTTGACCCGGGCATATTTAATGGCACTCAAAGAATCTGCCACCACCGAGAGTCCAGCAATTCCGAAGGCCATGTAGTAGCCTGGCGAGGTATCGTGCAGGGCCATCAGCAGGCTTTCGTAAGCATAACGGTCATGCATGTAATGAATCACGTTCATGGTGTTTACATACAGGCCGGCCAGCCAATCCATCTGCAATAGGAATAAATGCCACACATCATCAAATTCTAAATAAGGTTTATCATAGACTGGTATTTCCAAACCAACCTGTTCTCCGGTAATTTCATCTTTGCCTCCGTTTAGGGCATACAGGAGTAATTTGGCGAGATTGCAGCGGGCGCCGAAAAGCTGGGTTTCTTTTCCCATCCTCATGGCTGAAACACAGCAGGCAATGCCATAGTCGTCACCATAGTAGGGACGCATTAGGTCATCATTTTCATACTGAATGGCATTGGTCTTAATGGACATTTGCGCACAATACTCCATGAACGGGCGGGGGAGATGTTCAGACCATAAAACGGTCATATTGGGTTCCGGAGCCGGCCCCAGGTTACTCAGGGTATTAAGAAAACGGTAACTGTTTTTGGTAACCAG
This sequence comes from Syntrophomonadaceae bacterium, assembly GCA_050943315.1. Lineage (GTDB taxonomy): Bacteria > Bacillota > Syntrophomonadia > Syntrophomonadales > Syntrophomonadaceae > JBDKUD01. The sequence goes on from JBMNOY010000052.1 coordinate 13,755, forward strand.
AGTTCGGCCATCGATGCCCATACCGCCGATGGATTCGGTCACCCAGGTGGGATCACCGGCAAAAAGTTCATTATATTCGGGAGTACGCAGGTGTCTGACCAGGCGGAATTTAATTATCAGGTGATCCATTAGTTCCTGGACCTGGGTTTCATTAATTAGCCCGGCTTGTAAATCACGCTCGAAATAGATATCCAGGAAGGTAGAGATGCGGCCCAGGCTCATAGCTGCTCCATTTTGCTGTTTAACTGCAGCCAGATAGGCAAAATAAAGCCATTGGACGGCCTCCCGGGCGTTACCTGCGGGCTTGCTGATGTCAAAACCATACTGTTGGGCCATTGCCTTCAGCTCCAGAAGAGCCTGAATCTGATCAAACAGATCTTCACGCAGCTTGATATTGGCATCATTCATTTGTGAACTGAGCAGTTCGCGGTCCTTTTCCTTGTGTTGAATCAGAAAATCTATTCCGTAAAGCGGCACCCGGCGATAATCGCCGATAATCCGGCCGCGTCCATAAGAGTCCGGCAGCCCGGTGATTATACCAACTCTACGGGCCAGTTTCATCTCCGGGGTATATACGGCAAAAACCCCATCATTATGGGTGCGCCGGTGGAGCCGGAAAAACTCCACCATTTGCGGGTCCGGTTGATAACCATAAGCTTCACAAGCTTTTATTGCCGTTCTGAGTCCACCATACACATTTATAGCTCTTTTTAATGGAATGTCGGTCTGCAAACCTACTACCTTTTCCAAATCTCGGTCGATAAATCCGGGGGGATGGCTGGTAATGGTTATCGGTGTATCTGGGTCAACCACCAGAACCCCGCCGTTTTTTCGCTCCTTTAAGAGCAGTTCCTGACATTTATACCACAGCTTACGAGTATTTTCGGTGGGACCGGTTAGAAAACCGGCATCTCCATAATACGGTGTATAATTTTTTTCTATAAAATCTCTGACATCTACCTCATGCATCCATTTGCCCGGTTTAAATCCATTCCACTGTTGCAAGCCTATACCACCTTTAACTCAATTTCTATTATTTTTGACTTTTGCATGATAAAATATTTCAGTCGGAAAGGTTGTACTTTATTGTTACGGGTTTTTTGAGGTTGGTGTATAAATGATTGTTTTTCAGGCTTATAACTTAGGCAAGTATTATGGAGATAAGTGGATATTTAGAAATATATCCCTGGCGGTTAATGAAAAAGAACGCATAGGTATTGTTGGTGTCAACGGTTCCGGTAAAACTACCCTGTTAAAATGTCTGACTAAAACGTTGACTGCCGATGAAGGCGAGGTAACGGTAGCGAATTCGAAGTCCATCGGCTATTTGGAACAACTGCCGGAGAATAAGCCGGGAACTACTGCCTGGGAAGCAGTAATGGGAGGTTTCTCTGCTCTTATTGATAAACGCTGCCAGATGCAGGCCCTGGAGCACAAGATGGCTGAAGCCGGTGCTGACCTGTCCCGGATAATGGAGCAATATGCCCGGGTGACGGCAGAATATGAGCATGCCAATGGATATGCCTGTGAAAACTTTGCCCGCCGAATACTTGCCGGTCTGGGCTTTAGCAGTGAAGATTTCCACAAACCCCTGGAAAATTTCAGCGGGGGGCAGAAAACCAGATTGAACCTGGGGCGACTGCTGGCAATTACTCCGGATATTCTACTGCTTGATGAACCTACCAATCATCTAGATATTGAATCTGTGGAATGGTTGGAGGAATTTCTTAAGGGTTATCCGGGTACTGTGATGGTGGTTTCCCATGACCGCATGTTCTTGGACCGGGTGGCTACCCGTACCGTGGAGCTAGCCGGAGGAAAATTAAAATCCTACCATGGCAATTACAGCAGTTATCTAAAGCTTAAGACCCAGGACGATTTAGCCGCTCGCCGCGCCTTTGAGAAGCAACAGAGATACATTCAGCAAACTGAGGACTATATAAGACGTTTTAAAGCCGGTATCAAATCCAAGCAAGCGCGGGGGCGCCAGTCACAGCTGGAACGC
>JBMNOY010000099.1:0-2804 GCA_050943315.1 Syntrophomonadaceae bacterium
ATTAAAGCCAGCACTTTGCGGGATTCATTTACCCCCATGGCGGCAGTAGGCTCATCGAAAATAATAACCTTTCCGCCTTGAAAGACTGCCCGGGCAACTGCTACACCCTGACGTTGCCCCCCGGAAAGTAAGCCCACCGAAGTGGTTAAGGAAGGGATTTGAATATTAAGATCATGAAGAATTTGGGCAGTACGCTTACGCATCTGGCGACTATTCACCAGAAAGCGAGCCACAGTTGGTTCCTGACCCAAAAAAACATTAGTAGCAACATCACGACAATCAACCAGAGCTAAATCCTGATAAACAGTAGAAATGCCCAGCTCAATGGCCTGAGCCGGACTCAAAGCCAGGTAAGATCTACCCTCGACAATAATCTGTCCTTGATCAGGTTTCAGCGCTCCAGATAATATTTTGATTAAGGTACTTTTACCGGCTCCATTATCCCCGACAATTGCCAGCACCTGCCCGGGATAAATATCCATACTGACTCCCTGTAATGCTTGCACAGGTCCATAGGATTTAGCCAGATCAACTAGTTGTACAATAGGTTGTCCATTGGAAACGGCCCTTGACTGCACAGGCTTTCTCCTTCCCCAGATATTTTTCTTATTCATAAATATGGGACAGCACAACATATGCCATCCCCAAATCATAACCGGTGGTTATGGTTATAACTTTATTATATATATTGCATTCCTGCTTGTTATCTATAAGTATAATTGCAATTTCTTTTTCCCGTCAAGACATAAATTAACCTTTTGTTGTACAGCTCTCGTTCCCTATGACACCGCTGGCTACAAATGGAGGAAGGAAGTAGTTTCTAATAACGTCGCTATTATAATTGTGATAAACTTAGGGGTGGATTTATAAGGGCATTTCTTTTATTTGCAAGCTGGGATTGAGGGTCGAAGGATTACAATTTTTACACAAAGAAGGCTGAGATTTTTGCTAAGTAAAAGTACTAATCAAGGTAAACATCGTTATGTCGTAATAGCTATTCTTGCATTAATGTGGGTTCTGGTTTATTTACAGCGTACTAATATCGGGGTATTGCTGGTGGATAATCAATTCCTGGAGGAAATGGGACTCGTAGGGCATGCTGCCGGGCAGGGCATGATAATGACCGTTTTCCTGCTGGTTTATTCCTTATCCAATATGTTATCTGTCCCCCTCAGTAACCGCTTAGGCCCACGACGGGCTTTATTCCTGGCTGTTATGATAGGCGCTTTATCCACGCTGGCCGGGGGGTTGGTAGCATCTTTTACTACCCTCCTCTTGGTACGAGTCTTCCTGGGTATGGGGCAGGGCATCTATTATCCTAATATGAGTTTGCTGATAAAAACCTGGGTTCCCCCTCATGAACGGGGTACAGCCAACGCTCTCGTTGGAGTAGGTGGATGCCTGACTCTAATACTGGCTTTACCACTGTATTCCTGGATAAATAGCCAAATGGGTTGGGAATATAGCTTTATTGTTCCAGGATTACTGGGTTTGCTGGCTATCATACCACTATGCTTGCACTGGATATCTGACCGGCCTGAGGAAAATCCTTATATCTCCCCGCAAGAACTGGAGTATATATCTTCCCATAACCAGGATGACCATACAGAACTGGGAAACGTTCCTACTGATGGTAGCGGGATAAAAGAACTTTTACAAAACACTTCTTTCTGGTTACTTACAGTGATATATACCGCCTTTTTATGCAGCTGGTGGGGACTGATGACCTGGATGCCCCAGTATCTGGTACAGGCCCGAAATTTCGACATTAATGATATGGCAACTTACGTATCCCTGGCCTATACATTGGCAGTGGTAGGGATTCTTACCGGCGGTAGCCTGGTAGATCGGGTCCGCCACCGGAGTGTTATTGGGATATTTGCTTTAATTATTGTAGCCCTGGCTACTCTGGGTATTGCCCTGGTACCCTCTCCCATGGGAGCAGTAGCGTTCATGGGTCTGGCAGTAGGCATTAATGAATTCGTATATCCTACGGTATGGGCTATCATGCAAACCATATTACCTGCCCATTTAGTAGTAACTGGTTCCGGAATAGCCAGTGGAGCAGGAAATCTGTTATCAGCTGTTTCACCCTTTATTATGGGGTGGTTGATTCAGGTCAGTGGCAGTTATGTAGGTGGACTGCTTTTCCTGGTCACTGTGGCCGTGCTGGGAGTAGTAAGCTCTGGTTTACTCTACCGCCAGAAGTTATAAGCGAGCTAGCAGAAAAGCCCATAATCAAACCTAATAAATCAGAGATTATTTCTTATAGAAACAGAGTTTAACCTAAGGCTTACATTAAGGCCCACCGAAAAAATTTCTTAAGCAAGCATAAGTGAGATGTTGTAGAATTTAAATATTATTTATACAAAGAGGGATGAGATTTTGCAAAGTAAAAGTATTAATCAAGGTAAGTATCGCTATGCAGTAATTATTATTTTGACAGTAATGTGGGTTTTAGTTTATCTGCAGCGTACCAATATAGGGGTATTGCTGGTGGACAATCAGTTCCTGGAGGAACTGGGGTTAGTGGGGCAAGCTGCCCGGCAGGGTATGATAATGACCGCTTTCCTGCTGGTTTATTCTTTAGCCAATATGTTCTTAGTTCCTGTTAGCAACCGCTTAGGACCACGACGGGCTTTATTTCTGGGTGTTACCATTGGCGCTCTGTCCACATTGGCCGGAGGTTGGGTGACGTCTTTTGCTGCTCTCCTCCTGGCACGAATGGTCGTGGGGATAGCACATGGAATTTACCATCCTAATCTGAATTTGCTGGTAAAAAACTGGACTCCTCCTCATGAACG
>JBMNOY010000004.1:0-68288 GCA_050943315.1 Syntrophomonadaceae bacterium
ACCTCCCTTAATAAATTTTCATTTTCTTTCAATATCTATTGAAATCGCAGTATTTCATTTTAGTTATGAACAGCAGTTCTCTTATTAATTACATCTTTGTGTAATTTTGGTTGTTAACAGGTACACCCTGCTAGACCGCTACTGTTTGGTATTTCGGCCAGAGGGATTCCACATTAACTCCTGGCAGCAAACCTCCCATATCTTCCTGGGTCATTGCCCTTAATTCCTTCGTCCTGCCTATCCAAGAGGTGAAACGTCAGTCATGCTCCTTTGCTGGGTCTTCGCCCTGATGGTAAAATTCAACCTGACTGTCCCGGCTCTTCATTTTTAAAATGAATCTGTCTTTAACTTATTGGCTCCTTGAGCTACCGCGGTCTGGTCTACTCCTAGCCAGGGGGTATCTGAGTGGTTGATTAAGCAGCTGCCTTCATACCCAGTTCAATATCTCCCAGCATTTTATTTGCACTGTAATCGGTGCCTGTTCTTAAGAGTGCATAGAATACGCGGATTAGCTTGCCACAGAGCGCAATGATTGATTGCATCTTGTTTAAAGGATTGTTTTCTCTGTTAATGTTTATCTTGTGTAATTGTCTGAACTCCAGATTCGTGGCTAGAATTGTTATCATAGCCATGAATAAACCATGTCTCAATCTTCTTCTGCCCCGGCGGCTGATTTTGGTCTTGCCTTTATGTTTGCCAGAGCTGTTTTCCACCAGGTTAAATCCGGCTAACTTCTGGATTTGACGTGGATCTTGAAAACGTCTGATATCTCCAACTTCTCCAACAAAGGTTGCTGCCGTAATTAGACCTACTCCTTTGATGTCCAGCAGTTTCTCCGCATTGGGTATCTGCTGCAGGAGTTTAAGCATCAACTGCTCCAGTTGTTGATGCTGCTGACTATATAGGTCATACTCATTTAAAAGATTCTGCAGACTGGCTTCTGCTGCTATCAAACCGGTTTTTCTCCCGATGCTTGCTTCGGCTGCTTTTACCAGTTCCCGAGCTCGTTTTAAGCCTGCTGTGCGTTTCATAGTTGACTTCCAAGTTTGTTCTATCTTTACTGCGCCGGCGGTCACTATCTTGTCTGGAGTCGGATAGTTTCGTAGAATCTGCAATGCTGCCTTACGCCGCCAGTCTTTGAATATGGTATTAAACTCTGGAAAATGGATATCCAACCATCTGGTTACCTGATTACTGATTGAACTCATCCGCTGCACCAGACGATCTCTTTCAGATACTGCTTCACGCAGTTCCTGATACACGTCTTCGGGAATGTACACTTCACGGTAGCGGCCATCTTTCACCAGCATAGCAATGGTCTTTGGGTCTTTTCTGTCATTCTTGGTTGGACTGTTGTCATCCAATTCTTTGGTTCGTTTAACATGAAATGGGTTAACCATTGCCAGTTTATGTCCCTGGTTTTTTAAGTAATCTCCAAGTGTAAACCAGTAATGTCCGGTGGGTTCAAAGCCGACGATAATTTCCGTCTTTTGATGCTGCTTACATATGTTTTGCATCCACTCTTCCAGTCTTTGAAAACCTTCTGCAGTGTTGCTGAATTTTAACAGCTTAGATAGCTCTATCCCCCTGAAATCAAAGGCTCTTGCATAATGGGTTTCCTTGGCTACGTCAATACCTACCACCAGGGTTGTAATTTTGATTTGCGAAATCTTTTCATTTTGTGTATTTTTCATATAGGGACGCCTCCTCAATCTTTTGTTTTGTGCCTTTCTTAGCGGGATCAAGCACAATTCAATTGTATTGGTGAGCGTCTCTTTTTTCAAAGACCCTTTTTACGTATTACAGGAATGCTCCTTTATATGTTATGATATTTTAAAGGTGCTGGGTTACCCATTGCGTGAGGCCGAATTAGGGGCTATAGCCGGATACTTGCATGATATCGGAAATCTGGTTAATCGCTATGGACATGGGATGAGCGGGGCGATTATGGCTTTTAATATTTTACTTGATTTGCAAATGGACCCGGCGGAAATAGCGACTATAATGGGAGCTATCGGCAATCATGAAGAAAACAGCGGAGGGCAGGCAGTAAACAATGTAGCGGCAGCTTTAATTCTAGCTGATAAATCAGATGTTCATCGCTCCCGGGTAAGAAAGCAGGATATGGCTGCATTTACCCCCCGGGACCGGGTAAACTACGCCGTAAGCTCTTCCAATTTATTCGTAGATAACCAGGCCATGACGATATCTTTAAATATTGATATAGATACAGACGTTTGTTCCGTTATGGAATACTTCGAAATATTTCTTACTAAAATGCTTATGTGCCGGCGAGCGGCCCAGCATTTAAAATGTGAGTTTCAATTAATCGTTAATGGCAGTAAGCTATTGTAGAGCCGGGAAGTCTTAGGGTGGCTTACCGGCCTAGTCAAAAGTAGGTTACGGAGCAGATGGTTATTAAAAGCATATTAAGCAGATTAACGAAGGAGCCGAAGGATGAGAAATAAAGAAATTCCCCGTGGATTGCGAGATTTACTACCGGAAGAAGTAAAAAGACGAAGAGCAGTTGAAAGAAAAGCCGTTCAGCTGTTCAGCAGTTACGGGTATGAGGAGGTTATTACTCCTACCATCGAATATCTGGAAGTTGTTGAAGCAGGTTCAGGCGGAAATATCCGGGAACAGTTATTTCTATTTATGGACCGCGAGGGTGGAATTTTGTCCCTGCGTCCCGAGATAACCACTTCTATTGCCCGCTTGGCGGCAATACATCTTCAAGATGCTACACTTCCCCAGAGATTGTTCTACATTGCCAATGTATTTAGACATGTACAACCACAACTGGCTCAGTACCGTGAGTTTTGGCAGCTGGGGGTGGAATTGCTCGGTGCCCCCGGCCCCTGGGCGGATGCAGAGGTAATTACCGTTGCGGTAAAAGCCTTACGGGAGTTTGGTCTGACTAATTTTAAAGTCAGCCTTAATCAGATCGGTATTTTCAATAGCCTGTTGGATAATAGCGGCATGACGCCGGATGATAAAAAAATTGTCCGCCACCTGGTAGAAACTAAAGACCTGGTGGAGTTATCGCGCGTTTTAGAGAAACTACCGGTAGATGACCGGTTAAAAGATACTATTTCCCGACTGCCGGTTTTACATGGTGATATAGGAATTCTGAATAAAGTGCCCTATATCGAGAGTAACCGCAATGCCGCACAGGCGGCCGCCGAGCTGCTGGATGTATACGAAGCACTTAAAATATTCCATGTTGAAGATAACATAGTAATAGATATGGGGGTTCTCCGAGGACTGGACTACTATACCGGAGTTGTTTTTGAAGGTTATTCACCAGATTTGGGCTATGGACTTTTAGGCGGTGGGCGCTATGATAATCTGCTGGGGCAATTTGGCTTTGCCTGTCCTGCTACCGGATTCGCGGTGGGCATGGACCGCCTGGCACTGGTATTGGATAATAAGGAAGAAGAGCCGCGGCGCTATATTGTGGGTGGCAAGGATTTGAAAGCAATGGTTAAGAAGGCTGATGAACTACGTCAACAGGGTTGTGTAGTAGAATTAGACCTGTTGTCCCATTCCCGGCAAATGCTTGAAGAAAAGATAAAGGACCGGGATAATATTGTTTTAATATACATTGATAACGATTAACTGGAGGAAGAACTTATGGCCCAGCAATACTTAACAATAGCCCTGTCCAAGGGAACTCTATTGAAGCCTACCCTGGATATTCTTAACAAAGCCAATCTACCCACGGAAGGAATTAACTCCGAGACTAGAAATATGGTATTTACCTATGAAGGTAATCCCAATATTAAATACATCATGTGCAGGCCTACCGATGTACCTGCTTATGTGGAGTATGGGGCAGCCGACTTGGGCATAGTGGGTAAAGATGTTATCGTCGAACAGGGCAAAGATGTATTCGAGATGGTTGACCTCAAGTACGGATATTGCCGCTTTGTAGTGGCAGTGCCCGAGAAAATGAAATCGGTTTCCATCCGGGATTTAAATTATATGCGGGTGGCTACTAAATTCCCGGTAGTAGCAGAGAGATTTTTCAGGAGTCAAGGATTACAGGTAGATATAATTAAATTGCACGGTAATATTGAACTCGCCCCATTGATGGGGCTTGCTGATATGATAGTGGACATTGTCTCAACAGGCAGGACCCTGAAGGAAAATAACCTTGTTGAGTTGGTTAAGATAATGGATTCTACTACCCGACTCATCAGTAATCGGGTTAGTTACCGGACCAAGTATGAGGATGTTCAACCTCTTATTGAAAAAATGCAGGACATTGTGAAAGGTGGTAACCAAGTTGAAAATTAAGAGGCTAAGCAACTCCGACCAGGATTTTCTTGACTCTTTAAAATCGACCCAGCTTAATAATGATGACTACCAGGACGGGGTTGCCGAGATTGGCAGGTTAATAAAGGAGCAAGGTAATAGGGCAATTTTTGATTTAACCCTAAAGTATGATGGGGCAATCCTGGATGAAAGTAATTTCATGGTATCCCAGGATGAAATTGAGGAGGCCTATGACCAGGTTGATGATGAATACCTGTTTGCTATCCGCAAAGCGATAGATAACATTTTTGACTATCACTACAAACAAACCCGGAATTCCTGGATGGAACCTGATGAAGCAGGGAACATCTTGGGGCAGGTTTTTCGGCCGCTCGAGCGGGCAGGTATCTATGTCCCCGGTGGGACGGCAGCTTATCCGTCTTCAGTATTAATGAATGCTATTCCTGCCCAGGTAGCCGGGGTAGATGAGATTGTTATGGTAACTCCTCCAGACAAGAACGGCAAGGTAAATCCCTATACACTTGTGGCGGCTGCTGAGTTAGGACTGGAGGAGATTTATAAAGTGGGCGGCGCTCAGGCCGTATTTGCCCTGGCCTGGGGCACGGAAACGATTAGACCGGTAGATATTATTACCGGACCGGGAAACATCTATGTTACCCTGGCCAAGAAGATGGTATATGGGGATGTTAATATCGATATGCTGGCCGGACCCAGTGAGATACTGATTATAGCAGATGAAAAGGCCAACCCGGCATACCTGGCGGCGGATATGATGTCACAAGCCGAGCATGATGTACTGGCCCGTAGTATACTGGTTACTGACAGTCCCGGCTTAATTGACAAGGTTGAACAGGAAATTATAAAACAAGTAGAAGGCTTGAGCCGAAAGAATATTATTACCCAATCCCTGGAGAACCATGGAGCTTTTATCTTAACCGGGGATTTAGAGCAGGCCTGTGAAGTTGCCAATCTGGTAGCACCTGAACACCTGGAGCTTATGGTTGAACATCCTTTTGAAATGTTAAGCAAAATCCATAATGCCGGAGCAATCTTTTTGGGACAGAATACTCCTGAGCCGGTAGGTGATTATCTGGCCGGGCCCAATCATATCTTACCTACCGGAGGGACAGCCCGCTTCTATTCATCGGTAACGGTAGATACCTTTAGGAAGATATCTAATGTCATCTATTATTCGCCTGAGGGTATAAATATGAACGGCGATGATATTATAAAACTGGCTGATGTTGAAGGGCTTACAGCCCATGCCAACTGTATCAGGGTTAGAAAGGGGAAGTAAGGTGCCAACCGCCAGAAACTATGAGATACAGAGGAAAACCAACGAGACCGAGATTCTTCTGCAAATTGAACTGGATGGGACCGGGGTTTACCAGATTGATACCGAAATACCTTTCCTGAATCATATGCTTACTCTTTTTGCGGTACATAGTTTGTGTGATCTTAAGGTTACTGCCCGTGGTGATATCGAGGTTGATGACCATCATACGGTTGAGGATATCGGAATTTGCCTGGGAGAAGCCATAAAAAACGCCCTGCAGGAAAAGCGGGGTATTAAAAGGTACGGGCAGGCAATCATACCCATGGACGAGGCTTTGGTCCGGGTAGTGCTGGATCTATCGGGGCGCTCCTGCCTGGTGTATGCAGTTGATTTGCCCAGGGAAACCCTGGGTACTTTTTCTACCGAAAATGTGAAAGAGTTTTTCCAGGCGGTTGCCAATAACGCGGGAATGAACCTGCATATTGATTTAATTAGAGGGGACAATTCTCACCATATAATTGAAGCGGTTTTTAAAGCCTTTGCCAGGGCCTTTAAAGAGGCAGTTGCTTTTGAGCCGCGGATTGAGGGTATTTGGTCATCCAAAGGGAAATTGTAGGTTAATCAGAGGACTCGACGCAGATTACGTTAAAGACATTAAACCATCGGTGTCACCATAGTTAAATTTAGCAAAATCAACACAGATGCACACAGATTTTTTCCAGGGTAAAATAATAATATTAATTTTCATAGGCTGGTATCCTCCGGCATGGGGGTTATTAGTTGAATTATCGGAGGTTGGCGTTTTGATTGCTATAATCGATTACGGTATGGGTAATCTGGCTAGTGTCAGAAATGCCCTTTTAAAACTAGGGATGGAATCTTTTCTAACGTCAGATCCTGACCAAGTATTATCCGCTGAGCGGGTTATTTTGCCCGGGGTTGGAGCTTTTGCAGATGCGATCCATAATCTGCGCCATATAGGTATGGATAAAGCGCTAAAGGAAGTGGTCAGCCAGGGTATACCGCTATTGGGAGTATGTTTGGGAATGCAGCTGTTGTTCAGCGAAAGCTATGAGAATGGAATTCACCAGGGCCTGGATATAGTTAAAGGAAGGGTGGAGAAGCTTCCTCCCATTTATAAAGTACCGCATATGGGGTGGAATGAAATATTGCCCAGGCCGCAAAGCCGGCTATTCAAAAATATAAAGCCGAATACCCACTTCTACTTTGTGCATTCATATTATGTTATACCGGAAGAGGGGTCATGGGTAGCAGCCACCAGCAATCACGGTATTGATTTTGTCTGTGCACTGGAAAAAGAAAATGTATTTGCCACTCAATTTCACCCGGAAAAATCCAGTGATCTGGGTTTAAGAGTATTAAAAAATTTTGGGGAGATTAAAAGATGATAATTTACCCGGCCATAGATTTAAAGGATGGACAGTGTGTACGGTTAGTTCAGGGCAAGGCGGAGAATAAAACCGTGTATTCAGATGCCCCTGGTCAGATAGCCCGTTCCTTTCAGGAGCAGGGAGCACAGTGGTTACATGTGGTTGACCTGGATGGAGCTTTTACGGGCAGCCCCAGTAACATGAAGGCTATAAGTGATATAGCATCGTCTATTGACATACCGTTCCAGGTGGGCGGAGGACTGCGCACCCGGGCAGATGTGGAGCGGATATTACAGCTGGGTGCAGCCAGGGTAATTATTGGCACCCAGGCGGCTGCCAGTCCTGATTTTGTCAGGGAACTATTGGACGAATTTGGAGCTTCAAAAATAGTGCTGGGGTTAGATGCCCGGGATGGAATGGTGGCTGTCAGAGGCTGGGTTGAGAATTCCGGGTTGCCGGCATTGGAGTTTGGTCAAAAGATGAAAGATTTGGGGTTTGAAACTGCTATCTTCACTGATGTGTCCAGAGACGGTCTCCTGGGTGGACCGAACCTTAATTCTACTGCAGATCTGGCCCGGACCAGCGGACTTAAGGTTATTGCCTCGGGTGGAGTAAGCAGCATAGCAAATATAAAGGCACTCAAACAGTTAGAACCTTCCGGGGTTTGTGGTGCAATAATTGGCAAGGCTATATATGACGGCAAATTAACCCTGGCGGAGGCTTTAGCCGCAGCGAACAGCTAGCAGGCCAGTGTTAAAAGATTTGCCAGGGGAGAGGGAGGAACTATGCTGGCGAAAAGAATAATTCCCTGTCTTGATGTTCACGATGGCAGGGTTGTAAAAGGAATTAATTTTGTAAATTTGCAGGATGCCGGTGATCCGGTTGAACTTGCCGCCTACTACGATAAAGAAGGCGCTGATGAGCTGGTTTTTTTAGATATCAGTGCCTCTTACGAACAACGCCGAACGATGGTGGAAGTCGTTAAAAATACCGCCCGGGAGGTATTTATACCCTTTGCCGTGGGGGGAGGAATTCGGAATCTGGACGATATCCGGACCATTCTGAAGGCGGGAGCAGATAAGATTTCCATTAACTCCGCAGCCATTAAGGATCCCCAGCTTATTTCCCAGGGTGCCAGCAGGTTTGGCAGTCAATGTATAGTAGTAGCAGTTGATGCCAAGCTGGTGGGACCCGAACATTGGGAAGTTTATATTAACGGAGGCAAAACCCCTACCGGAGTTGACGCTCTGGATTGGGTTAGCCGGGTGGAAAAGCTTGGGGCCGGCGAAATTTTACTGACCAGTATGGATAAGGATGGCACCAAAGACGGCTACGATATTCCATTAACCCGGGCAGTGAGCCAGACGGTAGGTATACCGGTAATTGCCTCCGGAGGAGCGGGAAACCTGGAGCATCTTTATGATGCTATTATAAATGGGCAGGCTGATGCCGTTTTGTGTGCATCAATTTTTCATTACCGTGAATATACCATTAAAGGAGCAAAAGAGTATCTTGCAGGAAAGGGAGTACCGATAAGATTATGATAACAGATATTAAATTTGACGAAAAAGGGTTAGTACCAGCCATTATTCAGGATTGCCACAGCGGGCAGGTACTGATGTTAGCCTATATGAATCAGGAATCCCTGCAAAAAACTATAGATACAGGCAACACCTGGTTCTTTTCCCGCAGCCGGCAGTCATTGTGGATGAAGGGCGAGTCTTCCGGGCATGTTCAAAAGGTTAAACAAATAACCTATGATTGCGATGGAGATACCCTGTTAATCCAGGTAGAACAGACGGGTGCTGCCTGTCATACCGGCCATTATTCTTGCTTTTACAGAGATGCTGAGGGCAAAGAAATAGCTCCGGCCGTTTTTGATTCGGAAAAAATATATGATCCTGAACGGGGACCAGGTATTTTATATGAACTGTACGATGTTATTTTAAGCCGGCAAAAGAATATGCCGGAAGGCGCTTATACTACCTATTTGTTTGATAAAGGCATTGATAAAATTCTGAAAAAGGTGGGCGAGGAAACCGCAGAGGTTATAATTGCTTCCAAGAATCGGGTAAAATCCGAGGTGGTTTATGAAGTCTCGGATTTAATCTATCACCTAATGGTTCTGCTGGTTGAGCAAGGGGTAGAACTGGGAGACATATTTGCCGAGCTAAAATCGCGGAGATAAGCCTGTAAAGGGGATGGTACATTAAAACCATTCCCTTTTTGATTGGCTGGGTCAGTTTATAAGTTAGAAGTACCAATTCTGAAAAGCGGCTATACGGCCATGTTTATAGAAATGCTGTATCCATTTATGTGCGCTCTGTGTTAATCTGTGTTGAATTCCGATTTGACTTAGGTTGAACTTTAAGACGATCGATACGCATTCCTTTCATACGCATGACCACAAAGGTAAGGTTGTCCACTGTTATACTATCCCCTTCCACCGGACGCTTGCCCAGTTTGCCCAGAATGTATCCCGCCAGGGTACTGTATTGCTCATCTTCATCATCTAAACGCAGGCCAAAATGACGGGCAGCATCATCAATGAACATACGCCCGCTCACCAGTGCAGAGCCATCATCTTGCACTATAAGTTCGGGTTCCTCCTGGTCAAATTCATCCTGGATTTCTCCCACCAGTTCTTCCAGGATATTATCCATAGTAACAATACCCAGGGTTCCGCCGTATTCGTCAATGACCATAGCCAGGTGCTGATGTTCACACTGAAACTGTTGCAACAGCCTATCAAGAGGCATACCTTCGGGAACAAAAGCGACTTCTCTTTTTATATCGTCCAGGCTTTTGTCGCTGCCCTGTAAATATAATAAATCTTTAATGTGGATTAATCCGACCACCCGGTCAAGGCTGCCGTCACATAAGGGATACCGGGTATGCATGGTTTGTTCCACTTTAGCCAGGATACTATCCAGATTCTCCCTCCGGTCCAAAAAGATTACCTCCGGGCGGGGGACCATGATTTCTTCAGCTACCCGTTTCTCAAAACTAAATACATTTTGCAGGAGCTCCTGCTCACTTTTATTTATTTGGCCTCCTTCATAACTTTCCAATATCAACATACGCAATTCTTCCTCAGAATGGGTTACATCGGCTTCCCTGGCGGGCTCAATACCAAATAGGGAAATAAACTTACTCGCAGTACCATTGAGAGCAATAACACCGGGGTAAAAGAGGTAGTAAAACGCACGCATGGGTTTGGCCAGCCCCAGGGCCAGAGATTCAGCTTTTTGAATAGCCAATGATTTGGGCACCAGCTCTCCTAATACCACGTGCAGGAAGGTAATAAAGGCAAAGGCTATTAGAAAGGATAGGGAATGCAAGAGAGCCGGCGAATTTATCCCCCAGCTTTTAAATAAGGGAATCAGTAAGGTGGCAACGGCCGGTTCACCCAACCATCCCAACCCCAGACTGGCCAGGGTAATGCCCAGCTGGCTTACTGACAGGTAAGCATCGAGATTATCCAGGCATTCCTGAACCAGCCGGGCCCGGTTATTTCCATCAGCAGCTAACTGGGCCATGCGGGTAGGCCTTACTTTTACAAAAGAAAACTCCGCAGCAACGAACAACCCGTTTAAAACTACTAAAAGTAATGCCAGCAAAAGCTTGATAAAGCTGTACACACCTGAAACCGATATGGCTTCCACGCACTACACCCCTCATAATAGTGTGCCCATTATGTAAGGGGCTAAATAGATTTTTCTTTATTTGAGAGACAGTACCTTAAGCTCAGTAAGGTCAGATAGTCTATTGGCTTTAATTTTAGCGTTAGACACAGTATAAAGAGTGTCATTGATGTAAATGATGCGGGATATATTTTTGTCGCTTGAATACCAGTAATCTCCGGCCCGGGCATAGTCATCGGCATCCAGGTGGGTAATCGCTCCCTTAAAAGTTAGTCCCTGGCTTAAATCGACATTATAAATATAAGCCCCCTGGAAGGCGAAACTGCCGAATTGGGGAACCTGGCTGCCGGCGGTATTTTTATTATTTATTTTCATAACCGTAACCGGGAAGGCCAGCAGGTTATGATTAGGAGCAAATAATAATGCCCTGGGATTGGATAATAGTTCCGAATCAGTCCCCCGGTCACCAATAACTGCTTTGGATAGTTCTACCGGATTATTAACATCGGTTACATCAAAAATCGCTATTTTCATACCCATGTAAAAAGCCTGACTGCTGCCGTCCCAGTCTTTCATTTCCACCGTATCTTTGCCGAATCCGATTATATGGGTTTCATCATAAGGATGCAGGTAGTTGCTATAACCCGGAATTTTAAGTTTCCCTATTACTTTAGGACTGGCTGGATCTTTCAAATCTATTACAAATAAAGGATCAACATTCCTAAAGGTAACCAGATAAGCCCGATCACCCATAAATCGGGTGGAGTATATTTTCTCACCAGGTGCAAGGCCTTCTAAACGTCCGGCTATATTCATGCTGCCGTCCAGCAGATACAGGTTGTTCTGAGAGGTTTGTTCATCACTGCGCCACATCTCACCGCTAGTGGTGGCCGCCCTAAGATATCCTTTATGTTCATCCAGGGAATATTGATTAAGGATGGTACCCGGCACTTCCCCCTTGCCATTATATTTTATATTTCCATTATCCAAACCAAATCTGTAAATTTGGGTGGTAAGGGTAGGCGGCAAGTAAGGTTGAATATTTCCTTCGGCGGCAGGGGATTGGCGATATTGAGATTTAGTTACGGCTACATACAGATTTTGGGCTGATGCATAAATATGCTCCCCTGAGCCCAGATAAGTCTGAACATCGGCCGGGGTCGAGGTGTTGTCGAGTTTGATACCGGCTATGGTCAAGTAGTTGGGTGTTATGTCACCGGGAAAATAGCGAATCGCTGCATAATCTATGGAACGAAAAGAGCCGGCTTGGGCACTGTCGCGGTAACGAGGAGTCGTCTCCGTTCCATTTTCAAGGCAATAATAATCAATATACCGGTTTGCCACCAGATAAAGAGAAGCCCCGATTTTACGCGAGGATACATAGGAACCTTCTATTTCTACTTCCCGCAGCATTTTTATATCATTCTTATTTTTAATAGTGTAGATCTTAGCCACCGTAGTGTTTAAGCTGCGGTAAGGCGGACAGGCGATAGATTGGCTGGATTTGTCCTGAGGCTCCCAGCGGTTGGCATAACGACTGCCGATAACTACGAGATGTGTTGAGTCCAGGTAGAGTTCCGCGGGATAAAAATTTTGGTCTTCAAATTGAACCGTATTTACTACCCGCATTTCCGTTGCCGGGTAGGCCTGGGTGATTATTATACGCTGATTGCTTACCTGATAGATATAAGTACCATCATTTTTTACTAAATCAGCTTCATCTACTCCAGCAACCTGGATATTGGTAGAAGAGTATTGTGGTGAGGCAGAAGGGGATGGTGGAGCAGCTGCTCCGGCTCCTGCGGCATCTGTCTGTAGATTTTGCCGGGATTTTGATTCAAACATCACGGTGCCGCCCATCCGGTACTTATAGTTGTTTTCGGCAGTTTGCAGCAGTTTTTTAAGGCTATCAAGGGTACCAACCACAGGTAATGGGTTTACCGCATTACTGCTGCCGGTACTGGCAACAGCACAACCTTCCGGTGCCGTAACTGGACAGGTTATAGTTGACAGGGACAGTATAAGTAATATTAAGGTGATAATTAGGGGGGATTTTTTCTTAAGCCTCATAAATATTCCTCCTCTGTTTGTTCTACATATCATTACGATTAAGGAGAAATTTTCTTGCAGTATCGCCCTATGCTTTTATAGTACATGATTAATGGTGATGGGAACCCTTTGTCAACATATTTAATAATATGGTAACAAAAACAGGCAAAGGGGTTTAGATATGACTTATGCCAGCCGATTTTTACGATTGGTTGATCCACCCATGCAGGGGCCAGATGTTTTAGCCGCCCAGAACCTGCTCAAACAAGCAGGATATAATCCCGGTTCCCTGGACGGGGTATTTGATGCGCAAATGCAGCAGGCGGTAATGGCTTTTCAAGTAGCTCATGATTTAGCCGGTGATGGAATAATCGGGCCAATGACCTGGGCAGCCTTACAGGGCAATCCTTCCGGGCCAATTACCATCTGTATTGACACCGGGCAAAGGATACTATCATTCTGTTCACCTGGCTTTAAGAAAATATACCGGGTAGCAGTGGGCAAAAAGTCAACACCATCCCCACTGGGTGATTGGGTAATAACCCAAAAAGCAGTTGATCCCGGCGGACCTTTTGGGGTAAGGTGGATGCGGCTCAGTGTTCCCTGGGGTGGCTATGGTATTCACGGAACTAACAATCCTTCTTCCATAGGCAAGGCTGCCAGCCACGGATGTATCAGGATGTATAATAAGGATGTTATTGAATTATATGATATGGTCCCACTGGGTACACCGGTAAGTATCATCAATAAATCATATACGGGCCGTATTCTGCGTCGCGGCAACAGGGGAAGCGATGTCAGAAGAGTACAAAATACTCTGAGGCAACTAGGCTATTACAAATATAAAGCAGATGGTTATTACGGGCCTAAAACCCGTCAGGCGGTTATTAATTTTCAAACTAATCAGGGACTTTGTGTGGATGGTGTGGTTGGAGCCAAGACCTATGACGCCCTGCAGGCTGCCCGTGACATAGCCGCTAACAACCAGGAACCCTAAAAAGGCAGAAAAACAAATAAAAGGAGGCAATCCTCCTTGGTAAACATTATGGTGCGGGCGAGAGGACTCGAACCTCCACGGAATTACCCGCCAGATCCTAAGTCTGGTGCGTCTGCCAGTTCCGCCACGCCCGCATTTATAAAAGGCACATTAAATATTATACATTTATGTTACCATTATTTCAACCATAATAAACTATTGGAAATGCAATAAGCCTGCCGGAGATGGCAATAATAAAAAATGTATTTATTAAAAATAGAACGTATATTTGCCAATGAGATAGCAATGCTTAGCCTGCTCGTGAACCAACACTTGATAAACACGTTGCAGAGTGGGAGGCAAAGAAATAGCTCTTTAAATATTTATTTAAAAATTTTCATTTATGCCTTGTAATTGGCTGATTAACAGTTACGCAGGCGGAAATAATACTAAATGAAGAACCTATAAAGGGGGAAAAAGCTTGAAAAAGAAACTAAAGGACTTAGACGATTTAGAGAAAAGGGACGGCCTGCATACCCAGAAAAATGCCAACAAGCAAGGGGAAACACAGAAGAAACTGGATGACTGGGATCTTGACTTTATTCCCTAGATAAATCAAATAATATATTTATCAATGAACCTGCCGGCTATTATAAACGGCAGGTATTTTTATGTGTTGATTTTAAATAAAGGTAAACTTTGGTTATATGTCGAAGAAAAAATATTAAATAAAAAAATTTGGGGGGGGTTAAATATGACAACGGTTGCAATTGTAGGAGCAGGTCAGGGCGGATCATCAATTTTAAAGGCCTTTAAAGGGATTGACGGTGTTAGCATTATGGGTATATGTGATGTTAATCCAAATGCCCCGGGGATCCTGCTGGCCAGGGAAAACGGTATTCCTACATATAGCGATCTCAACAACATTTTCAGTCTGGCTTCCCTGGATGTAATCATCGAAGCTACCGGGAACAGTAAGGTCCAGGAAATAATCGCCAATAATAAGCATCCCGAAACCCGGGTGGTCGATTCGGAAGGTGCCAATCTGATGATGATGCTGGTAAATTCACGAGAAGATATGATTCGAATATTGCACCAGGAAGCGGAAAATCTAGCTCGAATGTCGGCAGAACTATCTGAAACTATGAATCAGGTAAGTCAAGTGGTAGAAGAGGTAGCTTCCTACGCTAACCAGATTGCGGCCCAGGGAGCAGGTCTGATGGATTCAGCTCAGGAAGCAGTTGCCCACTTAGGAGAAACAGGTGAGGTGCTGGACTTTATAAATAATATTGCGAAACAGACCAAGTTATTAGGATTAAATGCAGCTATTGAAGCCGCCCGCAGTGGGGAACATGGGAGAGGTTTTGCGGTAGTTGCGGATGAGGTGCGCAAGCTTGCGGAAAACAGTACCTTGTCAGTAAATAACATTTCCAAGATACTAAGTGACATAGAAAAGTCAGTTCAGGTTATAACCAACGGGGTAAACCAATCCGGACAAGCAGTGCAAAAACAAGCCAATTTAACGGAGGAAGCCCTGGCTAGTGTTCAGCACCTGCAGGCTATGTCCCAGGAATTATCAGGATTGGCACAACACTTGACTAGCCTGGGTTAATAAGCTAATCCTGAGCACTTTCAAATAGTACCTTAAAAGTACAACCACCCGGCCCGGTATCCAGGTCGATAATGGCACGATGTCTAGCGGCAATGCTGTAACAAACAGCCAGTCCCAGACCAGTGCCATTTTCTTTAGTGGTGACAAACGGTGTACCCAGCTGGTCAATTATTTCCGAACTTATTCCCGGTCCCTGGTCTTTTATGGCCAGAACCACCTTATCATCATCCATGTAAGTTTTTATTTCCAACTCTCCGCCTGGTTCCATGGCTTCTAAACCATTAAGGCTAAGATTAAGCAATAACTGTCGAATTTCATTTCCATCTATGGTAACTTGAGAAATATTCCCGGGACTCCAGATTACTTTCTTATCCGATTTCATGGCTTCGGCAGTAATCAGGGGACAGAAATTTTGCACCAGGGCATTAAGGTCCTGGGTACGTAAAAAAATGGTCTTATCCTGAGCCAATGATAAGAATTCGGTAACAATGGTGTTGGTGGCTTTTAGTTCTTCAAACATCAAGTCAAAATAGGATTGATACGGGGCCAAAGCTTTTTCTTTCCTGAGAATTTGCAAAAAACCCTGTACTGTGGTCAGTGGGTTTCTTATTTCGTGGCCTATACTGGCTGCAATTTCCCCCGATAAGCGCAACCGATCCAAACGGGCCATTTCTCTCTCCATTCTTTTGCGGTCGCTAATATCCCTGGCCCCTAAAACTATACCTACTTTTTGATTATTATCATCCCATAAGGGGCTGCCGGTTGCTTCCAGCCATATCCATTGATCATTTGTGTTCCGAAGCCGAAAGGTTATTTTACTGTCGTCTTTAATCTGCAGCAGGTGGTGGTCAGCAGGATCCATGTACTCTGTCAGTGGCCTGTTCAGCATGGCATCAGGACTATAACCGAGTATTCTTTCACAAGAAGGACTTATATATTCAATAACTCCTTCCCGGTTAATCTGCAAAATGACATCCTGCATATTACTGGTAATGCGGCGCAATTGGTTTTCACTGTTTTTCAGGGCAATTTCGGCCTGCTTTTTGGTGGTTATGTCCTGGACCTGAAACAGAAAACCTACTTTCGGCTGTTTTAGGGGGGTAATAAGAAAATCCAAATAACTCTTGTTATTTTGAGCAGGATTGTTTTGCTTAGTTGGAAAAAGGAATTCACCTTCGTAGCGAACAGACTCCCCATTACTAATGCGCTGCTTTATGTACCCGGGAAGGCCAGGGGTTTCAAACAGGTTTAATCCTACTATTTCATTAATTTGATTAACACCAAATATATTAAGTGATGCCTGGTTAGCGTCTACTACTACGCCACCTGTATCCACCAGCATAATACCAATAGGTGATTGCGAAAAAATATTGCGGAATTTTTCTTCACTGACACTTAGGGCTTCTTCTGCCTTTTTCCGTTGTGTGATATCAACCGTTACCCCTACCAGACCAAGTAGTTCTCCGACGGCATCTTGTACGGTAGCTTGATTATAAATAACATCGTGCAGTGAACCATCAGCGAAAGGCAATACTCCGTCGTAACACTGAATCCCGGGATTTTGCAGGAGAATATTATCCATTTTGGTATTAACTGCAGCCACATTAGCAGGAACCAGATCAGAATACCGCTTCCCAACAATATCTTCTTTGGGTACGCCCATACAGGTTTCAAAAGCGGTATTGCAACCCAGGTAAACCCCCCGGGGATCCTTGTAATAGACTGGACTGGGGATAGTATCAATTAAGTGCTGTAGAAAACGTACCTGTTCGCGAACTTCCGCCTCCGCACTCTTGATCGGGGTTATATCTACCATTAATAGCGCCAGTATATGGTCAGCCGCCAAAAAGGCGCTAACCTTGAGGAAAGTGCGTGATTTGCGCACATAATACAGAAAATTGGTCCTGGAACCTTTTATTAATACTTCCTGCAGCTGTTCAACTATCGTATGGTCAATATGGGGCAGAACCTCTCGAAGGGTTTTCCTGGTAAGAGAACTTCCGGTTATTCCTAGCAATTTTATACAAGCCGGGTTAGAAGCTATTAACCTGTAATCCAGGAGACTAGTCTGTTTATCTGGTGAAACTTCAAACAATGTCAGGCTTTCACCAGATGCATCCATAAAATTAAGTAACATACTCAGCTCATCCTTAACCGTAGCTTTATCTGTTCCCAAGCCTGAATGTTGCATAGCAAACCCCCACATAAAAACTGCTGTAAGACACTTATTTTAATTATAAACTTCATTATAAACAAGTTTACCGCAAAATGGTAGAACGTAGTATTAAGATTAAGCATTATCAACATAATCTATATCAAGAATATAACTCCTTAGCTTTATTATTTACTCCAAAGTTTTGTGATGCTGTTCGCTCTTACCTTAAGCTAGCTCCAGACCCGTGCCTCCCGGTGTCAGCGGGCTATACATGTATCCATAATAATATTATCGAATAATATGAAGAAGCTGTGAAATTAACCGGGTAATTATTTATAAAAATGTTAAACCAGTTAGAATATTTTTAGAATTTCCAGCATATAATAGTACATACTATAAAATTATTAAGATTTTTTTAAAACAGGGGTTGTGTTTTTTCGCTGCAGGTGATAAACTTCTAATCGTTGTTGAAATGTTCCCGTGAAAGATGATATAATACTTTTTGCGGGCGGGTGTAGCTCAATGGTAGAGCCCCAGCCTTCCAAGCTGGTCGCGAGGGTTCGATTCCCTTCACCCGCTCCATTTTTATGTCCCTGTAGCTCAGCTGGACAGAGCAACGGCCTTCTAAGCCGTGGGTCGGGGGTTCGAATCCCTCCGGGGACGCCATTTATTTAAAGTATTTGGTATGGTGGGTATAGCTCAGTTGGCTAGAGCACCAGATTGTGGCTCTGGGGGTCGTGGGTTCGAGTCCCATTACCCACCCCAAATAATTATATCCTTGACATGAAGGCAATAATGAATGTATACTCTTTACCGTTGGGGTGTAGCCAAGCGGTAAGGCAACGGACTTTGACTCCGTCATTCGTTGGTTCGAATCCAGCCACCCCAGCCAATAACTAAATATGGGCCATTAGCTCAGCAGGCAGAGCACCTGACTTTTAATCAGGGTGTCCGGCGTTCGAATCGCCGATGGCCCACCATTTGAAAGTAAGTGACCGCGCAGGATAGCGCGGTTTTTGATTTTTCTGATTACAGCAGGGCCGCGAACAGGTAAAAATAGAGGGAAGCGAGTAGCTCTTGTGGAATGTATGAACTTACAGTAAATGAGTTGGGATGAAGAAAGTGAGTCATGATACCTTAATGCAACTAAAAGGAATTAGCAAGGTTTATGATATGGGTGAGGTACAGGTTACCGCATTAAAGGATACCTCACTTGACCTTTATCAGGGTGAGCTGCTGGTAATATTAGGGCCCAGTGGTTCAGGGAAAAGTACCCTGCTGAATATTATTGGTGGTATGGATAAGGCCAGCAGTGGCAGTATCACTTTTGAGGATAAGAATTTAGCTGATGCCAGTGATGACCAACTAACAGCATACCGTCGTAACCAGGTGGGTTTTGTATTTCAATTTTACAACTTGATTCCTGACCTCACCGCCCGGGAAAACGTAGAACTGGCGGCACGTTTGGTTAAGAATCCGTTGTCGGCCGAAGAATCTCTGTACAAAGTGGGTTTGGTGGAGCGCATGGATCATTTTCCCTCCCAGATGAGCGGTGGGGAACAACAACGGGTGGCTATTGCCCGGGCTATAGTAAAAAAACCGCGCCTGCTCTTATGTGATGAACCTACCGGCGCACTAGATTTTCAAACAGGAATAAGCGTACTCTCCCTGCTCAAGGAAATCAACCGGGAAAGTGGCTGTACGGTGATAATAATTACTCACAATATGGCCATCGGGGCTATGGCCGACCGGGTAGTAAAAATGAGAAGCGGAGAAATAGCAGGTATTGAGAAAAATAATAATCCACAGTCCCCGGAAGGGATTGAATGGTAATGAACAAGATTTTAACCAAAAAGTCGTGGCGCTATGTTAAGCACAACAAAGGTCAATTTTTGGCTGTGGCAGCGGTAATTATGGTTGGTATAACGGTATTCATAGCCATGAATACCAGCTACTTCAACCTGAAGAGTTCTCAACAGAGTTATTACCAGAGAAATAATTTTGCTGACTATTATTTCCAGGTAGTTAAGGCTCCGGAAAGTATAACCAGACAAATAGAAGCTCTGCCGGGAGTAAAGCGGGTAACAGGCAGGGTTCAGATTGATGTAGCCTTGCTCAAAGACAACCATGAGCGGGGTACGGTACGAATGGTAAGTTTCACTGCTCCGGGAGAAAATGAGCTGAACCGGCTTACGCTGTTACAGGGAAGTAATTTTGGTGCCAGCGGGAAATACAACGGAATAGAGGTATTGCTGGACCCTCAGTTTGCCGCCGCGCACCATTTGAAACCTGGTGATACAACAGCGGTGATAGTAAACAACCGCCAGGTGCTTTTAACCGTCATAGGAACAGCTTCCAGTCCGGAATTCATTTATCCTATCAAAGACAGTTCCATGCTTATGCCAGATCCCGAAAACTTCGGCATTTTTATGCTGGAAAGGCACCAGGCCCAGCAGATACTAAATATGTCCGGGCAAATAAACCAGGTATTGATTGAGTTTACCCAGGGTGCTGATGAAGATCAGGTAGTCTCAGCTATCAAAGATATCCTGAGGCCATACGGCAACCTGGCTGCGTACCCTAGAAGCGATCAGCTCAGCCATGCCATGTTGCAGATGGAATTGGATGGCTTGCGGTCTGTTTCTACGGTACTGCCAGTGATGTTTCTAGCTATAGCCGCAGCTATCCAGTTTGTAATTCAAAGACGTATGGTGAAAATTCAGCGCACTGAAATCGGTGTACTAAAGGCCCTGGGCTATAGTAACAAACAGATCATATGGCATTATACCTTCTATGGTGTTGGTGTGGCCCTGGCCGGTTCGCTGGTGGGGGTATTACTGGGACTAGTTTTGTCAGGAATGATATCCCAGGTTTACACCCAATATTTTAACCTTCCCGGAGGTCTGCAGAGATATAATTATAAAGTAATAATTTCTGGATTAGCTCTAAGCCTTGGTGTTGGTATGGCAGCCGGATGGACTTCATCACGAAGCATCTTGTATTTAAATCCAGCTCAGGCAATGCGCCCCGAACCTCCCAAGAGCAGCGGTAAAAGCTGGCTGGAATATTGGCCCTGGCTATGGCAGCGGCTGGGTTGGGAATGGAAAATGAGTTTGCGCAGTATTAGCCGCAACCGGGGCCGCTTTATGCTAACTTTAGCAGGGGTGGTCTTCGCAGTAGGGCTTTTAGTGGTAGCTTTGTTTACTAATGATGTAGTAGATTACTTAATACAAAAGCATTTTTATAAAGAACAGCAATACGATCTCCTGGTTAGATTTGAAAAACCGCTGAAGGACAGCGAAAGTTATTATATCAGCCGTATACCCGGGGTTAACCGGGTGGAGCCGCTGTTAGAGGTACCGGTAAAGCTTCATTATATGGGCCAGAGCGAAGAAGATGTCTTAATGGCCTTATTTCCCCACAATACTCTGAAAAAAATATCAACTCCAACAGGGCAAGCTCTGGGAATACCTGCGGATGGAATCCTGATTAGTGAACGAACTGCCCGCAAACTGGGAGTAAAGGTCGGTGAGCAGGTAGAGGTAGAAACTTTACTCCCCTGGGGACCGGTTCACCATGGTAATATAAAGATTGTAGGTATTAACCGGCAGTTGATAGGAGGAGGTTCCTATACCGGACTAGAAAGTGCCAACCGCCTGCTGCAGGAAAGAAATGTAATAACGGCGGTGATGATTAAGGTTTATCCTGGTCAATTAGCCCAGGTGGAGCAGGAAATAAACAAAATGCTGGCAGTTGCCACAGTACAAAGCCGTGACAGGGAACTGGCCGGCTTCACTAAGAATATGAGCAGTACGTTATTTGCCGTGGGTTTGATGGTCTTTTTTGCCCTGGTTTTAGGAATCGCTATAGTGTTCAATTCTTCTCTGATGAGTTTTGTTGAGCGGCAGCGGGAAATTGCTTCTTTAAGGGTTATAGGCTTTACTAAAGGAGAGGTTTCCAACCTGCTCTTTAAGGAGAGCGTAATTCAATGTTTGGCGGGTATATTACTGGGTCTTCCTTTTGGACAGCTAATGGTTAGGTCTTACGTTAATTCAGCCGCTACCGATTTATATACTTTTCCGGTAGTAATTTATCCTCTTACCTATGTCCTGGCAGCAACAGGGGGAATAATTTTTACCCTGGTGGCCCATCAGCTGGCTTTGAAAGGACTAAAAAAGCTCAACCTGGTGGAAGTGCTCAAAAACACGGATTAGAATTGGAGGGGCGGTTATGAAAGCAGCTAAAAAGATTTACTGGATAGCTGGGGCGGCTATTATACTGGTTATGGCTATAATGCTAATAAAAAACAGCGGTACCGAAGTAGAAACAGTCACCATAGGGCGTGGTCAAATTCAGAAAACAGTCGTGGACACCGGTTATGTTCAATCAGCCTCAACCTTTGATTTATATTCCGAACAGGGCGGCCGGGTGCAGGAAATTGCCGTGGCCATTGGTCAGAAAGTTTCGCGGGGACAGGTTATCATGACCCTGGATAACCCCGATGTAGCCGTTCAGGCTGATCAAATCCGACTGCAATTGGCCCAGGCCCAGGCGGCCGCTACAACAGCAGAAGCCTCAGCAGCCGGTATTCAGCTGGATTTGGCAAAAGCCCAAAAAGATTTACAGCGCGCGGAGCAACTCCTGACAGCCGGGGTCATAAGCCAGGCTGAATACGAAGACAAACGTCTATTGGTGGATAAGTATAGGCAAAGCTACCAGCAGGAGCTTGAAAACTTAAAGGCTGCCCGGCAACAGGTCGAAATTAATACCACATTACTAGGCAATGCCACCCAAAAACAGAAGCACTTAACAATAACCAGTCCTGTTGACGGCACTGTAACCCAGCTGCCGGTAAAAACCGCACAGGTAGTATCGGCCGGTACATGTGTAGCCCGGGTAGCGCAGACCGGCAATCTAGAGATAAGGGCTGATATACTGAGTGATGATCTGGCGGATGTCAGGGTAGGCCAAAAGGTCACAATTACTGCTCCTGTTCTGGGGGATAAGACTATAGCTGGAAGGGTGAGCAAAATCTACCCGGAAGCGGAAGAAAAACAATCAGCCCTGGGGGTTGTCCAGCGCCGTGTACCGGTTGTCATTTCCCTTGAAGACATCGCCAATCTTATCCCTGGATATGAAACCCGGGTGAGTATAGAAACTACAAAAAAAGATAACGTGTTACTAATACCCCGGGAAGCAGTTTTAACCACACCTGACAATCGCCAACAAATAATGCTGGTGATAAATGGACGTGTCCATAAGAAATATATCCAAACTGGTATAGGAGATAGTAAGAATTTAGAAATTGTCCGGGGACTTAAAGAAGGCGAACGGGTAATTAAAGATGCCAGCCTGGCTTTAAAAGAAAAGGCACGGGTTAAGGTCAAGCAGCAGTAAACGCAATTATACATGCATACGGGAGGTTATCATGTCTTTAAAAAGGCCGTCGTTTCCATCAATAATTACACTAAGCCTGGTTGCCATAATATTAATCTGCATACTGGAAACCGGGGAATTTTGGCTTTACCTGTCACTATTGGCTTTAAAAGTAGCGATAGTACTCTTAATATTTTACCTGGTGTTCACCTGGCGCAAAATAACAGTTAAAAGAAGACTTACTATTATATTTTGTATTGTAGCCTGGACAGGCTTTTTTTACGGGCTGAAGTGGTAGGTCTCCAAAGTCATATGATTTGAGGTATAAACTCATGTAATTCCAGACGGAATGGCTGTAAAAACACAAAAACCGCGCTATCCTGCGCGGTCACTTACTTTCAAATGGTGGGCCATCGGCGATTCGAACGCCGGACACCCTGATTAAAAGTCAGGTGCTCTGCCTGCTGAGCTAATGGCCCTTACTAATATTTAACTGTTCTGGCGGGAATAAAATTCATTAAAAACGAGGAGAATTTTTGGTCTTTCTCCTCGTTAGAATGCACATCATTTCGCACTTTTAAGGAAAATCAAAATCGCCTCAAAATAATGGTCGGGGCGACAGGATTTGAACCTGCGACTTCTTGATCCCAAATCAAGCGCGCTACCAAGCTGCGCTACGCCCCGAACTCCTTTATAATAACACCTCGGCCTGACAGCTGTCAATTCAATTCCTTATGGTAATAGTATTCCTGAAGACAAGGAGACAAATTCCAAATAATGGAAGGAATTTGACTTTCAGATATAGAAATGGAATAGTTGTAAATTTGTCTAAGGATGTGATTAATTATGACGGAGGAAAAGAGCGCCATCAATATAGAAGATTCGTTAACAACAGCTGCTCGGTATATTAGACAGCATGACATAACCGCTGCCGTGGGCCAACTGCAAGAAGCCCTGGAACAAGACCCTGACAACACCAGGATTAGGAACTTACTAGGTACATGCTATTTAAGGCTGGGGGAACATAGCCGAGCAGTTGCCTGTTGGGAGGAAGTACTGGTAAGAGAGCCCGACAACAAAACTGCCCGGGACAGTATGAAATCGTTTTATAGTCCGGCAAATCAATTCTGGATAAAAAGGTATGAAGATGCACTGTGGGAAATCGAGAAAAAAAACTTTGCCGCAGCACAACCCATTTTGCACCAGTTGTTGGAAGAGCACGACGGACAGGTGAGGATTTATCAGCTCCTGGGTTTAACTTACCTGGCTATGAACGATAAATGTAATGCTGAACTGGTTTTCAAAAAAGGATTGAATCTTGATAAGTCCAATAGCCAATTACTTGAATACTTAAAATCGGTTGAGGAGCAGGAAAAACCGGTACTGATAAATGAATATGATAAAAATCATATAAATGAAAGCAATAGGTCAAGAGTATTAAACAGCAAATTGCTGTGGGCGGTTTCCGGGGTGGTAATACTGGCATTGGTATCCAAGGCCGGTATATCTATGCTTAATAATGGGGATAGCGTTAAGCAAGCGGTACAGAATAAAGTAGCCGCCAAGGCTGAGCCAAAGTCTGTTTCAGTAATCACAACGGGAGAAGACCGTGAGATGTTAAGCAGCAATATCAGTGTTCAAACGGAATCCGCCATGGAAGGTGCTCCTTATGATGTTGAGAATGAAGGCTTCTACTATGAGGCTGGCCGGCGCGCTTATTTAAATCGTGATTGGAAAAACGCGGTTAATAATTTCCGAGTCGTGGTAGATATGAAAACTTATAGTTACTTGCACCGGGAAGCTCAGTATTATCTGGCCAGATGTCAGTACCTGGCAGGGGACCTGGCCGGGGCTAAGGAAAGTTACCAGGTTTATCTTAAGGATTTCCCGGAAAGCAACTATTATGATGATAGTGTTTATTACCTGGGTTGTATTTATTACCGGCAAAATGATAAGGCCAGGGCAATCCAGATGTTCAAAGAACTGGAGAAGATTTCTCCGCAAAGCGGCTATATGTCAACAGATATTTACCGGGAAGCGATGAGCTAGTTAATATACCTGGTTAGCAGGAAGAGAACAAAAAAATGAAGAATAAAAAAAGAAGCCCACTCACGTAAAGACTATTTAAAGCGAGCTATCCAAATAGCCTGGTGAAACCAGAAAAAGGGCTGAGTTGATCTGGCTATGAGATTATCGATATAGATGGATTAAGTCCCGGGCAATAAATATATATGAAGGAATAAATTAAGAATTTTTATAATAGTCCCCAACAGATGCTCTTAACATGGACATTAATAACTTCCTTAATGTAAATTAAAGGTAACCATAGGCGATAAAATGATTAAATCACAACAGGAAGGGTAATAATGTTTAAAAAGTTTATAGTACTAATAACAACAATGCTTCTGATGGCGGGAACTTTTAGCGGATGTGCGTTAAAATCTCAGGGGGAAGTTGAGACCCTGGAAGGCCTGGACAAGAATGTAATTCAAACCCGGGGACAAGATAAAGATGAACAGCAGGACGACTTTATGACCGAAGTTAAGCATTGGAAATATGGGGTGGACCAACCAGATCAGGCGGATAAGTCCGCTCCGTCTCCTCGGGTTAATCCGATGACGGTAGGCTCAGACGGGAACTGGAATGAAACTACATCGATAGAACTCCTTAGTTCCGAAGATATGGACAGGATAATTGCGGTGCTGGTCAAGCTGGGCTATTTGTCCCAACCGACCCGCAGTGAGAGTAAGTTTAGACAGGCACTATCCAAATATCAGGCCGATCACAATTTACCGGCTACAGGAACCCTTGATAGTGCAACAATAGAAAGGTTATCCGGAGAGAAGCAGGGAAAAAAATAAAAGTCGAAGTGCAAGAAATTTAATAAATACTTGACTATATGGGGTATAATTCATTATTCTTTTACTAGAACTTAAATTTAATTGCGGAAGTGGCTCAGTGGTAGAGCATCGCCTTGCCAAGGCGAGGGTCGCGAGTTCGAATCTCGTCTTCCGCTCCAGTAAATTTATGCCTCGGCTCACGCCGAGGTGTTGTATTTTAATCTAAATTAGGGTAAATTTTTAGGAGGGTTGTGCCAGCTTTTGGGCAAACAGTGTTTCTAATATCAGTATAGTTAGGAGGAGCATAAATGAACGCAAAATTGGAAAAAATAGAAAATAGTGAGGCATACATAGCTATAGAGGTTGATGCCGAAGCATTCGAAAAGGGGATGGAAACTGCCTATCGCAAGGTGGTTAAAAAAGTATCCATACCCGGATTTCGTAAAGGTAGAGTTCCGCGCCCGTTGCTGGAATCCCATTTTGGAAGAGAAATACTTTATGAAGATGCTTTAGAAGCTGTAGTACCTGATGCTTATGAAGAGGCAATTAAGGAATTGAGCATAGATCCTATTGCCCAGCCTGAATTTGATATAGGTGATATTGAAGCCGACAAGCCGCTTAAGTTTAATGTAAAGGTAGCTATTAAACCCGAAGTTGTTCTGGGAAATCTGGAGGGTTTAGAAGTATCTATTCCCAAGTTTGAAATAACTGAAGACGACGTAGCCAACCGGATGGAAGAAATGCGTTCCCGTTATGCTCAACTGGTAGAAAAGACTGATGAACCAGCCAGTAATGGAGATACTGTTAACATCGACTTTGAAGGTTTTATAAATGATGTTCCTTTTGAGGGAGGAGCCGGTGAGGATTATCCCTTAGAACTTGGTTCGGGTACCTTTATTCCTGGTTTTGAAGAACAACTGGTGGGGCTTAAAGCTGGAGAAAGCAAAGATGTTCATGTAACATTCCCGGAAAGTTACCATGCAACTGATTTGGCAGGTAAAGATGCTGTGTTTAAGGTAACTGTTAAGAAAATTGAGGCTAAGGAGCTAAGACCGCTTGATGATGCTTTTGCTCAGGAAATCAGTGAATTTGAGACTATTGAACAGTTAAAAGACGATGTTAAACAAAAATTAGAAACTACTGCTGAATACCGCAGAAAGGAAATGCTAAGGGAGGAAGTTCTAAAAGAGGCTCTTAAAGTTTGCGAAATTCCTGTTGCCGATGCGGCCATTAATCAACAGGTTGATATAATGATGAAACAGATGGAGGAGAGATTAAGGGCCCAGGGATTGTCTTTGCCCAAGTATTTAGAAATCACTCAAATGAGTGAAAATGACTTCCGCCAGGACTTGTGGCCGGATGCCGAAAATACCCTTAAAATCAATTTTATGCTGGAAAAAATAGCTGAGGAAAAAGGGATAGAGATAAGTGATGAAGAACTAGATAATAGAATCACTGATGTTGCCAAGAGTATGGGTGTGGAAGTTGATAAGGCCAAACAGAGCCTGAACGGACAAATGAGGGATAATATCAGTTTTAACATGAAGATGGAGAAGGCTATTCAGTATCTGATAGACAATGCCAGGGTATCCGAACAGGCACCAGATGTACCGGTAAAAGAGAATACGGAAGAAAGTAACGCCTAAAAGATATACTATATAAAGAAACAATGAATACTTTTTATTAAGGGGTGAGTTATTTATGTCATACCTGGTACCGATGGTAGTAGAGCAGACCAATCGAGGTGAAAGATCCTATGATATTTATTCACGGTTGTTGAAGGACCGTATTGTCTTTCTGGGTAGCGAAATAAATGACAGTGTAGCCAATGTAGTCATTGCTCAATTTCTTTTTTTAGAGGCAGAAGATCCTGATAAGGATATTTCTCTGTACATCAACAGCCCCGGGGGATCAATAAGTGCCGGTATGGCTATCTATGATACCATGCAATACATCAGGTGTGATGTATCAACTATGTGTGTAGGCCTGGCTGCCAGTATGGGAGCATTTTTGCTGGCTGCTGGACAAAAAGGTAAGCGTTTTGCTTTGCCCAATGCAGAAATAATGATTCACCAACCTCTGGGGGGGACTCAAGGTCAGGCCACCGATATAGAGATTCATGCCCGGCGAATAGTAAAAATTAAAGAGAGTATGAATCAAATACTTGCTGATCGGACTGGTCAAAAACTGGAAAGAATTCAAAAAGATACAGAAAGAGATTATTTTATGAGTGCAATAGAAGCCAAGGAATATGGTATTATTGACGAAGTGATTAGTCAGCGGAAGAACACCAGCAAAAAGTAGCTTTTTTAAGAGAGGTGAACGTATGCATAAATATGGGGATGAAAAGAGTCAATTGAAATGCTCCTTTTGCGGGAAAACTCAAGATCAGGTAAAAAAGCTAGTTGCTGGACCAGGGGTATATATTTGCGATGAGTGTATTGAATTATGCAATGAGATTATCGAAGAGGAACTGGCTGATGATATTGGTTTCGAACTTGGCGATATTCCCAAGCCGCATGATATTAAGGACATTCTGGATGATTATGTAATTGGCCAGGAAAAGGCTAAAAAGTCCCTGGCGGTTGCTGTGTACAACCATTATAAACGGATTAACCTGGGTACTAAGATTGATGATATTGAGCTGCAGAAAAGCAACATAATGATGCTTGGTCCCACCGGGAGCGGGAAGACCTTGCTGGCTCAGACACTAGCGCGAATATTAAATGTCCCTTTTGCTATAGCCGATGCTACATCACTAACTGAAGCCGGCTATGTGGGTGAAGATGTTGAAAATATCTTGCTAAAACTTATCCAGGCTGCGGACTATGACATCGAAAAAGCTGAAAAGGGTATTGTGTACATCGATGAGATCGACAAAATTGCCCGTAAGACGGATAATCCCAGTATTACCCGGGATGTTTCCGGGGAGGGTGTTCAACAGGCCTTATTGAAGATCCTGGAAGGTACAGTTGCCAGTGTACCACCTCAGGGGGGAAGAAAACACCCGCACCAGGAGTTTATCCAAATAGATACCAGTAATATTCTATTCATCTGCGGAGGAGCCTTTGAAGGGATTGATAAAATAATCCAGAATCGGGTAGGACAAAAGGTCATGGGCTTTGGGGCTGAAATTAAAACCAAGGATGAAAAGAAAATCGGAGAAATCCTAAATATGATCCTTCCTCAGGATTTATTAAGGTATGGTCTTATTCCAGAATTTGTTGGCCGCGTTCCGATAGTGGTAACATTGGAAGCCCTTGACCACAATGCATTGATTAAGATTTTAACCGAGCCCAAAAACGCAGTTGTAAAACAGTACAAAAAGCTGTTTGAACTCGACGGGGTAGATCTGGAATTCATGGAGGATTCTCTGCAGGCGATAGCTGAGGAAGCCATGCGTCGAAATACTGGAGCACGGGGACTACGGGCAATAATTGAAGATATAATGCTGGAAGTCATGTATGAGGTTCCTTCCCGGATGGATATTACCAAAGTAGTTATCACCAGGGAAGTAATTGAGAAAAAGGAGAAACCTCTTCTGGTAACAGTTGATGCCAAGCGCAAGGGAACCGGTTAATAGATAGCCGAAACTAAATAGTAATAGGAAAAGGTAGCGAAAGCTACCTTTTTTTACTGCTGGTTATTATTAATCCTAATAAGATTAAGCGGGAATAATACCACCAATAAACTAAAAAATCAGCTTTGGATATCAAGTCCAAAAGGCGTGGAAGGGAAGTAATGCATGAATGAACTTTTTGTACAATATGGTCCAATTCTCTACCTTATTCAACTATTTTTCGCCGTAATAATTGGACTGTATTTTTGGAATCTGCTCAAGGGCCAGCAAGCTAAGAAAACGGTATTGGTAAGAGAATCTGAAAAGGAAAATCTCAAACTTAAACAAATGCGAAATCTTGCTTTAACAGAACCGCTATCTAGTTTAACCCGGCCAAGTAGTTTTGATGACGTTGTCGGCCAAACGGAAGGTCTGGAGTTACTGAAGTCAGCTTTGTGTGGTCCCAATCCTCAACACGTAATTATTTACGGCCCCCCGGGGATAGGTAAAACAGCGGCGGCACGATTAGTACTGGAAGAAGCGAAATCCAACCCCTTGTCTCCATTTAAACCAGCAGCTAAATTTATAGAAATTGACGCAACTATTTCCCGCTTTGATGAACGTAGTATTGCCGATCCTTTAATAGGTTCAGTTCATGATCCCATCTACCAGGGAGCAGGACATATGGGGGCGGCAGGAATCCCGCAGCCCAAACCAGGCGCATGCACTAAAGCCCACGGAGGAATACTTTTTATAGACGAGATAGGAGAGTTGCATCCTATTCAAATGAATAAACTTCTAAAAATTCTGGAAGACCGCAAGGTAATGCTGGAAAGTGCTTATTACACGGAAACCGACAAGAATATTCCTTCACACATCCACGATATTTTCCAAAATGGACTGCCGGCTGATTTCCGTCTGGTAGGTGCTACTACCAGAATGCCGGATGAACTACCCCCGGCGTTACGGTCCCGTTGTGTGGAAGTATTCTTCAAACCACTGGAAAAGGATGACATCAAGGAGATTGCTTTACGGGCCATAAATAAAATAAACTATCAAGTAGAGCAAAAGGCGATCGAGGAAATAACCAAATATGCGTCTAATGGCCGAGAGGCAGTCAATATTGTTCAGCTTTCCGCAGGGATTGCGCAAATGGAGAACTGTGACCAGATTAGCCTCCGTATCGTAGAAAAGGTTCTGAATAATGGACGCTTTTCGCCACGGCTGGAGCCAAGCTTAAAACCATGCCCGTCAATAGGGATAGTGAATGGGTTGGCAGTTTCCCATGCCAATCTGGGGACAATAATAGAGGTAGAAGCATCGGCCGTGCCAGTAAAGAGAGGTCGCGGAACCTGGACGATAACCGGGGTAGTGGATGAAGAGGAAGTTGCTGGAGGATCAAGAACATTTCGTCGCAAGAGTATGGCCAAAGGTGCACTGGAGAATGTATTGACCATGTTAAAGGCAGTAATAAGGCTGGATGTAAAGAACTATGACATTCATGTCAATTTCCCCGGAGGAGTTCCGGTTGATGGCCCTTCCGCAGGAGTAACCATGGCTGTTGCCATTTACTCGGCGATAAAACAGGAGGCAGTGGACAATAAGCTGGCTATGACCGGAGAGATATCTGTTCACGGTAAGGTCAAGCCTGTGGGCGGGGTAATCAGTAAGATTGATGCGGCTCGAAAGATTGGTATACAGAGGGTGATAATACCTGCTGATAACTGGCTTGATATCTTTGCCAGCTTTTCGGATGTGGAAATTATACCTGTTAAGGATATATCGGAGATATTAGATCTGGCAATAATCAAGGATCCCAAAACTTCATAAACTAATAGATCTTTATACCCCGGGCATCACTGTGGAGTGACTACTGTTGCATGGGGTTACCAACATATAGTAGAATTAATGTGCTTAGGAGGTGCTTGGCTTGGAACGCGAAAATGATGAGTCTATATATCGTTTAATACCGATGCTTCCTCTGAGAGGAGTGTTAGTATTTCCATATACAGTGCTTCACCTGGATGTAGGCCGGAAAAAATCAATCACGGCTATTGAAGAAGCTATGCTGGAATCTAAAGAAATATTTCTGGTCACCCAAAAGGAAGCCCAGACTGACGAACCCGAGGAAGATGATATTTTTACAGTAGGGACAGTAGCCGAAATCAGGCAAATTCTAAAAATGCCTGGTGGCACAATGCGGGTATTAGTTGAGGGGCTTTACCGGGCCAGAATATCCGAATATATTAGTCATGATCCATATATACAGGTTAAAATCGAAGAGTTCAAAAACGATAAAGCGGAAAAAAACACGGAACTGGAAGCACTAATGAGGACTTTGGTTTACCAGTTTGAGCAATACGTACGCATTAGTAAAAAGATTCCACCAGAAACGGTAGTCTCCGTGGTGGCTATTGACGAGCCGGGCCGACTGGCCGATGTTATTGCTTCCCATCTTTCGCTGAGAATAGATGAAAAGCAGAAAATACTTGAGTCCCTTGATGTGACCAGGCGATTGGAATACCTGTGCGAAATCCTGGCCAAAGAAATGGAAGTCCTCGAGTTGGAACGCAAAATCAATATCCGGGTACGTAAACAGATGGAAAAAACGCAGAAAGAATACTATCTGCGCGAACAGATGAAGGCCATTCAAAAGGAACTGGGTGATAAAGATGACCGTGCCGCGGAAGTTGAGGAGCTTAAGGAAAAGATAGCCAAGGCCAATCTTCCCAAGGATGCTTACGAAAAAGCTATGAAGGAATTGGAGAGGCTGGAAAAAATGCCTCCCATGATTGCCGAAGCAGTTGTGGTCAGGAATTACCTGGACTGGATGCTGTCATTGCCCTGGTCTATCGAAACTCGCGACCGCCTGGACCTGGATATGGCGGAAAGAATTCTTGATGAAGATCATTATGGTCTGCAGAAGCCTAAGGAGCGTATTCTCGAATATCTGGCTATTCGCAAACTGGCTAAAAAAATGAAAGGCCCTATCTTGTGTCTGGCCGGTCCCCCGGGGGTAGGAAAAACTTCTCTGGGTAAATCGGTAGCACGTTCCCTGGGCCGCAAGTTTGTCCATATGTCTTTGGGCGGGGTTCGCGATGAAGCTGAAATTAGAGGACACCGGCGTACTTATGTGGGCTCCATGCCGGGACGAATCCTGCAGAGTATTAAACAGGGCGGATCAAGAAACCCAGTTTTTCTGCTGGACGAAATTGACAAGATGACCATGGATTTTCGTGGTGACCCGTCAGCAGCCCTATTGGAAGTACTTGATCCTGAACAGAATTACAACTTCATTGATCATTATCTGGAAATAGCTTTTGATTTATCTAAGGTTATGTTTATAACCACTGCCAATTCCATCTATAATATTCCCCGGCCCTTGCTGGATCGTATGGAGATAATTGAGATATCTGGTTATACAGAAGAGGAAAAACTGCATATTGGCACCGGGTATTTAATACCCAAACAGATAAAGGAACATGGAATGAAACCCAGCAACATTACTTTTTCCGAAGGCGCCATCAGGCAAATTATCCGGGAATATACCCGTGAAGCCGGAGTTAGAAACCTGGAAAGGCAGATTGCTGCAGTTTGCCGTAAAGTAGCCCGGGAGGTAGTGAAAGATAAAAACACCCATGCCAATATTACCGTTAGCAATATCAGTAAATACCTGGGGGCAGGGAGATACCGGTATGGAACCGCTGAAACAGAGAGCCAGGTGGGAGTTGCTACTGGTCTGGCCTGGACGGAAAGCGGTGGAGATATTCTCGCAATTGAAGTTGCACTTCTCAAAGGGAAGGGAGGGCAGCTTACTCTAACCGGTAAACTGGGTGATGTGATGAAAGAATCTGCCCAAGCCTCATTAACCTACGTTAAATCTAAGGCGGAGGAGCTTCATATAAGTGAGGATACCCTGGAGCACTATGATATTCACATTCATGTTCCCGAAGGAGCCATTCCCAAAGATGGACCTTCGGCTGGTATTACCATGGCTACTGCATTGGCATCGGCGTTGGCTGGGGTTCCGGTTAGAAACGATGTAGCGATGACCGGGGAAATAACTTTACGAGGCCGGGTTTTGCCTATCGGTGGGTTAAAGGAAAAGGTTTTGGCCGCTCACCGGGCGGGTATAGATACTATTATCATTCCTGCTGAAAATAAGAAAGACCTGGAAGAAATTCCGGCTAACGTGAAGAAAAAAATGAAATTCGTTATGGTGAGCCACATGGATGAAGTAATTCAGGAGGCTCTGGTTAAGTAGTATTATGTTAAAGATTAAAAAAGCAGAATTTGCGGGATGTTATGTGGACATTAAAAATCTTCCTTCCACGGATTGGCCTGAAATAGCCCTGGTAGGGCGTTCAAATGTGGGCAAATCATCATTGATTAACAAAATAGTTAACCGCAGAAATCTGGCTAAGTCCAGTTCCACACCCGGCAAAACCCGGACTATTAATTATTATTCTATTAATAATAGCTGGTACCTGGTAGATTTGCCGGGATACGGTTATGCCCGTGTATCCAAATTCGAACAGGAAAAATGGGGCAGAATGATTGAAAATTATTTGTCCCAGCGCAGTCAATTACGAGGCGTAATACAATTGGTTGATATTCGCCATCCTCCTAATAACAATGATATATTAATGAAGGACTACCTGCTTGACTACTCAATTCCCTTACTGGTGGTGGCTACTAAAGCTGACAAAATATCCCGCGGAGCGAGGAGCAAGCATATAGCCGTAATAAGAAAGACCTTAAACATGCAGGCCGGTGAGACACCGATTTGTTTTTCCGCGGAAACCGGAGAAGGTGCAGATGAAGTACTCTTCGCTCTGGAGGAAATAGTATAAAAACTATTACTGGCATATTTTTCATAGTTATCAATAGTAAGGCTCAGAATCAGTTTATTGGCTGAATTCTGAGCCTTTAGTAATTAATAGGGGAGAGTGAATGTAGATTTATATTCTATCTCTCTTGATATAATGAGTATGGAGAAGTTTATGGGCTTTTTCTCCGTAAGGTTCACCCAGAAAATCCTTATAAAGCTGCTGTACAAGCGGATTCTCATGAGACTTCCGGATAGGTTTGTTTCTGTCTTCCTCATATAGCGCCTGGGTACGAGCTTTAAGCACTTCAATATCACAATGGTTGTAGGGCTGTCCGCCTCCGCCTATACAGCCGCCTGGGCAAGCCATAATCTCAATAGCATGGTATCTGGATCTGCCTTCGCGGATACATTGCAGCAGGGTTCGGGCATTACCAAGTCCGCTGGCTACAGCAACCCGAACATCCATATCATTAATCTTTATGGTGGCGGATTTAATGCCTTTCATTCCGCGCAGCTCCTCAAACTCAACCTTTTCCAAAGTAGTTCCGGTGAGCCATTCATAAGCCGTTCTAAGGGCTGCTTCAAGAACTCCTCCGGTGGCTCCGAATATTACCGCCGCACCGGTTGATTCGCCCAGCGGATGATCGAAGTCTTCATCCGGCAAGGCCATAAAGTCGATAGCCGCTTCCTTGGCCATCTTGGCCAATTCACGGGTGGTTATTACATAATCAACGTTTTTGCATCCTTCACGGGTAATAAGTTCTGGTCTGGCTGCTTCGAATTTTTTTGCCACACATGGCATTACGGAAACAACTACCATCTGATCGGGGCGTTTACCCAGTTTTTCAGCATAATAGGATTTTATGATAGCACCAAACATTTGGTGCGGGGATTTACAGGATGACGGAATATCCATCAGATCAGGGAACTGGTGTTCAAAAAACTTAATCCATCCCGGGCAGCAGCTGGTCATAATGGGCAGCTTTCCGTTGTTATTCAGGCGGTGAATTAACTCGGTCGCTTCTTCCATAATAGTTAGATCGGCGGCAAAGTCCGTGTCAAATACTTTATCAAAACCTAGTGACCGGAGCAGGGATACCATTTTCCCGGTTACCGAATGACCCGGCTCCATACCGAATTCTTCGCCCAGAGCCACCCGAACTGCCGGGGCGGTTTGCACCACAACAAATTTGTCCGGGTTATTTATCGCATCCCAGACCTCGCTTACAACACTTTTTTCGGAAAGTGCTGCTGTAGGACAAACAGCTACACACTGTCCGCAAAATGTACAGGCAGTGTCAATCAGAGGCATTCCAAAGGTTGGTTTAACAATGGTTTCGAAACCTCTGCCGCTAGCCGAAAGAACGCCGCAGGTCTGAACCTCATTGCACATTATTTCGCATCTTCGGCAACGTATGCATTTGTCCGGATTTCTCTGGATAGAATAACTGGAGCAATCTTTTTCGAATTTGGACATTTCCCCCTGATATTTTATCTCTTTTATACCTAACTTGGCTGCCAGTTGTTGCAGTTCACAATTCTGATTCTTCTCACAAATCAAACAATCCAGGGGATGGTCAGAAAGGAGAAGTTCAACTGATGTTCTTCTGCCCCTTATAGCCCTCGGGGTGTTGGTCTTTATTTTCATTCCTTCGCTAATCTTAGTAATACATGCTGGAGCCAGGTTCCTTCTTCCTTCAATTTCTACCATACATACACGACAGGTTGCTTCATGTTTACTCTTTTTATTGTCATGCAGATTCATATGGCAAAGTGTAGGAATATCAACATTAACCAAGCGTGCCGCCTGCAATATGGTATAATCTGCTGGTGCCGATAGTTTAACATCATTTATTTGAATATTAACTTCGCTCATAACTTTTAAACCTCCCCTATATTTTTTCTATGGCCTCGAATTTACATGCTGCCATGCAGGAACCACATTTGATGCATTTTTCCTGTATAATCTGATAAAGCTTTTTAGGTGTTCCTCTTCTCATCGAGCCTTCAATACTGTTTACAGGACATTTTTTCGTACACAAACTACAACCGGTACATTTTTCAGGAATAATGTGATATATCGCAAGTCCTGAACAACGACCTGCCTGGCATCTTTTATCCCTTACATGGCTGATATATTCATCTTTAAAATACCTTAACGTACTGAGGACCGGATTAGGGGAAGTCTGTCCAAGACCGCAAAGGGCAGTATCTTTAATGGCCAGGCTGAGCTCGGTCAGCTTATCCAGGTCTTTCATAGTACCTTGGCCATTGGTTATTCCTTCGAGAATTTCCAGCAGGCGTTTGTTTCCTACCCGGCAAGGGGTACATTTTCCGCATGATTCATCTACAATAAATTGCAGGTAGAACTTGGCTACATCAACCATGCAGTCATTTTCGTCCATAATAATCATTCCGCCGGAACCCATCATGGAGCCTATAGCAGAGAGAGTATCATAATCAATGGGGGTATCTAAATGCTCAGCAGGAATACAACCTCCGGATGGGCCTCCAGTTTGAGCAGATTTAAAATTCTTGTCACCAACAATACCGCCGCCCATGTCATAAACTATTTCTCTGATGGTGGTACCCATGGGGACTTCAACCAATCCAACTCTTTTAACCTTGCCGGCCAGGGCAAAGACCTTGGTTCCTTTGCTTTTTTCAGTCCCTATAGAGCTGAACCACTGGGCTCCTTTAAGGATTATGGCGGGAATATTGGCAAAGGTTTCAACGTTATTTACCGATGTCGGTTTATCCCATAAACCGCTTTGGACCGGGAAAGGAGGTTTGTTGGTAGGCTCTCCTCTTTCTCCTTCTATAGAGTGAATTAGGGACGTTTCTTCACCGCATACAAATGCGCCTGCCCCGTATCTAATGTCTATATTAAATTCAAAATCCGTGCCCAGAATGTTCTTGCCCAAAAGACCAGCTTCTTTAGCCTGATCTATGGCAATAAGGAGCCTCTTAACCGCCAATGGGTATTCCGCTCTAATGTATATATATCCCTGGTTGGCTCCGATCGCGTATCCAGCAATTGCCATCGCTTCAAGAACACTTTGCGGGTCACCTTCAAGAATACTTCTGTCCATAAAGGCACCGGGATCGCCTTCATCGGCATTACAAATTATATACTTCTGGTCCCCCGGGGATTTGGCTGCGGATTGCCATTTAATCCCAGTTGGGAAGCCACCGCCGCCCCGGCCTCTTAGACCTGAAGCTATTATTTCTTGAATTACTTCATCGGGTTTTTTCTCGGTAATACAAGTTCCCAGGGCCTGGTAGCCTTTGGCGGCGATATAGTCTTCCAGTTTTTCAGGATCAATAGTGCCGCAGTTCCTGAGAGCTATTCTGATTTGTTTATCATCAACCCCGGGTTTATGAATCCTTTTATTTTCAAGAATCTTATTTTCGGCTAAATGAGTCCTGGCTATTTCACGGGCTGTTTCTTCATCAACATAACCATACACTACACTTGGCTGATTCGGTACTACTACCTCGAATGTAGGTTCAGCATAGCACCTGCCCATGCAGCCTGCTTGTACCAGCTCAACATTTGTCAAACCTAGTTTTTCTATTTCATCCTGGATTGCTGCCATGGATTTCTTTGCACCGGCAGCAATACCACAAGTAGCAAGTCCGATATATACTTTGGTAATATCGTTTTTCTTGGAAAGCTCTGTTTGCAGTGCTTTTAGCTCGCCCAAGTCATTTATTCTATTCATTGCTTATTTCCTCCTCACTACTTGTACTCTGCAAGAATACTATCAATCTGGTTAGGAGTAACCTGACCATAAACTTTACCGTCAATAGTAAGCACTGGTGCCAAGCCGCAAGCACCAATACACCTTAGCGGGTCAAGGCTGAATTTCCCATCTTTGGTTGTCTTACCTGCTTTGGTGTCAAGCTTCTCTTCCAGCATTTTGAGAACGGCATCTGAACCCCGTACAAAGCAAGCTGTACCGAGACAGACCTGGATAACGTGCTCTCCCTTTGGTTGTTCAGTAAAGTAGGAATAGAAGGTTACAACTCCATTGACTTTTGAGCTGGGAATGTTAAGCTTCTCCCCCACGTAACTTTGAACTTCATAAGGCAGATATCCGAAAATAGACTGAGCTTTGTGCAAAACAGTGATTAAAGATCCTTTTTTTTCTTCAAGAGTTTCAATGAAACTGTCAAGTTCCCGGTATTTCTCTTCCTTAAATACATTGCTACAACCACCGCACATCAAAGATTATCCTCCTACTGTTTAAATTTAAGCTTGTTCACCACTTCACAATGTCGAATAATACACATTTAAGTCCAATATTATTATAAAAATATCGCAAAAACAAAATTTACCTTTTAATAATATTGCGGTACTTTTTTGAGATAGTTATAGGAGTTTGTTATAAAAGGAGGATTGCCATGGTGTGTGATACAAATTGGCTTGAAAGTGTTGGATTAGGAGTTGGATTAGGAATGGTCCTTTATAATTAAAAAGCTAGCCCAATGCAGGCAGAAGGCTAGCTAATGGCAACTATTATAAAGGTTTATATTAA
The DNA here is from genome assembly GCA_050943315.1 of Syntrophomonadaceae bacterium. Classification (GTDB taxonomy): domain Bacteria; phylum Bacillota; class Syntrophomonadia; order Syntrophomonadales; family Syntrophomonadaceae; genus JBDKUD01. Next base: position 38,529 of record JBMNOY010000004.1, read on the forward strand.
TGAACCAGATGGGTATAAACATATTCTATATATTCCCGCATATAAGCTATTAGTTCCCGTTCTTCATCGCTGCGGGCAGTTTTGGCGGCAAACGTATCTAACATGGAAATTAAGCGTTGCCGGCCACCTTCCTCTTCTAGTACTTTCTTGGGGGTTTTGTCATCTAATTCACGGTGGGGAGTCCCAAACCATCTAGCTGTTTCCTGATCTTTCATAATTAAAAACCATAAATCGCGATTACTGATGGCCGGAGGTTCAATCAGGTTGCTTACCACTTGAAGTTCTATTCCCGGTAATAATTTTTCTGCTGTAGTATATAAAACCTCCCAATCGTCGATAATATCAACACATATTATAATAGTATCTTCACTTAAAGCCAGCCGGGCATAGCCAGAATAAATTTTGGGCCGGTACCATTCAAATCCACCGCAACTATACAAGTGATTAAACTGTTCGCATTTAGAAATAGCGGCTAAAATAGCGGTCTGGTCAGCTTTCTCTATTTTGCTATAGCGGATATCGTTTAAGCTTAGCCGGGTCTTTTTATAGGCATGATCAAACAGGCCATAAATTATATCGGTATTATTCTTTAAGAATTCGACAATGTTGCTGCAGCCAGTTATTTGTTGAAAATACTTCAGATTATTAATCAGAAAATCCTTTTCCCTGGAAATGTTCTTGAGCATTAGTACCATCCCCGTAAATATAGTTGCTTGAGGAAGATTTACTAATCTTCCTAGAAGAAGAATATTGCCGGTGCTTTCATCTATCACCCAGGGTTCCTGTAATAGCAGGTGCCTTTTTTCCTGGGTAAAGATGTCCTGAACCAAAAGATAATTAAGGTTGGAATCAACCGGCTCATAAATGGATAAATAAGATTTGTTCAAGGCATCCAGGCAATCTTGCCAGATTTGGCCCAGATATTGACCGTTTTCCTCAAAATACCGCATTCCCAGGGTCTTGTTGTCCTTATCACGATAATCAAACCATAACCAGTCGGAAAGCAGGGCTTCGTTATCGGGCGGCAGTTGATTACCAACTGCGAAACGAGTGAATCTATCCTTATTATCTTTTTTATTCTTACGCAGACTGCTGGCAAACTGGTTATCCATTTTTATTTTTAAGGAGGAAATTACCTGGCTGTAGCGCGAAAAGGGGTCAAGAGCTCCTCCGGTCAACTCATCCAGTTGCATACAGCAGTTCTTATATTTTTTGCCGCTGCCACATGGGCAAGGATCATTACGACCTACTTTTTTATTGCTCATTATCCAACCATTACCTTTCTACTTTATATGTTTAGAGTAGCATATATAACCGGTTATCCACAAGAATAGAAGCAGTAACAATCTGCTCTAATCGTTACCCTGGTTAGGCTGTTGCTTGGTTATGAAGCCGGCCTATTTATCGGGTTATTATAATACCTGCGGCTGGGGTTTGAGCCTTTGCAGATGCAGCAGTGATTAGTAAGCGTGGAATTTTGCATATTACTTGCACATAACATGTTATTTTAAGTACAATTTAGATTGTATAATAATGAACTGTTATAGCGACATTTAACTGAGGAGGTCCGCCCATGTCGATAGATAATCTGCCAAGTGTATATAATTCCCAAAATGTTGAGAGCAAGTGGTATGAATTTTGGAAAGCAAACGGATATTTCGCTCCCGGTGAGGATCGCACCCGAAAACCCTTTTCAATTGTTATGCCGCCCCCAAATGTAACTGGTGCCCTGCATCTGGGGCATGCCCTCGATTGTACTATACAAGATATACTTACCCGCTGGCGGCGTATGCAGGGGTATAATACTTTATGGCTGCCGGGCACTGATCATGCTGGCATTGCTACCCAGGCCAAGGTGGAAGAATCACTAGCCCAAGAAGGACTTAGCCGCTATGACCTGGGACGGGAAAAATTCCTTGAACGGGTCTGGGAATGGAAACACCTGTACGGTAATCGCATTACCAGTCAGTTAAGTCTTCTGGGTTCCTCCTGTGATTGGAGCCGGGAAAGGTTTACCATGGATGAAGGCTGCTCCCAGGCGGTCAGAGAGGTATTTGTTAACCTTTATAACAAAGGATTGATATATCAGGGGGATTACATTATAAACTGGTGCCCCAAGTGCCACACTGCCATATCCGATATTGAAGTGGAACACGAGGATACTGAAGGACACCTGTGGCATTTAAAATACCCTTTGGAAGACTCAGACGAATATATTATAGTAGCTACCACCAGACCGGAAACTATGCTGGGAGATACCGGAGTGGCGGTTCATCCGGAAGACGAGAGGTACAGCACTATTGTGGGCAGAAAAGTTAAATTGCCCTTAGTAAACCGCTTGATACCAGTATTTGCCGATGATTATGTAGATCGCGAATTTGGGACCGGGGCGGTAAAAGTAACGCCGGCTCATGACCCTAACGATTTCGATATGGGTCTGCGCCATAACCTGGAACAGATAGTGGTAATAAATGAAAATGGCTTTATGAGCGAAAATGCCGGAAAATATCAGGGCTTATCCCGGGAAGAATGCCGTAAACAGATAGTGAAAGATCTGGATGAACAGGGCTTTTTAATAAAAGTGGAGAGCCACCAGCATGCGGTGGGACATTGTCAGCGCTGCAACACGATAATTGAGCCCATGGTTTCCAAACAGTGGTTTGTAAAGATGAAACCGTTGGCTGAGCCGGCCATACAGAAGGTATTGGACGGAGAAATAAAGTTTATCCCGGAACGCTTTACCCGCATTTATATTGGCTGGATGGAGAATATTCGGGATTGGTGCATTTCCCGGCAGTTATGGTGGGGTCACCGGATACCGGTGTGGTATTGCCAGGACTGTGGAGAGGTAATATGCAGCAAGGTTGACCCTGATAAATGTCCACAGTGTCAATCAGCTAACTTAAAACAGGACGAGGATGTTTTAGATACCTGGTTTTCCAGTGCCCTGTGGCCTTTTTCCACTATGGGCTGGCCCGAAAAGACCAGTGATCTGGACTATTTTTATCCCACCAGTGTTTTGGTCACCGGAAGGGATATCATATTCTTCTGGGTGGCGCGGATGATTTTCTCGGGAATAGAACATACCGGAAAGGTACCTTTCCATCATGTTAATATCCACGGTTTGATACTGGACGGACAGGGGAGGAAAATGAGTAAATCCCTGGGTAACGGTATCGATCCTCTTGAAGTGGTTGAAAAGTACGGAGCTGACACCTTGAGATTTTCCATGATTACTGGAGTTACTCCGGGTAATGATATCCGTTTTAATTGGGACAAGGTAGAAAACACCCGTAACTTTGCCAATAAAATATGGAATGCCTCGCGGTTTGTACTTATGAACATGGAAGGCTATGAGCCGGTAACCATTAGTGACAATGAATTAACCCTGGCCGACAAATGGATATTATCCCGTCTTAACAGTACTACGGCAGAAATGACTAAGATGCTGGAGAATTATGATCTGGGTGAAGCGGCTCGTACTATTTATGATTTTATCTGGGATGAATTTTGCGACTGGTACATTGAATTAGCCAAACCCCGGTTATTCCGGCCGGAGAATGCAAGGCAGCGGCTGCTGGTACAAAATATGTTAAGGGATGTTTTAGTGGAAATCTTAAAACTACTGCACCCCTTTATGCCCTTTATCACCGAAGAAATATATCAATACCTGCCTGGCCACGATGCCACTATTATGTTGCAAGAATGGCCTTCGGCTGAGGAAAGCCGCTGGTGGCCGGAAGCAGTTGTGCAAATGCAGGAGGTAATGGGAATTATACGTGCCATTCGTAATATCCGGGCTGAATTTAATGTAAGCCCTGGCTCCAAAGTAAAGGCTTTGGTTGTGGTGCAGGATAAGGCTAAGATGGAATATTTGCATGACAATAGTTCCTATGTTAAAGATATGGCCAATGTCAGCGAGATGGAGATAATGGAGAAGCTCAAAGAAAAACCCCGGCAGGCTGTATCAGCTCTAACGGCAACAGCCGAAATCTATGTACCCTTAGAGGGCATAATAGATGTAGATAAAGAAGTAGCCCGGCTGGAAAAAGAACTGGGTAATGTTGAAAACGACATGAAAAAATCCCTGGCGAAACTAGGCAATGAAAAATTCCTGGCTAAAGCTCCCCAGGAGGTAGTAGAAAAGGAACAGTCGCGGCTTAAAGAGTCACAATATAAGAAGGAAGGTATTTTGCAACGCCTGCAGATATTGAAAAACTAATCGGGCAGCGTCTTTATGATTTGAGTACCAGTCTGGGAATAAAGCCGGGCCTGGAAGTGATTACTCGCTTACTGGAGTTAATGGGGAATCCGCACCGGGGATTAAAATATGTTCACATTGCGGGGACAAATGGCAAAGGCTCAACATCTTTGATGGTGTCCAACATGCTGATTGATGCTGGCTACCGGGTGGGCAGATTTAATTCCCCGCATTTACACTCTTACCTGGAAAGGATAACCATAAACAATCAACAGATGGATGCGACACAGTTGAGCAACTATCTGGACCAGACTGAAGAGAATATTTGCACAATGCTTAAGGAAGGCTTCCGACACCCTACGGAATTTGAAATCCTTACTGCGGTAGCTTTTAAGTTTTTTCAGGATAGACAGGTAGATATAGCTGTCCTGGAAACCGGTATGGGTGGTGTTTATGATTCAACTAATGTCATTATTCCCCGGGTTGCAGTTATTACCGGTATTGCCTTGGACCATGTAAATTTTTTAGGGGACAGCCTGGAAGAGATCGCCTGGAACAAGGCGGGAATCATTAAGGAGCATGTTCCCGTTGTTATAGGCAATATGCCTGACCGGGCGGCAATGGTGATTAATCAAACCGCCCGGGCAAAAAAAGCTCCGGTTAAAAGGTCAGCTGCAGTGAAAATAAAAAAAATTGCTGGAACTGCTCTTAAGGGGCAAACTATTAGTATTACATCTGATTTCCTCAGCATCCCCGCGGCTCGATTTTCACTTCTGGGTGATTACCAACTGGAAAATCTGAGCACAGCATTAGCTGCCATTGGGTTATTACAACCGGAATTCGAGGTAAAAAGCCGGAATATTATTAATACTCTAAATAATTTGACTATGCCGGGCAGAATGGAGATATTAAGAGATGAACCCCTAATAATTGGTGATGTAGGCCATAACTCTCAGGCGGCCAGGGCATTGACTCAATCATTACATAACCTGCTGCCCCACCGGCAAAAGATTTTGGTGTGTGGATTAGTGGATGATAAAGATGTCAGTGCAATTGTTCCTTACTGGGGTCAAGACACCAGAGTATGTATTGTAACCAGACCAGAGGGGCACCGTAATAACAACTGGCAGAGAGTAAAGAAGGAATGGCAGAAAGTATTTCCAAACGTAATGGTCTTTGCAGAGGAGGATATTAAAGCAGCAGTTGACCGGGGAATAAAACTTTTAAAAACAAATGAATATATGGTAGTTACGGGGTCCTTTTATGTACTCAACCAGGCTCGCAAGTATTTAATAAATAGTTAACAGTTTTTTAACATTGAATTTTATTTATACTGTTATAATGAACGAAAAGGATAATGTATACACGGATAAATAGGAGGTTTTAATGTGGTTTTTAAACTAAAGCCACAAGAGGGCAAATTTTTTACTTATTTCGAAGAAAGTTCTGAAGCAATCTGTGAAGCAGCCCAGATACTTAGAAGTTTTATTGATGAAAAGGGGGATCCAGTTTACAATCTGAATTTATTGACGGTCGTTGAGGAACGTGGAGACGAAATACTGGCACACGTTATCGAATCAATTAACAACTCTTTTATCACTCCCTTTGACCGGGAAGACATTTTGGTTTTAGCCCAGGAGCTTAACCGAGTACTGGATCATATCCAGGGTACCATGGAGAAAATTGTCATTTACAAAGCCGGGCAGCCACAAGACCAGTATGTTTTAAAATTAGTCCTGGTTTTGGAACAAGCAGCTTTCGAAATAAAAAATGCAGTTCAGAAGTTAAACGATATAAGGTCTAATCACCACCAAATAATTGATTCATGTGAAAAGATTCGTTCCTATGAGCATGAGGGTGATTATTTATACCGGGCCGGTATCGCCCTGCTTTTTGAGAAAACCCAGAATGTAGTCGACATAATTAAATGGAAAGAGATATATGAACACCTTGAAACTACCCTTGATTACTGTGAGGGAGTATCCAATATAATTAAGGGAGTAGCCGTAAAATATGTTTAGTATAGTTACAATCATAATGATTGTATTATTAGCACTCATCTTTGACTACGTGAATGGATTTCATGATACGGCTAATGCAATTGCCACTTCTGTTTCTACCAAAGCCCTTTCACCGCGCACCGCAATCACCATGGCGGCTACCTTTAACTTCGTAGGAGCCTTAAGCGGAACTGCCGTAGCAACGACTATTGGCAAGAATATTGTTTACCACGATGCCGTTACCCCAATTGTTATAGTTAGTGCTCTTATTGCTGCTATATTTTGGAACCTTTTTACCTGGTATTTTGGGATACCGAGTAGTTCATCACATGCCTTAATTGGTGGTTTAGTAGGTGCTGTACTAGCTGGTTTCGGAAGTAACCTGGTTAAATGGGGCGGGTTTACCAGTATATTTTTAGGGTTGATAATTACTCCGATAATTGGAATGGTCTTGGGTAGTATAGTTATGACCGTCCTGTTTTGGCTCTTCAAAGGCGCTTCACCGGCTCGCACTAATCGTAAATTCCGAAAATTGCAGATAATTTCAGCGGGTATGGCATCATTTGCCCATGGATCTAATGATGCGCAGAAATCAATGGGTATTATTACCCTGGCTCTGTTTAGCGGCGGATTAATAGCTGACTTTACGGTTCCTTTATGGGTTAAAGTAGTCTGTGCCGGGGCCATGGCGGCGGGAACGGCATTAGGGGGCTGGAAAATTATAAAAACCATGGGCGGAAAGATTTTCAGAATTGAACCTATTAATGGTTTTGCTGCTGACTTTACATCATCGATGGTAATATATTGTGGAACGCTGGTAGGCGCACCAGTTAGTACCACTCATGTGGTTTCGTCGTCTATTATGGGGGTTGGTGCTGCCAAAAGGCTTAAGGGAGTTAGATGGAACATAGCCCGACAGATAATAATTGCCTGGTTTGTTACTATACCATCAGCTGCCCTGGTAGCTACGGTGTTTTATAAAATACTTTCTAACATTTTATAAAGGGGAACGATTTACGAAGGATCTCTGCTTAGAAGGCAAGAGAGCCCTTTTTTTTTAGAATGATTTATTGCCCGGAGTGTTAGATAATGAAGTAAAATAAATTGTAACAATGGTAACAATTTATCAGACAAAGGAGCTGGAGACTGTGAAAATATATAAAATTCCTGAAGCAACCGTGATGAGACTTTCCATTTATTCGCGTTATCTCTATCAGTTGATGGGCGAAGGAATACAAACGGTCTCATCAGGTGAAATCGCTGCGGGTGTTGGAGTTAGTTCAGCTCAGGTTAGAAAGGATTTAGCTTATTTCGGGGAGTTCGGCACTCGTGGAGTAGGTTATAAAGTTGAGGAATTGTATGATAACTTATTAAAGATTCTGGGGCTTAATAAGAAATGGAATGCCATAATTATTGGTGCTGGTAAGCTGGGTTCGGCACTGGCACTTTATAACGGGTTTGCGGAGCGTGGATTTAATATCACCACTATTCTTGATATAGATGAAAAAACCATCGGGAAAAAGCTGGGTAATGTGATAGTAGAACCCCTTGATGTTATGAAGGAGAGGGTAAAAAGTTATGCGATTAATATCGGCATAATTACTGTTCCGGCACCAGTTGCCCAGGAAGTTACCAATAAGCTGGTGGATGCCGGGGTAAAAGCGATACTTAACTTTTCCCCCCGGGTGCTAAGAGTTCCTGCCGGGGTGGTGTTACGTAATGTAGACCTGTCAGTAAATCTTGAGGTTTTAAGCTTTAACCTGGTAAGCAAACAGTAAAATTGTATCATGTGGTTTTCACTAACTGGTTAAATTCTTCACAGGTTATTGAACTTGTTTTTGCCTAATACTAATGCTAAACTTGATTAAAAATTGGCTTCTTCATTAGGACCAATTAATCAGATTGAATTAGTGTAGGACTGTAAGGATAATGACAAAGAATATCATTTTGGCTTCTGAATCACCGCGGCGCAAAGAGCTTCTAACCCGGTTAGGGTTAAATTTTATTGTAATGCCCGCTGAAATTGAAGAAGATGTATCACCTCTTCAGGCACCGCAAGACTTAGTCAAGAAAAATGCTTTTCAGAAAGCCTGCCATGTATCAAAATTAGTTGACCACAGCCTGGTTATTGGTGCCGATACGATGGTGGTTCTGGGAAATTATCGGCTAGGCAAGCCGGTTGACGAGGAAGATGCTTACCATACATTGTCGCTTCTCAGTGGAAAACAACATGAAGTAATAACTGGTCTTTGTGTAATCGACACGGATACCGGTGATATACAGATTGAGGCTGAGATTACTAAAGTTTTCTTTCGCAACCTTACGGATAATGAAATTAATGCGTATATAGCTTCCGGGGACTACAAGGGCAAGGCCGGATCCTACGCCATTCAGAGTCTGGGGGCTATATTTGTAGATAGAATAGAAGGATGTTATTATAATGTTGTGGGTTTACCAATTACCAGATTATATTTAATGTTGAAGAAACAGGGGGTTACTTTATGGGGGGGAGCTAATAGTGGAGTATGGAGTTTTAATAAAAGACCTGCCCGAAAATATGCGCCCCAGGGAGAAGCTGGTAATCCACGGGGAGAAGAATTTAACTGACAGTGAATTGTTGGCTGTTATATTAGGTATGGGGACAAGGAACATAAGTGCTATCGACCTGGCTAATTCTTTGCTGGTTAGTTACGGAAGCCTGAGGCACTTAAAAGAAGCCAGCCTGGAAGAACTAAAGTCACACAAAGGCATTGGTTTGGCCAAAGCGGTTTCTATTAAGGCGGCTGCAGAATTAGGGCGTAGAATTGCTCTCGATATACAGCATAGGACAACCATCAAATCACCCGAAGATGTGAAAAATATGGTAATGGAAGAAATGCGCTACTTTGACCGGGAACACTTCCGCGTATTATATTTAGATAGAAAAGCCGGACTTGTTACAATGGAGGACATTTCGATAGGTGGCCTGCACAGTTCTATTGTCCACCCCCGGGAAGTCTTTAAAACTGCTATTAAACGCAGTGCTGCTTCCATTATATTAGTTCACAATCATCCCAGCGGCGACCCTACGCCCAGCCGTGAAGACATCGAAGTAACCAGGCGATTGATCGAAGTTGGTAAAATAATGGGTATCGAGGTATTAGATCATATTATTGTTGGTGATAACACATATTGTAGCTTAAAGGCCAAAGGATCAATATAGTTTTTAAGGAGGATACAAAACAGTGGTTTTTGGAAAAGACATGGGCATTGACCTGGGTACTGCTAATACTCTAGTTCACTTGAAGGGTAAGGGAGTAATTATAAGAGAACCTTCCGTGGTAGCAATACAGAATGATACAGGAAAAGTTTTGGCCGTGGGTGAAGAGGCCAAGCAAATGATTGGCCGCACGCCAGGTAATATAGTCGCTATTAGACCTATGAAGGATGGAGTTATAGCGGATTTTGACGTTACCCAGGCAATGCTGAAGTACTTCATTAATAAAGCTTTAGGACAAAGAACACCGTTCATGAAGCCGCGTATTGTGATTAGTATTCCTACTGGTTGTACAACCGTAGAAGAGAGGGCAGTAAGAGAGGCTGCACTTCAAGGCGGAGCCAAAGAGGCTTATCTAATTGAAGAGCCTATGGCGGCCGCAATCGGTGCTGGTCTGCCCGTACAGGAACCTACTGGAAATCTCATTGTTGACATTGGCGGGGGGACAACCGAAGTGGCTGTCATATCTCTGGGAGGAATTGTTACGGCTAAATCAGTAAGAGTTGCCGGGGATAATATGGACGAGTCTATCATCCAACACCTGAAGAAAAAATACAGTTTATTAATAGGTGAACGTACCGCTGAGGATATAAAGATAAGTATTGGCTCAGCCTTATTGGAAGAGCCGGAAGAAACGTATGAGGTAAGGGGACGTGATTTGGTTACCGGTCTGCCCAAGACCATTGAGATATCTTCTACAGAGATTCAAATGGCCCTGAAGGAGACCGTTGTGCAGATTCTGGAAGGCATTAAAGTATGCCTGGAAAAAACCCCGCCCGAGCTGGCTTCTGATATTATTGACCGCGGAATTGTAATGGCCGGGGGTGGGTCATTACTGAAAGGACTGGATCGGTTTATAAGTATGCATACTGAAATTCCGGTAAATGTATGTGAAGAACCTTTACTGGCAGTTGCGCGGGGAACCGGCAAAGTCCTTGACGAAAATATTGAAGTGTTAAGACGGGTACTTATTTCCCCCAGAAAATCTTATTAATTGGGTGAGGATTTTGCATAAGTTAATAAAAGGCAAGGCCTTTTGGATAGTTGTAGTGATAGTGTCTTTTTCTTTAGGCCTTATTTCTTTTACATCCCCTAACCGGCAGAGCTCTACCATAATTGAAAAAACCATCAGGGACATCTATACCCCGCTGCAAAGCGGGGTTAACGGTGTTTTTGGCTTTTTTCGCGGATTTGGGTCCTTTTTCACTGAGAAACAGGGCTTAATTCAAAAAGTAAAAGACCTGGAAGCAGAAAACGACCGGCTTAAATTGGAAAACCAGGCTTTACGCGAAGAAACCGACGAGCTGCTGCGGCTTCGCAGTCTGGTCAACTTCACCGATACTCATGACCAGATGTTTTCATTCACAGCTGCCCGGGTAATAGCCCGCAGCCCTAATAATTGGTGCAAAATACTGACCATAAATCGCGGTTCTGAACACGGGATTAGAAAGGATATGGCCGTTATAAGCCCGGATGGACTGGTGGGCAGGATAGGCAGTGTCAGTCAGAAATCATCCCAGGTATATTTGATTACGGACCGGGAGGTTGCTGTGGGAGCAATTTTACAGCGTACCCGGGAAACCAGTGGAATAGTAGAAGGTAAGGGTGAAAGTTACCAATTGTGGATGAAAAATATTCCTTATTATTCTGACATTAGAAAAGGTGACCGTGTTATTACCTCAGGATTATCTGAGTATTACCCTAAAGGAATACTTATTGGTACGGTGAAACAAACCAAAAAAGAACCCGGGGGGCTCTTACTGTCGGCGATAATTACCCCAGGGGTAGATTTTAGTAAGCTGGAAGAGGTTCTGGTGGTAACGAACTACATTCCACCTGCTGTTAATATTACGGTTGACCAGGAGGAGCAGTAGGTGCGACTAATAATATTGATACTATTGCCGTTCCTGGCCATATTTCTACAATCCACCATTTTTGCAACGCTAAGTATCAGAGAAACTATACCAGATATAGTCTTAATATTTGTTTGCTTTTTTGCTTTGCTTAATGGTCCCGAACGGGGAATGAAGTATGGCTTTTTATGTGGTCTGCTGGAGGATATTTACCTGGGTCGGGTAATCGGCATCAACGCCTTATCCAAAGCGGTGGTTGCTTATATAGTGGGAAAGCTGCAGGGAATTGTATTTAAAGAAAACATCCTGGTGGGAGTGTTGGTCACTATACTGGCGACCCTGATTAATGCCCTATTGATACTGTTAATAACCCTTATAAATATGAAGGCCTTCGGCTTCGACCATTTTATTCTGACTAGTATCGTTACCCAGATTATTTATAACAGCGTGGTAAGTATTCCCATTTATTTTTGGTATTATAATTCTGCCTACCATGGATGGTTAAAGGACCAAGGTGTTCACAAATGAAAACAAAACTAAAAAAGAATCTTATGATTTATAGCTATGTAGTAATCGGGCTATTAGCCATTTTATGCATCAGATTAGCTTTCGTACAGCTTGTGCAGAATGATGTCTATCAGACCCAGGCCAAGGAGAATCGGATTCGTCTGGTAACCATGAGGGCGCCCCGGGGAGAGATTTACACCCGGGATGGTCAGGTTTTGGCTGCCAATGAGTTGGTATATACATTAAGCCTCAGTTACCTGGGGGTACAAAATCAGGATGCCGTGCTGGAAAAACTAGTGGAGATTATTGATGACTACTATCCCGAGGTAACCCTTGACTTTATTAAAGACAAAATTGAAGGTCAAAAATTCCGCCTGTTTGAGCCGGTTACCATTATGCGGGATATACCCTGGGACCTGGTGGTTAAGTTGGAGGAAAACCGGCAGTCTTTCCCCGGGGTGGAGGTCACCGTTGAGCCTCTTCGTTATTATCCCCAGGGGTCATTAGCCGGACACGTACTGGGTTATATTCACTCCATAAGCCAGGAGGAAATTAATCAGACCGAAGATGTGAAGTACAGTATCAACAGCTTGATAGGCAAATCAGGGATTGAGAAACAATATGAAAAGGATCTGCGCGGTGTAGATGGGGCGCGCCGGGTGGAAGTTGACTCCCGCGGCCGACCGGTTAAAGAACTGGTGACACTAAATTCCAAACCCGGAAACAATCTTTATTTGACTATAGATATGAAACTCCAAAAAGTAATGGAAAAGAGTATGCAGGACACCCTGAAAACCCTCCAAAAATCTTATCCCAAAGCAAAGGTTGGTTCAGCGGTATTGCTCAATGTCAAGACCGGGCAGGTATTGGCTATGACCAGTAGTCCGGCTTTAAATCCTGACGATTGGAAGGGCAGTCTTGACAGTACTGAGGCCAACTATTATCTGCCGCAAGGTGACTATAACCCCTTAAATCCCGGGGCAGCCCTGAACCGCGCCATTCAGGCCAGTTATCCGCCGGGTTCTACCTTTAAACCTATAACCGGTATGGCAGCTCTGGAATCAGGGAATATGAATCCCGTAAACGATTACGTCAATTGTGGAGGCCGTTATTGGATTGCACCTTATATCAAATGTACCGGTAAACATGGGAATGTAAATTACTATTCCGGCATGGCTCATTCCTGTAACACTTATTTTCAGGAAATGGGGCGGCGGGCCGGCAACAATGAAATTATCAAAATAGCTAATGAATTCGGTTTAGGACAAAAAACTGGAATTGATCTGCCTCATGAGACCAGCGGGCTGTTGCCTACACCCGCCTGGAAGAAGCAGCTTAATGATCTGCTAATTAACCGTAAGTATGACGAGTTGCGCAAAGAGCTAGAAAAGAAATATGACCGGCTTTTGGCTAGTGCCCAAACAGAGGAGGAAAAAGAAAGAATCTTAAAGGATAAAAAAAACGAGAAGGCTGCTTTGGAGGCTCGTTATGATATTGATTACCAATTTGATACCAAATGGCAGCCATTTGATACCTTTAATATGTCTATCGGACAGGGTTCCAATTATTATACGGTAATACAACTAGCCAACTATGTGGCAACCATAGCCAACGGGGGACAATTAATGAAACCATACCTGGTGGAACGAATAGAATCTCCCGCTAAAAAGGTTATTAAGGAGTTTAAGCCGGAAGTCGTGCGCAAAGTAGATGTTTCCCAGAATACTTTGGCGGAGACCCGGCGAGCCATGCTGGCAGTAACGCAAAAAGGCGGAACCGCCCACTTCCTGTTTACAAACTTTCCCGCCCATATACAGGTAGGGGCCAAGACGGGGACGGCAGAGACCGGTCGGGCTGGAGATAATCCCCGCCGGGAATTCCATGGCGTATTTGTTGCCTTTGCACCGTTTGATAACCCGGAGATTGCGTTTGCCGGAGTAGTTGAATATGGTTACAGCGGCAGTACTTCAGCTGGATATGTTGCCAAGGCAGTTTTTGAGCAGTATTTTGGAATTGTTGATCATTTAGCTGAGGCCCAAAATAATCCGGACCAGAAAACTAATCAAGGAACGGTTAACAGTACCCAGGCGCAAAATGGAGGTATAGGTACACCTGTAAGCAATGAAACGAATCGAGATTAAGCTGCATTGAGGTTTTGATGTCGATTGCTACTTGAGAAAAATGAAATAAAATTCTTTCAACCAAACGACCGAAATAGGGGGAATTAGATATTATTTCTCCTATTTATTTTTTTTTCTTGAGAGGAAATAAATGTAAACAATAGAAGTATAATGAAAAGCCTTCGCCTTGTGGGCGGCAGTGGAAAATGGAGGGAGCATAAGATGTCAGAAACGATGATAACCAGCATTGAAGATATTCTAGTTGATCTAACCGCCATGAGTACTTTTAAAGAAATAAAGGAGGAACTGGAAAACCAGATTGGCTCACCAGGTCTATGTCCAATTGGGAGCTGCGTTAGTATCGATATTGGAAGCCGCCAGCTTACTAATAAACAGTTTAGAGAAATTGAAGACATTTTGCTTGATCATGGGTTACGCTTGAAAGAAATAATTCGTCAAAACGCACCAGACGCACAACCAGAGCAGGAAATTGATCACTTTGCTTCACAATGGGATGAATTTTCCTACTCCAGCGATACGATTTTAGTCAACCGGCATCTAAGGTCTGGCCAAAAGTTATTTAGTGACGGCAATATCGTAGTACTGGGTGATATTAACCCGGGGGCGGAGGTGATTGCCGGTGGTAGTATCCTGGTTATTGGAGCTCTCAGGGGTATGGCTCATGCAGGGGCATTTGGAGATGAAAAAGCAGTGATTGCTGCCTTTCGTTTAAATCCTACCCAGTTGAGAATTGCCAATCATATAACCAGGCCGCCTGATGGAGATACCATAATGGTAAACAGTCCAGAACTAGCCCGAATAAAGGCAGATAGAGTGATTATAGAAAGGTTAAAAATATGATGGGAGGCTTGGGGGATGAAAAGTAGGGTTATAGTTATTACCTCGGGAAAAGGTGGTGTAGGCAAGACAACAACAGTTGCTAATCTTGGCACAGCCCTGGCTATGATGAATAAAAAGGTGGTGCTAATAGATACTGACCTGGGTCTAAGAAATCTCGATGTGGTGATGGGATTGGAAAATCGGATAGTTTTTGACATAGTTGATGTAGTCAATGGTAACTGTAAACTAAGACAAGCCTTAATAAAGGACAAAAGGTTCGACGGCTTGTGCCTTTTGCCGGCTGCCCAGACTAAAGATAAAACCGCTATCACACCACACCAGATGAAGAATCTAACCAATGAATTGCGTAACGATTTTGATATGATACTGGTGGATTGCCCGGCGGGAATCGAGCAGGGCTTTAAAAATGCCATCGCTGGCGCTGATGATGCCATTGTAGTTGCTACTCCGGAGGTATCCTCAGTAAGGGATGCAGATAGAATTGTTGGGTTGCTGGAGGCCGCGGGGCTAACAAGATCCAAGCTTATCGTGAACCGGTTGCGCACTAAGATGGTTAAACGTGGTGATATGATGGATGTTAATGACATAAATGATATTCTTTCTATAAGTCTTTTAGGGGTTGTACCGGAAGATGAATCAATAGTTGTCTCTACCAATCGTGGTGAACCAGCAGTGCTTGAAAACACTTCCCGGGCTGGTGAGGCTTACCGGCGCATCGCCAGACGGTTGATTGGTGAGGATGTACCTATAGCTCCACTGGATGAATCGTCCAATTTGGTTGATCGATTCCGTAAAATGCTCAAACTAGCCAGGTAAGAGAGGAGGTACACCATTGATCGAACTTCTAGCCAGAATACTAAGAAGAGAGTCAATGCCCAGTAAAGAGATTGCCAGGGAGCGTTTGCGCCTGGTATTGGTGCATGATCGAGCCTCTGTATCTCCTGATTTTATAAGTGCCTTAAAGGAGGATCTTATTAAAGTAATTCGTGAATACCTGGAAATTGACGAAGAGAGCTTAATCGTAGATCTGGAAAATGATGATTCATCAGTGGCTCTGGTAGCCAATATCCCAGTTAAGGGATTTAAAAGGGCAGCCAATCAGTAGTTGGTCAAGGACAACCAGATAAAGAAAAAAACAAAGGGCGTTTTTATCGACGCTCTTTTGTTTGTATAGTAGTGCAATAAGCAGTCTTGCCTCACTCATTTTGATGTATTTGTGGTTTGGAAATAAACTTTGTAAAAGCTATAATGATACCCAGGAGGTATCGGACTTTGGATGTTAAGCGGCTGAAATTTATCGACAAATCCTTTGTATTCCTTTTATTATTATTACTATCTACCGGATTAATTATACTTACCAGTGCAACCCGAGGGGTTTCCAGCGATCCTTATTATTACCTGGAAAAACAGCTGGGAGCTATAGTTATTGGTATTATACTGGCTATTCTGGTTATTCGTTTCGAATACAGTCAGTTAAAGAGATTTAGTCCCTACTTGTATGGGTTCTCATTACTTCTTCTAATTATGGTGCTTGTTTTTGGACAAGAAGTAAGAGGAACAACCGGATGGATAAGTTTAGGGCCCCTTCCCCCGATGCAACCGGCAGAATTAACTAAAATTCTATTAATACTGGCATTTGCCAGCGTCCTGGATAAACGCAAGGGCAAGCTCGAGAAATTAAGTGAAATGATGCCATGTTTTATATTTATGGGTATTCCTTTTGTTCTTATAATGTTGCAGCCTGACCTGGGTACAGCCCTGGTGTACATATTCATTACCGTAATCATGATGTTTACCGCCGGTGCTAACCCAAAAGTTCTCTGGAAACTTATTATAGCGGCTCTTATTTTAATCGGGGCATTGCTTTTTATGCACTTTCAATTCGGCTTACCGCTGCCCCTGGATGATTATCAACTGAAAAGACTGATAGTTTTCATAGATCCATACCAGGATGGTCAGGGAGGCCGCGGGGCAGGATGGAACACCATCCAGTCTTTGGTTGCCATTGGATCCGGGGGGCTTACTGGAAAAGGTTTGTTTAATGGTACCCAGGTACAGTTAAACTTCCTTCCCGAACATCATACTGACTTTATCTATGCGGTAATTGGGGAAGAATTTGGTTTCCTGGGGGGAACATTTGTAATATTGCTCTATGGGGGGTTATTATTAAGAGCTATCTATATAAGCCATCATTCCCGTGATCTTTATGGTACCTTATTGGTGGTAGGGATAACTGCCATGTGGTTATTTCATATTTATGAGAATATCGGAATGTCAATCGGATTAATGCCGATTACCGGAATCCCTTTGCCATTTCTTAGTTATGGGGGTAGTTCCATGGTTACCAATTTGCTGGCGGCTGCTCTTATACTCAGTGTAAATGTACGCGGCCGGAAATTAGTTTTTTAACATATAGAACAATCAAGTGGTATCCGCGTTTTCTATTCCGGGTGAATAAAAATAAACCCTGCCAAAACAAAGCAGCCTGGCATAAATTAATTTAAGTCCCAATATATTTAAAGGAGAACATCGCCAGGGCTTGTCTATGGTGGGGGTGAGGCTTAATGTTGGGGAGCTTTAAGGTAAGATTACTGCTGGTTATATTCATTGTCGCAGTAGTAGGTCTTTTGTGGCAAGCATCTGATTCAAGTCGCCAAATCGTGGAACCAGCTCTTAGATATATAACCGAAACCAACTATAATATATCGGAAATCGCCCAAAACCTAATAAATAATGGGAAAGAAGGCCAACCAGAGCAGGCAGTACCTGCTGCCACATCAAGCATTCTGCAAACTCCCTGTGACATATTGGAAATTGAGCGCAATTTTGGGTGGCACTATAACAGTGACTATGAAAAAGAGGAGTTTTACCCGGGTATGATGCTGAAAGTTGCGGCGGGTACAATGGTAAAACCGATCATGGAAGGGGAAGTCGAGCAAATTTCCGGGGAGCCGGGAGACCGTTCCTTGCTGGTCAAACATGCTAACGAGTTTTATTCCCTGTATGGAGGATTGCGGGAGATCCTGGTGGAAACCGGAGAGAACGTAGATATGGATAGGATCTTAGGAAAAACGGGTACAACATTTTATTTTGAAATAAGAAATGAGGATGGACCACTTAATCCACAAAGTCTTTTTGAACAGTAATGAAACTGGGGAAAATCGCCGGGGTTACCTTCCGCCTTAACCCGTTATTTTTTTTACTGTGTTTTGCCTACGGTTATCTGGGTTTGCTTGAGGAAGTCTTAATAATCATCGCTTCCGTTTTAATGCACGAAATTGCCCATACGGTAATGGCTCTGGTACTCAAAGTAAAAGTTGCCGAGATAGAATTACTGCCTTTTGGTGGGCAAGCTAAAATTGAAGATTTTACGGGGTTAGACCCGGAACAGGAAATATACGTTGCTATGGCCGGACCGGTATTAAGTCTGTCATTGGCAGCGGTTTTTTATTTTGGGGTATCCAAGTTAGGGAATATAGATACCCGGCTTTTCGTAACTTTCAATATTGTACTGGGCTGCTTCAATCTTCTGCCAGCTCTCCCGCTGGATGGAGGACGAGTGTTAAGGGCCATGTGCTCGACTATAGTTGGGTATAAAAAAGCTACCCAATGGGCAGCCAATTTAGGCAAGATAATTGCCCTGGTATTAATTGGGGGAGGTTCATATCTCACTTATTTGCACATCAACAACGCTAACTATGTAGTAATTGGTATTTTCCTCTACTGGGCAGCCCATCGCGAAGCCAGGTTTCTGGCCTATTCCTTTATGCGCTATCTGGTCAATAAGAAAAGTGAACTATCGCGTCAGGGTTTACTTCCCTCCCGGCAAGTAGTCAGTGAACCTCAAACCCTGGTAAAAAAAATACTTGATTCCACCCGCCCTACCTACTATTTGATAGTGGTATTAGTTAATGAAAATCATGAGATTATTGGGATGAAGACAGAAGCGGAGCTTATTGAGTGCCTTTTTACTAAAGGTCCTCGAGCCAGGCTATGTGATTGCTAAGCGTCTATTCCATTGTGGTGCGTAACCGGGTGGTCTCCTACTAAAGGACTCAAGCTGCTCTATTGTACTACCCTGGTTTTCCGATGAGTTCCGGATTTGTGTTAAATCCGCCTTTTTGTGGTAAGATATTAAAGTAATTGTGACCGATGGAGGAAAATAATGAAGGACAGGCTGTTCAGAGAAATACTGCCGCGTGTATCCAAACCTGCCCGTTATTCGGGTGGGGAAGTAAACATGATTAAAAAGGATTGGGACAAGTGCCAGGCTAAAATGGTATTTGCTTTTCCCGATGTTTATGAAATTGGTATGTCTCATATTGGCCAGAAAATATTATATGGGATCGTAAATGAAACGACCGAGCATCTCCTGGAAAGAAGTTTTGCGCCGTGGCCGGACATGGAGGCGATTATGCGGGCCGAGGGAGTACCCCTTTATTCTTTGGAATCGTTTCGCCCGCTGACTGATTTCGATGCTATTGGAATCTCCCTGCAGTATGAACTATCTATAACCAATGTGCTTAATATGCTGGATTTAGCTGGTGTACCGGTATGGTCACGGGACCGCAGTGACAGTGACCCGCTGGTAATAGGCGGGGGGCCGGTAGTATTTAATCCTGAGCCTTATGCTGACTTTTTCGATGTTTTCTTAATTGGGGATGGAGAAGAGGCCATTATTGATATACTTGATGCTATAGAGAGCAACCGGGGAAGAACCCGGACCGAGAAACTGAAAGAACTGGCTAAAATTGAAGGGTGTTATATACCTGCTCTATATTCGGTGGAATATAATAATGACGGCACAGTAAAAAGAATGGCGGCATTATGTGACCAAGCTCCGCCCCGGGTACGCAAACGTCTGGTAGCAGATTTAGACCAGGCTTATTACCCTGATAAACCAGTATTACCCTATATGAGTATAGTTCATGACCGGGCTGTTCTGGAAGTGATGAGGGGATGCCAGAGGGCTTGCCGGTTCTGTCATGCGGGAACAGCATACCGGCCGGTACGGGAAAGAAGTATCTCTACTTTAAAGAAACAAGCCCGGGCTCAGCTTAAAAATACCGGGTATGATGAAATATCTCTGGCTTCCTTAAGTACGCTTGACTATTCGGGGGTAAGTGAACTGGTCAAGGAACTTGTTCAGGAATACGGAGATAAAGGTATCGGAATATCACTGCCATCTTTACGGGTGGATGCTTTCTCTATAGATCTGGCCAATGAGGTGCAGAAAGTACGCAAAACAACCCTCACCCTGGCACCGGAAGCAGGAACCCAACGACTCCGGGATGTAATAAACAAAAATGTAAGTGAAGAAGATTTATTTAAGGCGGTTGAGGCGGCTTTCCGATCGGGGTGGAAATCGGTCAAACTATACTTTATGTATGGCTTGCCCACTGAAACTGAAACAGATCTTAAAGGCACCCTGGAGCTGATAGAAAAAGTAAGAGATATTGGGAATAAGTATTCACGCCGGCCGGTGGAGATCAGAGCTAGTCTGGCTTGTTTTGTTCCCAAAGCGCATACTCCTTTTCAGTGGCAGCCTCAGGACAGCATAGAAAAGTTAGAACAGAAAAGAAAGCTCATGCTGGCAACGCGCAGAAAAAATATAAAACTAAGTTTCCACGATAGTCAGACCAGTTTTCTGGAAGGTGTCATGGCGCGCGGAGACCGGAGGTTATCCGGGGTTATTTTTAAAGCCTGGAGTAAAGGATGTAAATTTGACAGCTGGTCAGAGTACTTCCGGTTCGATTTATGGATGGGGGCCTTTTTGGAAAGCGGAATTGATCCTTATTTTTATGTGAATAGGCTGCGTAACTATGATGAAGTCTTTCCCTGGGATTTCATTGATACCGGGGTAAGCAAAGCTTATCTGCGCTTGGAGAATGAAAAAGCTCTGCGAGGAGAGAGCACTCCTGATTGCCGCATAGAAGGTTGTGCCGGTTGTGGAATATGCCAGCATTTTGAAGTTGATCTGGATATTAAACACCGGGCTGATTAAAGTTAAATGATTTAAGAAAATAGAATTCAACACAGATTGACACCGATTTGCCTATGAAGCACACCCATTTATTAATCGTTAAGTTCCACGAACCATACCTGATATTGATTAAGTTGTCGGGAACCGGCGGTTAAGGGGGAAAATCTCTGTGTATAGGCAGCAGAAGTTTTGTGTTGAATTTAGCTTTAAGGAGGTTTATATATTGCATCTTCGGGTTGAATACCGGGTTGGACCGGACTTAAAGTTTCTGGCTAACCTGGATATGATGCATGTTATCGAAAGGGCTCTGAGACGGGCCGAGATTCCCTACGCTTTAACCGAAGGCTTTAATCCGCATATTAAAATCGCCATGGGTACAGTACTGCCGGTAGGGCTATGGGGTGAGAAAGAGTATTTTGACCTGGAGTTGCAAGAAGATATCGACTGCGAAGAATTTCTGCTGCGAATGAATAAGACTCTTCCTGCCGGAATGGACTTCAACAAATGTATGCAGATCGATGCCGGTACCCCGGCACTGATGAAAGAAATAGCCGCAGCCGACTATTGCTATGTAATCCGGGGTAATAACCTGCCTCTGGGAAATGTGAAAGACCTGCTGTTTGAAAAGCACTTGATGGTCAAGAGCCGGGGAAAGAAAAAAGATGTTGAGAAGGATTTACGTCCCGGTTTGTATAAAATAGAAACAATGCAGCAAAAAGATGCGGGTATCATAAAAGTACGGGTAGCGGTGGGTGAGCCATTGAACGTAAGATATGATGAAGTGATACAGCTCTTTGAGACCTGTAATATTTCTGCGCAAACTATTATTGATATCTACCGGTGTGCTAACTATATCTTGTCAGGTAATAATTTCTTGCCACCTGTATAGCGTTTTGCCTGCTGAACCGGGCCAAGGAAAACTGACCCGTGGGTTAACCCCTGTTAATAAACATTGGAGCTGGTGACTGTTGTGGTTCGCGATATAATTGCTGAGATATATCCCTGGGAATCCCGGGTGGCTATCGTTGAAGACGACCGCCTGGCGGAAGTATTCTGGGCCAATCAGGATGAAAATGTAGGAAATATTTATAAAGGTAAGGTTAAAGATATTTTGCCCGGCCTTTCCTGTGCTTTTGTGGACATTGGACTGACTAAAAATGCATTTCTGTTTGCCGGGGACATAATGAGACCCCGTAAAAAGAGAGGGGCAGATATCGCTGAGCTTTTAAAGAGTGGGGAGGATGTCCTGGTACAGGTCAAGAAGGAGGCCTTTTCAGAAAAGGGTGCCCGTGTGACTGGTGATATAACTATACCCGGACGTCTTCTGGTCCTCTTGCCCTTTCAAAACGAAGTTTCCATATCGCGCAAGATTACGGACAATCCCCGCAGAGATTATCTGAAAAATCTTATCGCTGATTATAAGCCGCATGATACTGGAATTATACTGCGAACTGCCTGTACCCAGGCTGAGGATTCAGAAATAATATCCGAATTGGACGAATTGTTGGCTGTATGGGCTGAGGTACAGAAACGCTATCAGCACAGTAAAGCACCCAGTTTAATTTACGAAGATATTGATGTTATGGAGAGAACCCTGCGGGACTATTTAGATAGTAATGTTCGCCGCCTGGTAATAAATAATGAAAAACTAATGAAGAAAATTATCGCCTTCCTCAACAGTAAAAATATCCGCTATGATTTTGATGTGCAATATGTTGAAGGTGATTTATTTGAAAAATCCGGGCTGGAAAAAGATATCCGGCGGGCCATAAAACGCAAGGTATGGTTAAAAAACGGGGGGTATTTAATATTTGATGAAACTGAAGCCATGACTGTAATAGATGTTAACAGTGGAAAATTCACCGGCCACAATAATTTTGAAGATACAGTTTTCAAATTAAATATGGAAGCAGCCGTTGAAATACCAAGGCAGCTCAGGCTACGAAGCGTGGGCGGAATTATTCTTATTGATTTTATAGATATGAAGGATAAGGAAAACGAAAAAGAGGTCATAGCTACCCTAAAAAGAGAGCTGGAAAAAGATAAAGCCCATACCCGTATTATAGGTATGACCGGCTTGGGATTTTTGGAGATGACCAGAAAAAAATCCCGCTATGGAATATCGGAATTTTTCACCGAAGATTGTAATGCGTGTCAGGGGCGCGGGCACATTTTTAATATGTACGCCATGACCTGTGAAGTGAAACGCAAATTGGTTAACATGGGCTATCTGGAGAACGGTACCCTGGTTTGTGAAGCCCATCCGCGGCTCATAAATGCTATTAGTGAAGATGAAAAGAATCTGGAGTATATTCGTAAAAGGACCAAAAAGAATATAAAGTTGGTTCCTAATCCTAAGATGGGACAGGTTGAGTATAATTTATATTCTGAATAGGCTGTTCTTGACTTAAGATTCTATATGTGTTAAGTTCTTATTTGGGTTGCACGTTTTTGCAACCGCACGGTTCAGGTTAACAAAAGGAATAATCCTACCTGGTTACCGGCGAGTCTGAAAAATGTGGAGGTGTGAAGATGTACGCAGTAATTCAAACAGGTGGCAAGCAGTACAAGGTTAGTGAAGGTGATGTTTTAAAGGTTGAGAAACTTAAGGCAGAACCGGGAGAAAAACTGGTTTTGGATCAAGTGCTTATGATTAATAGTGACGACGGAAGTGTTAAAGTAGGAACCCCGCTCGTCGCCGGGGCAAAAATAACAGCTGAAGTTATTGAGCAGGGAAAGCACAAAAAGATTATTGTTTTCAAGTATAAGAGGAGAAAAAATTACCGTAAGAAACAGGGTCATAGACAGGCTTATACGAAGATTAAAATAGAGAAGATCGAGGGTTAATGGTTGAGATAACTATTAATTACCAGGATAAACGAATTATTTCATTTGAAGTTAATGGCCATGCCGGTTACGCACCCCCTGGGCAAGATATTTATTGTGCCGGTGTTTCGGCCGTGACTCAGACAGCTTTACTCGGGTTGCTTAAGCATTTGAGCCATAAGCCGGTTTTTAGTGCGGCCAAAGGTAACCTGACACTAAAATTGCCGGATGCTTTAAACCCGGAAGAAAAAGAGAAAGCACAAATTATTTTATCCACCATGGAGACAGGTTTACTCTCCATGCAGGAAGCATATGGTGAATTTATTCGAGTTAAGATCAGGAGGTGTTAATGATGTTCAGATTTGATTTACAGCTTTTTGCCCATAAAAAGGGTGTTGGTAGTACCAGAAATGGTAGAGACAGCGAATCCAAAAGACTGGGTATTAAGAAGTATGATGGTGAAGTAGTAAGATCCGGCAATATATTAGTAAGACAAAGAGGAACAAAGATTCATCCCGGTAATAACGTAATGATTGGCGGAGATGATACTCTGTTTGCGGTAGTGGATGGTAAAGTCAAATATGAAAGAAAAGGTAAAGATCGCAAGCAGGTTAGCGTATATCCGATAGAAGAAGCCGTAACTATGTAATTTGAATTTAATAGTAAATAAACTCAAACGGGATAGGCTTTAACAAGTTTATCCCGTTTTTTTCCGTGGGCATTATTCCGTAATCGGCCAGTAGCTGATAATGGGGCCTTATAGAAAGGAATATATATGGACTTTTTACCGGTTAACAAAGCCGACCTCGCCAAGCGGGGATGGGACGAAGTGGATATTATTATTGTCAGCGCCGATGCTTATGTAGATCACCCGGCCTGGGCAGCTGCTATTCTGGGAAGATTTTTGGAGTCCCGGGGCTACCGGGTAGGTGTCATTGCTCAACCTGGCTGGCGAAGCCTGGAGGATATATGCCGCCTGGGAAAACCGCGGCTTTTTTTTGCTATTTCCGGGGGTAATATGGATAGCATGGTTAACCATTACACGGCTGATAAGAAGAGGAGACATAAGGACCTGTACTCTCCCGGTGGTCAAACTGGACTTAGGCCTGACCGGCCTACTATTGTGTACGCTAATCTGGTCCGCCGGGCATATCCGCAGGTACCTATCGTGATTGGTGGGATAGAAGCCAGTTTGCGGCGCTTAGCTCATTATGATTATTGGAGCAATAAGGTGCGCCGTTCTATACTTATGGACAGCAGGGCAGATCTGCTGGTTTATGGCATGGGCGAATATAGTTTGCTGGAAATAGCCGCCCGGCTGCAAAATGGCGAGGATATAGGCTTTATTCGTAATTTGCGGGGAACCTGCTATGTTGCCCCAAAGCCCAACCAACACGCCCTAAAACTACCTTCATATGAGGAAATAGCCGCTGACCGGCAGGCTTTTGCCCAGGCTACCAGAATAATATACGAAGAGCTTAACCCTTATTGTGCGCGTCCTCTGGCCCAGAAACACGGCAATAACTGGGTGATACAAAACCCGCCGGCCATGCCCTTGTCGACCCGGCAATTGGATGACATTTATAAGGTGCCATTTACACGCCGCTTTCATCCTATGTACACAAGCCGTGGAGGAGTACCAGGCTTAAACCCGGTTCAGTTTTCTATAGTTAGCCATCGTGGATGCTTTGGCGGATGTGCCTTTTGTTCGATAGGTTTGCATCAGGGAAAGTTTATACAACAACGCAGCATGCAGTCCATAGTTGATGAAGCTGGTGCTTTGGCAAACCATGCGGATTTCAAGGGGACCATTCCTGATGTTGGTGCTCCCTCGGCAAATATGTACGGGCTTAAGGGAATTGCCCAGGATAAATGTCGTAAGTGTCGCCGTATTAGTTGTCTATTCCCCGGGGTATGTAAAAATCTTAACACCGACCATTCCCCATCCGTTAAGTTGTGGCAGCGCTTACGTGCTATTAAAGGAATCAAACATATCTTTGTTTCTTCCGGTATCCGCTATGATTTAATTCTAAGGGATATATCAGGCAACTATTTGCGGGATCTATGCCGCTACCATACCGGGGGTCAACTTAAGATAGCACCCGAGCATATTTCTGACCGGGTGACTAACATCATGCGCAAACCGGGCAAAAAAGAATATATAAAATTTATTCAAAAATTTTACGCGGTCAACCAGAAATTAGGCAGGGAGCAATACATTATACCCTATTTTATTTCTGCCCATCCGGGCTGCAGTCTGCAGGATACGGTTGAATTAGCCGAATTTGTGCGTGATTACCTGCAGTACTATCCGGAACAGGTGCAAAACTTTACCCCTACCCCTATGACTATTTCTACCTGTATGTATTTTAGCGGGCTTGACCCGGTAAACGGCACAGCAGTTTATGTCCCTCGTGAGGAGAAGGAACGTAAATGGCAGAGAGCCCTGCTGCAATACCGCAGCAAAAACAATAAAAGCCTGGTGCGGGAGGCATTGCGCGTTTGCCACCGGGAGGATCTGATAGGTTCTTCACCCCGGGCTCTGGTAAATTCAGATACGGTTGCAACCAACAGCAGCAGAAAACACCGGTGGGCAGGTAAAAAACCTAAGCCCGACAAAGGCTAATTACCCATACCTGCCGTAGGGTTACTGTCTATCATAATCAAGCCCCCTTAAAGGGGCCTATTTTTTTTCCTTAATTTACTTAAAGGTTTAGAAGGTTGTTGAGGCTAATATTAAAATATACGTATAATTTTCGACAACTTTCTTTCACAGGGAATTTAAAAGGTTTGGAGAAAAGTTTATGATAGACAAAGACGACACCATCTGCTATGAAAAAATGTTGACTGCACTTACTGCCCGGGCCCGGGAGTGCAGCTATGTAAATCCGCAGCTATATGACAAGTATTTAGTTAAACGAGGACTGCGGGATATTGACGGAAGAGGTGTGCTGGTAGGGTTAACAGAAATTGGGGAAGTGCATTCCTATATAATAGATGAAAATGAGATGATTCCGGTTCCCGGCCGGCTAATGTACCGGGGCATAGATGTCCGGGATATTGTTAACGGTTTTATAGCTGAGGACCGTTTTGGTTTTGAAGAAACCTGCTATCTGCTGTTGTTTGGAGAGCTTCCTGGCCAAAATGAGCTTGCCCGGTTTAGAAAAATTCTGGCCAGGAATCAAAAACTGCCCGAAGACTTTGCCCGGGACATGATATTAAAAGCACCCAGCAAGGACATAATGAATGTTATGGCCAGAAGTGTACTGGCTTTATACAGCTTTGATGAACATGCCGACGATACCTCCCTGGAAAATGTACTAAAACAGTGCTTGCGGCTGATTGCCTGTTTCCCTTCTCTGGCAGTCTATGGTTATCATGCCTTTTCCCATTACCATGGCAATAACAGTCTTTATTTACACTGTCCCCAGGCGGATTTGAGCATTGCGGAAAATATTTTGCATATGCTCCGGCCGGATTGTAAGTATACCAGAATGGAAGCCAAATTATTGGACCTGGCCCTGGTTCTCCATGCCGAACATGGCGGTGGCAATAATTCGTCCTTCGTGACCCATGTTACCACCTCCTCGGGGACGGATACTTATGCTGTAATTGCGGCAGCCCTGGGTTCGCTCAAAGGTCCTCGCCATGGGGGAGCCAATATCAAAGTTGTGCAGATGTTTGAAGATATGAAACAACAGGTAAAAGACTGGGAGGATGAACAAGAAATCGAGTCTTATCTTCTCCGCTTGCTTAACCGAGAGGCTTTTGACAAGACCGGTATTATTTATGGGGTTGGACATGCGGTTTACTCTATATCCGACCCCCGGGCGGTTATAATGAGGGAACATGTGGCTAAACTGGTCAGGGAAAAAGGACGGGAAGATGAGTTTCAACTGTATTTAAAAGTAGAGAAATTAGCTCCCCAGGTAATAGCCAAAGTACGCCGAATGTATAAAGGTGTTAGTGTTAATGTTGATTTTTACTCGGGATTAATATATAGTATGCTGGATATTCCACCGGAATTATATACACCTCTGTTTGCCATTGCCAGAATCGTAGGCTGGAGTGCTCACCGTATTGAAGAGCTTGTAAATGCCGGTAAAATAATCCGGCCAGCCTATAAAAGCGTATCCCGCCGCAGGGATTATGTGCCCATGGCAGAGCGATGATTACTGCCGGGCCTAACTTCAGCCCAGGTGCATGGAGTTTACGGTAACGCCGTCAATCTTACGCAAATCAGCAGACAGGTTCTCTATGTCACCGGCATCGCTTTTCATTATGAGGGCAATGACCCCATCAGTTTTGTCGGGGGCAGGAACCCCGAAACGCCCAATGATTTTGGTTCCGTACCTGGTTAGCACATGCTGAACACTGGTAGCACGGTCTCCCCGGTCATCAATTCTAATCCCCACAATATTTAATTCGTCCATATATTTACCTCCATTTATTATCGGCTATAGTATAACCATTTGCCCGGTGTCTATACCGGACATAAAATAGATAACATTTACCAGGGGATGATAAAGATTAAACAAAATGGGCCTTAAAGTCTAGCCTTTTGCTTACTTGCCCGAGTCTGGATTTTACTTTGCGGCGATAAACCGAGGTATTTAGCAGGTACTCTTCTAATGCCGGCTGGCAGGCAGAAAAATGTTGGCGGTAACAATTCTTCAAACGGTTGATAACCACCGGATAGGCATTAAGGTTATCTAGTGCAACCTGGGTAATGCCCATACTTTTGAGGGTGCTCAAAAGCTCGGTTAGGGACTTAGTGGTATCCGACAGACCAGGAAGTAGTGGGGCAATAAATATCCATACCGGAATACCTGCCTTTATAAGCTGCCGGGCGGCTGCCAGCCGCAGAGCCGGTGAAGAAGCACCTGGCTCAATAATTTGGGCTATTTTGGGGTCTAAGGTGGTGAGGGATAAACCAACTTCACAATGGGGCAGCTTTTCCAACAAGTCCAGGTCTCTGATTACCAGAGAAGACTTGGTTAAAATGTGTACCTCTAAGGCGGGATAATGTGATAGAATCTCCAAACAGGAACGAGTAAGTCCATAATGGGCTTCGGCGGGTTGATAAGCATCAGTTACAGTCCCAATTAATAGCCGGCCTTCACGGCGGGAACGTCCGCTTAACTGCTTATTGAGAACGGCGGCTATATTTATTTTGGCATCCAGGAATTCTCCCCAGTTTTCCGGGTGATTATTAAACCGGCCCATAAAAGAAGCATAACAGTATAAACACTGATGGGTACATCCGATATACGGGTTAAGACAGTATCCATAACCGGGAATTCCGGTTTTATTTAATGCTGATTGGCATGTTACTTCCCGGGGAATAATCCCTTTAGGCATCCTGACCCCTCTTTATTCCCGGTATGAAACCCAGGATAATTGGATATGGTTTACCTGCATATTAATCCCTGGCACTAATTTTGACAATGGGTTTACACCTGGATTAAGTGTACTTTGTTGGAGTAGATGACCGGGAGTTTTACCAATAACCTATTATCAATAGTATTAGAGAACCCACATTATAAATAAGGGTGCCCAAGACTCCTGCTACCAGCAAGCTTACGCAGATAGACAGAATCGCGAACCAAAGGCTTTTACTTTCTTTGCGAATCGTAATTACGGCAGCTGCACAAGGAGTATAAAACATGTAGATGACCAGGAAGGTTAGCCCCACCAGCGGACTTATATGTTCGGCCAGTATTGTACTCAGGTTGCCCAGCCCATGTGATGCATGATAAAGGACTCCCAGAGTAGATAAGGTGGTTTCCTTGGCAAAAAAGCCGAAGAGCAGGGCTACAATTAACTTCCAATTAAGTCCGGCCAGAGTTCCGATTGGGGCTAAAGTCCTGCCGATGGCCGAGGCGTAAGAAGATTCAAAATCACTCCCCAGGGGGAAGGTGGCCAGAAACCACATTACAACCGCACTGATTATAACCACATGGGTAATCTTGCCTAAGAAGTCCATAGTTCTTGTAAATACCGCATGAATAAAGGTTTTAAAAGCAGGGATATGGTAGACTGGCAATACATTCGCCTGAGCACTGTTTTCGGTCACCGGAAAACGCCTTTTAATTATGTAGGAAATTAACGCACCGACCAGCCAGCTTAATATAATAAGGCTCGACATTACTA
>JBMNOY010000100.1:0-2734 GCA_050943315.1 Syntrophomonadaceae bacterium
GGACATGCCTTGATGCAGGCCAAAGAGGCAGTAGCGGAAGATGAGGCCATTTTGGTTCTGGCGGGCGATACGCCCCTGCTTAAAGCAGCAACTCTAAAAACATTGATTGACTATCATACCCGCAGCCAGGCGGTGGCTACCGTCCTTACGGCAGATGTAGCCGACCCGTTCGGTTATGGCCGGATTATTCGCCAGGCGGATGGGTCCTTAAGCCATATAGTGGAAGAAAAAGATGCTACAGAGGCAGAGAAAAAGATAACCGAAATCAATTCCGGGATGTATTGTTTTAACCGGGCAGAAGCCATGGCTGCCCTGGAAAAGGTTACAACTGATAATGCCCAGGGGGAGTACTATTTAACTGATATTGTGAAGATTTTCTCCTGTGAACAAAAGAAAGTGGAAATATTTAAAACCACCGCGGCAGAAGATATATATGGTATTAATGATCGCATTCAGCTGGCACAAGCGGAAAAGATCTTAAGGCAGCGCAAAAATTATGAATTGATGAAAAATGGGGTTACCATCGTTAACCCCGATTCAGTTTTTATAGATAGTGAGGTTATAGTCGGCAGGGATACGGTAATATTGCCTTATACCATGCTGGAAGGCGCCACGGTTATCGGTGAACGCTGTGAAATTGGTCCTTTTTCCCGTATTACTTCGGCACAGATTGCCAATGATGTCAGTATTGAGAGTTCTCGTATTAAGGAAGCCCGGATTGGGAATGAGTGCACCATTGGACCTTATGCTTATCTGAGACCGGGAACCGTTTTAAACAATAATGTCAAGGTAGGGGATTTTGTAGAAATTAAGAAATCTACTATCGGTGATCACAGTAAAGTACCCCACCTTAGTTATGTTGGTGATGCTACCGTAGGTACCGGTGTCAATATCGGGGCGGGTACCATTACCTGCAATTATGACGGAGTAAACAAATATCCTACCATATTGGAAGATGGAGTTTTTATTGGCAGTAATACCAATTTGGTGGCACCGGTAAAAATTGGCCGTAATTCAACAACAGGTGCCGGTTCGACGATTACCGTGGACATTCCCCCCGATTCCCTGGGGGTAGAACGAGCCAAACAAAGAAATATTGCTAACTGGGTCCGCAGAAAAAGGAAACAGCCCGAGTAGATGAAATAAGGAACACAATATTTTCAAATAATAAACGGAGTAAGAGGCATAGTAGATAAACAGGCGGTATAGTCCTGCTTCTGACGTCCGATTTAGGAGGTTAAAAGATGAAAGCATCCAGGTGGAGGATGAAATTATTTACAGGCAATGCCAATCCCTGTCTGGCCAAAGAGATAGCAGATTATCTGGGTATTCCAGTAGGAACAGCCAAGGTATCGCATTTTTGTGACGGAGAAATCAGTGTAGCTATTGACGAGAGTGTCCGAGGAGTAGACGTATTCGTAGTCCAGCCGACCTGTTCTCCAGTTAATGACAACTTAATGGAACTGCTCATTATGATTGATGCTTTCCGAAGGGCGTCAGCATCTAGAATTAATGCGGTTATTCCCTATTATGGTTATGCCCGTCAGGACCGCAAATCCCGCGCGCGGGACCCGATTACCGCCAAACTGGTTTCCAATCTGATTGTGGAGGCTGGGGCTGAGCGGGTGGTAGCAGTTGACCTGCATGCTAATCAGATTCAGGGCTTTTATGATATACCGGTAGATCATTTGCCGGGGGTACCGACTATTGCCGAATACTTTAAGAGCAAAGGACTAGGGGCCAATGCAGTGGTGTTATCGCCGGATGTAGGCGGAGTTACCCGGGCTCGTGACCTGGCAGCCAAGCTGGGTGCTCCCCTGGCCATTGTCGATAAAAGAAGACCGGCCCCCAATGTTTCTGAGGTCATGAATGTTATCGGTGAGGTAGAAGGCAAATCAGTAATTATTATTGATGATATTATCGATACAGCAGGGACTATTTGCACTGCTTCCAAGGTTATGCTCGAAAAAGGTGCCCGGGATGTATATGCCTGTTGTACTCATCCGGTATTCTCGGGCCCGGCGATTGAAAGACTAGCCTCCTCCCCCATTAAAGAGGTAGTAGTCACCAATACTATCCCCCTCACCCCGGAAAAAAGCTTGCCTAATTTAACGGTCCTTTCCGTAGCGCCGCTGATAGGAGAGGCCATATTAAGGATTCACGAGGATTTGTCAGTAAGCAAGCTGTTTGAAGTATAGTCCCTTTCTGGACAGGGTAAAATTATACAGGTATAATACATCATAGCCAATGCGAAATTTTTGGCCCAAAATGAGGGTTAACAACTTTCACCGTCTTTAGTGCGGTGCAGGTTGAAGATATAAATTTGTGACATGGCATTATTAAGGATTAGCGCTCTAATTGACAAAACATTATAATGAGGTGATTTTTATGGCATTAGGACAAACTATTGCGTGTCAGAAACGAGAGATAAAAAGCAAAGGCTATCTTAATCAAATGAAACGCAAGGACTTCGTACCAGGGATAATATATGGACAGGGCCAGGAGGCAGTTCCTATCTTCATGGTTAACCGGGAACTGACCAGGATTCTGGAAAAGCATGGCTCCAATGGACTGTTTGCCTTAGAGATGGAGGGTGAAACCCAACCGGCTATGGCACTAATAAAGGAGGTGCAAAAGCACCCTATTAGCGGAAAAGTCATCCATGTGGATTTCCAGACCGTCAATATGAATGAGAAGATACATGGTACGGTTGCGGTCCATCTGCATGGTGAAG
>JBMNOY010000101.1:0-2730 GCA_050943315.1 Syntrophomonadaceae bacterium
TTTCCGGGGGGCAACGTCAGGGTGTAGCAGTTGCCCGGGCAGTCTTTCAAGGCGGAAAGGTTATTATTTTCGATGAGCCTACTGCCGCCATGGGGGTAAATGAATCCCGCAAAGTGCTGGCTTTAATCCAACGTTTGCGTGCTGAGGGTCTGGCTGTAGTCGTTATCAGTCATAATCTGCATCATGTATTTGCAATCTCTGATCGTATTTGTGTAATGCGGCATGGTCAGGTAGTGGGTGAGTGCAGGACCAGTGTAAGCCATCCTAACCAAATTGTTGAATTAATAACCGGTGCATCCATGGGGTCGGTATCATGAACGGGAGGGTGACATTTTGAATCAGCTTAATATATGGCAGCGGATGCAGGAGTATGCATTTGCTCAGATACTATTAGGAATCGTCCTGCTGGTAACGATAGTTCTTTTAAGTTTTGCATCACCCCATTTCTTAAGCTGGGATAACTGGCGCAATATTTTAGATCAAAGTGCCTTGCAGGTACTTATTGCAGTGGGTATGACTTTTGTAATCTGTACCGGGGGTATTGATTTATCAGTTGGTGCTGTAGTAGCACTGAGCGGCGTATGTATGGCGGTTGCTATGCATAATGGTATTCCGGTAAGTTATGCCATTTTGTTGGGTATTGCTGCAGGTGCACTGGTAGGCTTAAGTAATGGGATTTTAGTTTCCTGGCTTAAACTTAATCCTTTTATTGTTTCCTTAGGAACCATGTCGGTAGCCCGAGGTATTGCCTTAATTATTACCGGAGGTATTCCTATTTATGGTTTTTCTACTGCTTTTACCTGGTGGGGGGTCGGGCAGATGGGACCAGTTAATCCTCCGATGTTAATGGCTTTGTTTGTAGCTTTGCTGGGTGCCCTGCTGCTGAATCACACCAAACTGGGCTATTATACCTTAGCCCTGGGAGGAAATGAGGAAGCATTACGGCGATGTGGGGTTTCTACCGGCAAATATAAATTAATAATCTATATTCTGTGCGGGATTACCGCCGCTCTTGGGGGGCTGGTAGTTACTGCCCGTCTGAATACGGCCGAACCGCTGGCTGGATGGATGTTTGAGTTAGATGCCATTGCTGCGGTTGTGCTGGGCGGAACCGACATGAAGGGAGGGAGAGGAAGTATAGTAGGAACAGTCATGGCCTGTTTGTTATTGGGAATATTGCGTAATGGACTGACCATTTTAAGTATTCCTTCTTATTATCAACAATTGGCCATAGGACTTATTATACTGGTGGCGATTATTATTTCTGAACTGCGTTTACGCAACGCCCCAGGTCATCGTAATGAATAAAAGGAGTGAATAGTTTTGAAAAAGTATTCTAAACTGATAGCGTTTTTGTTAATTTGTCTGTTTGCCTTTTCTATCGTAGGATGTGGGGGACAACCGGCTGCAGATTCAGCCCAGGATAAAGCTCCCGTCCAGGAAAAAACAGCTCCCGAAAAAACCGATTCCAAGGTAGCGGAGAATGAGAAAATCCTGATGGATCAATTACAGCCACTGCCTAAAACGGGACAAGGTGAGAAAATTGGTATATTGGTAATTACCCTGGCCAATCCCTACTGGGTTGGGCTGAAGGAATCCTATGAACGTGCGGCCAAAGATCTGGGGGTTGAGGTGGAAGTAATGGCAGCCCCCACCGAAGGAGATACCAAATCACAGCTGGAGACTCTGCAGGCTATGACGGCCAAGGATTACAAGGGACTAATTTTATCCCCGATTGAGCCATTTAACCTGGTTCCTGGTGTAGTGGCTGCCAATAAAAAGGGTATAAAAGTTGTTAACCTGGGGCCTGGGATTGATAAAGAAGCAGTGGAAAAGGCCGGTGGCAAGCTGGATGCTCGGATTTGTGTCGACTTTGAGGAACAGGGTCAAAAAGCGGCGGAATATATTGTTGAGAAAATTGGTAAAGAGGGCGGTAAAGTAGCAATTATCCAGGGTATTCCTGGTGCCGGACAAAGTGAAGGTCGTACCGCTGGTGCCAAAAAAGTATTTGAAAATGCCGCTGGAATCGAACTGGTTTCTATTCAACCGGCTAACTGGGATCGCAACACGGCTTACAATATTGCCACTAACCTTTTACAGGCCCATCCCGACTTAAAGGGAATCTTCTGCTGTAATGACGTTATGGCTCTGGCGGCATCAGATGCTTTGACCGCAGCAGGCAAGCGTGATGGCCGTTTTATCTTTGGTGTGGACTTTATCCCCGAGGCCAAGGAGGCTATTGAGGAAGGAAAACTGGATGGAAGTATTGCTTACTCTATGGACGCCTATGCCAAGGCTGGTATTATTCTTACCCTGAAGAGTATCCAGGACCAGGAAGTACCTGAGACAGTTATGAGTCCTCTGGCAGTGGTAACCCGGGAAAATATTAAGGAATATAACGACTGGAGATAAGGTCTGATAATTGCTGTATATTAAAAGGATCGACTGTTGTGTAAAAGCGCGGTCGATTCTTTTGGTAAGGCATTTCAAAGGGACGGGGATTGTTGACATACTTGAAAAGTGTGTCAACAATCCCCGTTACCCACTCTGGCTAATAAAGAAAGGAGATATAAATGGAGCTGGAAGAGCGTTTAAGACAAATAGCTCTGGAACATGGATGGGATTATTTTGGCGTTGCTGATATCAGCCCTTATCATGATTACCTGGCTGGATTTTCGGGAGATTTTATACGGCAGTATCCCCGGGCCATATCTCTGGTAATTCGTCTTT
>JBMNOY010000054.1:0-15054 GCA_050943315.1 Syntrophomonadaceae bacterium
CGCCCAACCGGAGTCAATGAATACAACCGACCCAGGCGGTATTACTGCCCAGGTGGTCAGCCAAACCGGCGGTACCAAAATGCCCGAGGGAGCAGAAGTCACCGGACAACCTGTGGAATTAGCGGCTGCTGTTCTTGGTTTGCAGGTTCTGGCAGCAGCTAGAGGTCAAACCAGCATAACCACCAGTGGTGAAGGAGACCAGACTACTGAAGTTTCCCCGGTGTCCAATATGCTTACCGGGACAGCTGCTTCTGCTGAACCATTACAAGGGACAGCTAATTCTGTTGAATCACTACAACCGGGCTTAAGCGAAATTGATTTAGCCCCCAAGCAGGGTTCAGCCGCCCAGGGTACACCGGCAGCAGCAGGTAATACTGCCTTATCCCAGGAACAAACCATACTACCCGCTGGAAACAAAACCGGTACAACCCAGCCAGATGGTAATAAGGGCAGCATTCAGCCTGAAACTAGCAAGGACACTAATATCGACTTTAAAGCCAGTGATTCCATAAGCAGCAGCCAGGGTAAAGAGACAACTGATGTTAAGAAAATTATTGACCTGGAGAGTCACCGTTTACAGAATGCAAAACTAGCGGAAAACTCATCTGTCGATGACAAACCGGTAATAAACACTGGTAGTAATGAGTTGAAAAATGATTTTGTCGGTCAGCTCCGGATTGACCCAACCCGGATAGCGGAGAAAGCGGCTCCGGCTGAACCTGCCGCAATGCCTGATACCCAGGAAATAATCGATCAAATAGTAAAGAAAACAGATTTAATGGTTAAGCTGAACAGTTCCGAAATGAAGATTCACCTAAAGCCCGAATTCCTCGGCAAAATGCTTATAAAAGTTATGGTTGATGACGGTATAGTCACTGCCCGCTTTATTACCGAGAGTCAGAATGTTAAACAGGTGCTGGAAGCAAACCTGAATTCGCTGCGTCAATCCCTGGAATCCAGTGGTATGAGGGTCGACAAGACGGAGGTAAGTGTCCAGCTGTATAATGACGGTAATTATAGTAACTCTGGCAGCGGACAGCAGTCCATGTGGAACCAGAATGATTCTTACGGAAGTCAGAGCTTTAGAAATCAAGCTTATCGGGAGGAATCAGGATGGATGCCTGCCGATGATAGCCTGAATGAGGCAGCTTTACCGGACCAGCCGTTATCTTGGACTAAGAATGATGGCAGTGTTGATTTTATTATTTAGGAGGTGAAGACAGTGGAAGTAAATGGGACCAATTCTACCTATCCATGGTCACCAACGCCAGAAAAAAGCTCCATAGCAGGTGCTGGCGAAAAAATACTGGGTAAAGACGATTTTCTGAAATTGCTGATTACCGAACTCAAATACCAGGACCCTCTGGAGCCTATGGAAGATAAAGAATTTATTAGTCAAATGGCTTCTTTTAGCTCCCTGGAACAGATGAATAACCTTAATACCAGTTTTGAAAAACTTTCTGAGACCATTACCACCAATTTAATTCCGGGACTAATGCTGCAGCAGTCCAGCAACATGATTGGAAAAACGGTGGATTATGTCGACCCGGACACTATGACTATGGTCAGCGGCACTGTCGAATCGGTTATGGTCAAACAAGGAATTCCCTACTATGTGATAGATGGCAAGGAGGTTGCTATGTCCAGTATAACCAGGATAAGTAACCGTGAGGAGCAGGTTATGGATGAGATTTTGAATCAATTGGCTATATTAGCCGGGGAAGCAGAAGGGGCGAAAACCGATGACTGATAAAGTTTTTTGGCCTCAGCCGATTCAACCGGTAACACCTGCCAATACCCATAAAACCAGCAAGTCCAGGCAGGTCAGTAATAATGCTTTTAACCAGGTTTTAGAGGGCAAGCTGAACCATAATCTAAAGTTCTCTAACCATGCCCAACAGCGTTTAAAGTCCAGAAATATTAATTTAAGCGCCACCGACCTGGACAAATTAACCTCAGCAGTAGATAAGGCCAGGGAAAAGGGCGCCCGGGATTCATTGATTCTGATGAATGATTTGGCCCTGGTAGTAAGTGTTAAGAATAATACCGTTATTACCGCTGTAGATGGTCAGAGTCTGAAAGAAAACGTTTTCACCAATATTGACAGTGCTGTTATAGTATAGGGCTGGACCTTCAAAGGAAGCCCGGGGTGTGGAACGAAAGAAACACCCCCATGAGCAAAATGGTAAAAGGAGGTCATGTTTAGATATGATGCGTTCGATGTATTCCGCTATTTCTGGGCTCAGGAACCACCAGATGCGGATGGACGTTATTGGTAATAATATTGCCAATGTAAATACGACTGGCTTTAAAAAAAGCCGGGTAGTATTTAAGGATACCTTATATCAGAATATCCGCGGTGCTTCACGGGCAAACGATACCCGGGGGGGTACCAATCCGATGGGAATAGGACTGGGTATGACTTTAAGTAGTATTGACCAGATTCATACTCCATCACCGGCGACTACTACCAACAAAACAACTGATATGGCCATCGATGGCAATGGCTATTTTGTATTAGCCAATGGAGATGTTCAATATTACACCCGGGCCGGGGCTTTTGACTTTGACGAATGGGGAAATTTGATAAGCACATCCAACGGATACCTGGTTATGGGCTGGGTAGCAGACCGGGATAACCCCGGTGCAGATGGGAACTGGTCCATTGATACTACCAAAGCACCGGCGGGGATTGATTTGTCCAGTTATCGCATGGTGAATCCCCGGGCAACGACCCGGATGGAGTTCACCGGCAACGTTGATTCCAATTTGGACAGTACTCCAATAACAGATCCTACTGCAGGAACGTTTCCCACAGATGCCGAACAGACGATAATAACCTCAAAAGACGTGTATGATTCTTTGGGAAACAAGATTACATTATATTTCCGCTTCTTTAAGTACGACGTTGATGATACGACCGGTGACAGTATCTGGGCCTGTGACATATGCCAAGATCCTGATTTTGAAAATATGACTAATGCTGACGGTACCTCAGCTTATACCCCGGGAGACGATTTTGGAGCGGTCGATTTATCCAATCCAACGGAGTTAACAAACCCAACGAAAATCATCAGGGCCTATAATCTTAAGTTTAATACAAAAGGTGAAATATCCAAGCCAACTGAGGCTCAAATTGATATAAAAATACCTAGAACCGACGCAGGTGCAGAAGAGATGAATGTAACCATTGACTTCAGTCAACTTACCCAGTTTAATGCTAAATCAACTGCCTGGGCAGAATATCAGGACGGGTATACCAAAGGGGATTTAAACAGCATCAGCGTGGGAACTGATGGGACCATAACCGGGGTTTATTCCAATGGTGAATCGCGGACTCTGGCCCGGGTGGCGATAGCTAATTTTCAGAACCCGTCCGGCTTGTTACAGGTAGGCAACAGTATGTTCCAGGTATCTAATAATTCCGGTGATGCCAGAATAGGTGCGCCTGGGGAAGAAGGCATGGGAACTATTATTCCCGGGTCGCTGGAAATGTCCAATGTAGATATTTCCGAAGAATTTACGGACATGATCGTTACCCAGAGGGGATTTCAGGCCAACTCCCGCATAATAACTACCTCTGATGAAATGTTGCAGGAACTAGTTAACCTTAAACGATAAAACAAATCCTCCGGGGGATAACCCCGGAGGGAGCTTATATAATGAGGTGACTATATGATTTACCTGACCCGTCTTAACGGGAATAAGCTTATGCTCAATATCGATCTTATAGAACTTATGGAGGAAACTCCGGACACAGTTATTACCCTAACTACCGGGAAGAAACTGGTGGTGCAGGAAAACACCCGCTGTATCCGAGATAAAATTATTAAATATCGCCGCTGTTGCCAGACCCAGCGAAAAAAATAGCTCAAGAAGGGGGTAAGTTATTTGGCCCAAGAAGTATCCGAAGAAGTCAGCACATCAAAATCGGGTTTTGATTTTAAAATTATTGCGATAGGATTAGTTATTTTTCTTATCGCTATGGGTGCTTCTTATTTCATGATGAAAAGCTTTATGGCACCTTTTATGCCTAAAGAGGACAATGGAGTAAAAGGCATTGAGAATGGAAACCTGGTTTCGGTGGGTGAATTTACCACTAATATAAATGATGTGGCAGGAACCAGATACCTAAAAGTGGAGGTTTTTGTCCAGATAGGCGATAAAAAGGTGAAGAATTCTATCGAAGAGTACATGCCGGTAATTAAAGACAGCATTCTTACCATTATTTCGTCGAAAACTGCGGCAGATCTGGAGGTAGGAAACCGAAACAACCTTAAAGCCGAAATAAAGAAAGACCTGAATTCAAAGATTGGCAGTAATACAATTCAGAATGTTTACTTTACTAATTTTATTATGCAGTAATTATTATAACCTGAGGGAGGGGTTATAATGAGCGAGGTCCTGTCCCAAAGTGAAATCGATGCCTTACTTTCAGCCCTGAGCAGCGGATCTGTTGATGCCAATGAGCTTAAACAGGAGCAGAATCGCAAGAAAGTAAAAGTTTATGACTTTCGCAGGCCCAATAAGTTTTCTAAGGACCAGATACACACTTTACAGGTGATATACGAAAACTACTCACGCTCACTGGGAACTTATCTTTCCGCCCAATTACGAGCTTCTGTACAGTTGGAAGTATTATCGGTAGAGCAGTTAACCTATGAAGAATTCATACGGTCAATACCAAACCCAACTATATTAGGCATATTTTCCCTGTATCCACTGGAAGGGAGTGCCATTATAGAGATTAATCCCAATCTGGGCTTTGCTTTCCTGGACCGGCTATTAGGCGGACCCGGACTTTCACCGGCGCGGACCAGAGGATTGACGGAGATTGAACGAACGGTGATGGAAAGACTCGTGCAGTTAATGCTGGACCATTTAAGGGAACCCTGGGAAGGAATTATCGAGATGGAGCCGGGTCTGGAAAGAATTGAAACTAATCCCCAATTTACCCAGCTGGTGTCTCCCAGTGAGATTATGATGATAGTATCATTGGAAACCAAAATGGGTGATATCCTGGGTATGATCAATATGTGTGTTCCTTTTCTGGTTTTAGAGCCGATAATGAGTAAGCTGAGTGTCCATTACTACTATTCTTCCTCGGCTCAAAATGTGGTACCGGAAAACATACAGGCTATACGGAATAAAATAGAAGATTCATATGTGCCGGTCAAGGTGGTTTTGGGAAGAAACACGATAACCGTAAAGGATTTATTGGAACTCTCTGTAGGTGATGTGATACCCGTAGAACGGCAGATCAGGGAAGACATGGAGATCTTAATCGGCCAGAAGACTAAATTCTGGGGGAAACCAGGGACATCCGGAAATAAGTTGTCTGTCCAGATTACCCGGGTTTTAGAGGAGGAAAGTGAGAATGAGTGATGGTATCCTGTCTCAGGAAGAAATAGATGCCCTGCTTAACGGAGAAACTCCTGCAAGCAACCTTGATAATGAAGTTAAAGATGAACATTTAACTATAAGTGATTTTGAGAAAGATGCCCTGGGTGAAATTGGTAATATCAGTATGGGTACTTCGGCGATAACCTTATCAACCTTATTAAACCGCAAAGTATCTATTACTACCCCCAATGTAAAAGTAATTACCAGGCAAAAACTACAGGATGATTATCCATTACCCTATCTGGTGATTGAAGTGAGATATACCCAGGGTCTTGATGGGACTAATGTGTTGATAATGAAAGAGGAAGATGCGTGTGTCATTGCGGATTTAATGATGGGAGGAGATGGTGTATCCAATATTAGTTCATTGGATGAAATCAAACTTAGTGCAGTTGGTGAAGCCATGAATCAAATGATGGGCTCAGCAACTACTAGTTTATCTTCCATGTTTAATACCAGAATTGACATAGCACCTCCAGAATTGACCCTGGTTGATCTGGGTAAGGAGCATCTCAATGTAGCTACCAGTTTTGACGAAATGGTACAAATTCGCTTTAAAATGGAAATCGAAAACCTCGTTAACAGTGAAATTATGCAGATAATCCCGCTCGAAGCGGTAAACAAGATGATTGATAAATTAATGGACAATGTAAATGAGGCAGATACTTTAGAGACGGTAGCAGAACCGGAACCATCTCCGGTAAAGCCGGTGGACAGGCCGCCAGTAAAGGAATCTAAGACCCCGGAGATAAAACCCCAATCCACGGGCCCGCAGCTTAAGGATGAGCAAATGTGGAGCCAGGAGGCATATAACGATATACCCACCGGGGTTAGGAAGGGTGAAAGGGTTACGGTTCAACCGGTTCAGTTTGCGCCCCTGGTCGACAATATGAATGCTAGCATGCCTCAAAATATCGGATTAATTTTGGATGTACCCCTGGATGTTTCTGTAGAATTAGGGAAAACTCGCAAAACCATAAAAGAAATACTAGAACTAAACCAGGGTTCGATTATACAATTAGATAAAATGGCCGGCGAACCTGTAGACCTAATGGTTAACGGAAAATTTATTGCCAAAGGTGAAGTAGTAGTTATTGATGAAAACTATGGTATTAGGATTACTGCAATCATAAGTCCAATGGACAGAATGAATAAACTTCAATGACGGGGAGGTTATTATGGGTAGGAAGATATTAATATGTGATGATGCTGCATTTATGAGAATGATGATTAAAGACATCCTTACCAAAAATGGGTATGAGGTTGTAGGCGAAGCAGAAAATGGTGCAATTGGAGTGGAAAAGTACTTTGAACTTAAACCTGACCTGGTAACCATGGATATAACCATGCCGGAAATGGATGGTATTGCGGCGGTCAGAGAAATAAAAGCCATAGATGCCTCGGCGCGCATTATTATGTGTAGTGCCATTGGTCAGCAGGCTATGGTAATAGATGCCATTCAGGCGGGTGCAAAAGACTTTATTGTGAAACCTTTCCAACCGGAACGGGTACTAGAGGCAGTAAGTAAAGCACTTGATTAAGGCAGTTTGGATGTGACATTAGGTGAACAGTATTCGCAGGCATCATTGGGTAGTTCTTTTAGTACTATTGGCGGCTTTTGTGTTGGTTGCCAATGCAGTGGCAGTTGAAAACATTGACGATTTAAACCAGGAGCTTTCCAAACAGCAGCCTTCTAACCCGGGCAGCAGTAATTTGGTCTGGAACTTTATAAAAATGGTTATTGCACTGGGACTGTTAATAGGGGCTGCCTGGTCGATTATTCGACTATTCGGACGGCAGGCGGCCATTAAAATGCAGGGAAACTGGTTGCACCTGGTTGATGAAGTAATGCTGGGACAAAACCGGGGCCTGGTTTTATGCGAAATTGCCGGGAAAATTTACGCTCTGGGGGTAACTGATCACAATATTAACTTGTTGTTTGAAATAAACGATCCCCTACTGGTAAAAGAAATAAGCCAAACCAACCTGGATGAAGCAATCCAAAAACAGGAATCATGGCCGGATTTAATTAAGAGGGCCAGAGAAATACTTCACCTTGAGAAACGGCCACCGGTCGAAAAGAATTTTCATATCCTTATGCAAGAACAATCGCAAAAACTTCATAACCTTTCAGAGCAGGAAATAATGAGGGTTATAAATGAAAAAAGAAGTGGCGCAGATGAATAGATCAAAATACCCAGTTTATTGTCTTATTACAGCAATAGCTGTATTTTTTGTATTGTACATACTTCCGGGTCAGGTTTTGGCAGAACCAATTCAGATACCTGATGTTAATTTGCAGATTGGCGGTAATAATCCGGATAATCCGGGCAGCCTTTCCACCACCTTGCAGTTAATAATACTGCTGACGGTTTTATCCCTGGCACCGGCTATACTTATTCTTCTGACCTCATTTACCCGGATAATTGTTGTGCTCTCATTTATACGCAGTTCATTGGCCACTCAGCAGATGCCGCCCAATCAAATTCTTATCGGCCTGGCCCTGTTCCTGACTTTTTTTGTAATGGCTCCGGTCTTTCAACAAGTTAATACCGAGGCAGTACAGCCCTACATGAAAGGACAGATTACCCAACAAAAGGCTTTTGCGAACGCAATGCAACCACTGCGTACCTTTATGATCAAACAAACCCGGGAAAAAGACCTGGCTCTGTTCGTGAAGATGGCCAAACTTAAGCGGCCCCGTAACTTTAATGATATCCCCAACTATGTTCTCATACCCGGATTTGTTATTAGTGAGTTAAAGACTGCATTTCAAATCGGGTTTGTCATTTTTGTACCTTTTTTGGTTATTGATATGGTAGTTGCCAGTGCTCTAATGTCAATGGGGATGATGATGCTGCCTCCGATGATGATTTCATTGCCCTTTAAAATATTGCTGTTTGTTTTAGTAGATGGATGGAACCTCGTTATACAGTCGTTGGTAATGAGTTTCCGGTAGAGGAGAAAATTAAGATGTTTGAGGATATTGTATTAAACATAGCTAACCAGGCAGTTTTGACCACCCTTATTGTTTCAGCACCTTTACTGGGCATAACACTGGTAGTAGGTTTACTGATAAGTATCCTGCAGGCTACCACCCAGATTCAGGAAATGACCCTGGTATTTGTACCTAAAATTATTGTCGCCCTCCTGGTATTAGTGGTAATGGGCCCGTGGATGTTAAATATACTTACTTCCTTTACCTATGAACTCTATTCCAGCATACCTCAGCTGGTATCCTTATAATGGGATGGTAGATTTCGGTGACCTTTACGCTGGAAGGATTCCTCATGGTCTTGGGCCGGTTAACCGGACTATTTTTAAGTGCACCGGTATTTGCCAGCCGGCAGATGCCAGTACGGGTTAAGATACCGCTTATACTAGTTCTAGCTGCCACTATGGCTTATTTTGTGCCGGTAAAATATGCTGTCAGCCTTACCACCCCGGGGACTTTTGCCGGGGCTCTGGCAGTGGAGATCTTTGT
This sequence comes from Syntrophomonadaceae bacterium, assembly GCA_050943315.1. Classification (GTDB taxonomy): domain Bacteria; phylum Bacillota; class Syntrophomonadia; order Syntrophomonadales; family Syntrophomonadaceae; genus JBDKUD01. The sequence continues at coordinate 8,888 of JBMNOY010000054.1, forward strand.
TGGTTATACCATTGGGTTTGTTGCCTATATAGTTTTTGGAGCTATTCAGCTGGCGGGTCAGGTCATGGATATGCAAATGGGATTTGGCATTGTTAACGTGGTAGACCCTCAATCGGGTATGCAGATACCACTCATGGGCAACCTGAATTATTTAGTGTCTTTGCTGGTTTATCTATCGATAAACGGCCACCATTATTTGCTACAGGCAGTTGCCCAAAGCTACCAGGTCATACCGGTTCTGGGGGCCGGCATTAATCAAAGCTTTATGGATTTATTAGTTGAACTTACCGTAAACATGTTCGTGATTGCCGTTAAGATTTCCGCTCCGATTGTTATGGCGATTTTAGTTACGGATGTGGCCATGGGTTTTGTGGCTCGGACGGTACCACAAATGAATGTTTTTATAGTAGGTATGCCTCTTAAAATATTTATAGGTTTGGCAGCTTTATTAATTATGATTCCTGTTTACATTTGGCTATCGGAAATGCTGTTTGCCCAGTTCTTTGCATACCTGGACCAAATAATAGCAGCTTTGGGGCTTTGACCGGTAGATGGATGAACTAAAACGTTACTTAGTTAATTTACAGCTATTTGCAGACGAGGATAGCGGCGAAAAGACTGAAAAGGCTACTCCCCGCAGGCGTGAGGAGGCCAAAAAAAAAGGCCAGGTATTTAAAAGTACCGACTTGAATTCGGCGGTCATTTTATTGGCAGGCTGCTCAGCTCTTTTTATCAGCTTCCCTTATATGCTAAACCAGGTTGAAGAGTTTACTGCAATGTATTTGTTGAATCGGACCCTGGAGGATTTTAATAATCAGTATGCTTATTTTTTACTTCTAGAGGTTCTACTATTATTAGCCAAAATGCTGTTGCCGGTTTTTGGTGCTACTGTTATAGCCGCCTTGTTAATTTCTTATTTGCAGGTGGGATTTGTTTTTAGTACTGAAACCCTGTTACCAAAGCTTGACCGCCTCAATCCTATAGAAGGGTTTAAGCGGGTGTTTTCCAAGCGGGCCATGGTAGAACTGGCAAAATCTTTATCAAAAGTAGCCGTGACCGGTTATATTGTTTACACGGTTATAAGGAAATATGCCTTTGTTTTCCCCAGGTTTGTGGATATGGATTTACCTGCCACGATTAAAGATTTGGCTACCATAATAATGGAAATGGCAGTAAAAGTAGGAATAGCCTTCCTGGTAATCGGGCTTTTGGACTATATTTATCAATGGTATGAATATGAGAAGTCACTCAAAATGAGTAAGTACGATATCAAACAGGAATACAAACAAATTGAAGGGGACCCCCAGATTAAATCCCGGCAAAGACAGATTCAACGAGAAATGGCTATGCGCCGGATGATGGCCGAGGTTCCCAAAGCGGATGTAATAATTACCAACCCTACCCATTTTGCGGTGGCTCTAAAATACGATGCGGCCAGTATGGCTGCACCAGTTATTATTGCCAAGGGGAAAGATTTCATTGCTCAAAAGATTCGCGAAGTAGCTGAAGAAAACCGTATTATTATTGTCGAAAACGCTCCTCTGGCGCGAACCCTGTATCATACTTTGGAAATTGGTGACATTGTTCCGGAAGAACTTTATCAAGCAGTAGCTGAAGTATTGGCTTTCGTCTACAAGCAGAAAAAAATTCTACCTTAATCTGGAGGAATTAAAGTGGAGCAGAGCACCGGTTGGTCTCAAAAAGTACTTAATAATAGTGACATAGTTGTAGCCGTGCTGGTCATCAGTATTATCATGATGATGATAGTACCGATAAATGCTGATCTTCTCGATATATTGCTGACCTTTAATATTAGTTTCTCTCTGGTAATTCTGCTGGTAGCTATGTTTAATACCGATCCTCTCAATTTTTCAGTTTTTCCAGCTTTACTTCTGGTCATGACCTTGTTTCGATTGTCATTAAATATATCCACCACCAGGCTAATACTTTTAAACGGTTCGGCAGGAGAAGTCGTTGCTGCTTTTGGTTCCTTTGTAGTAGGGGGTAATACGGTAGTAGGCCTGGTTATATTTCTCATTATTGTCGTTATTCAGTTTATCGTAATAACTAAGGGGGCGGAAAGGGTATCTGAAGTTGCCGCTCGTTTTACCCTGGATGCCATGCCGGGTAAACAGATGGCGATTGATGCTGACCTTAACGCCGGCCTGATTAATGAAGAACAAGCCCGGGAACGCAGGGACAAAATCCAGCGGGGTGCGGATTTCTACGGTGCCATGGATGGGGCCAGCAAATTTGTCAAAGGTGATGCCATAGCCGGAATTATTATAATAATCATCAATATTATCGGCGGGTTAATAATTGGTATGGTCCAGAGAGGACTGCCTTTTGCTGAGGCTACCCAAATATATACGATTCTCACCGTTGGTGATGGCCTGGTGACTCAGATTCCGGCCCTGTTAATTTCCACCGGCACCGGTATAGTGGTGACTCGAAGCGCATCGAAATTCAGTTTGGGCAAAGAAGTTACTTCTCAATTGTTATCAACCCCCAGAGCATTAGCAATAGCGGCTGTGGTCCTGGTAGTCTTAGGTAGTATTGGATTACCCAGGATACCAATGTATTCCCTGGCGGTATTTTTTGCCTTGCTGTATTTTATCTTTAGAGGTTCTACTACTGAAACTGGCCCGGAGCCCGAATTAGAGGATATTCAGGAAGCTGAAGAGATTAAAAAGCCGGAAAATGTTGTTGAACTTCTGCAGGTAGAAAAAATGGAGATGGAATTAGGGTATGGACTCATTCCTTTAGTGGACTCGGAACAGGGTGGAGATTTGCTGGATAGAATTGTTATGATCAGAAGACAATGTGCTGTGGAACTGGGCTTTATAGTACCTCCTATCCGCATCCGTGATAACATGCAGCTTAAGCCCAATTCCTATGTTATTAAGATAAAAGGGATGGAAATAGCAAATGGAGAACTCATGTTGGACAGTCTGCTGGCAATAGGCCCGGATATCGACAATGATTCTGAGTTACCCGGTTTGGATACCACCGAGCCGGCGTTTAATCTGCCGGCGCGGTGGATAGATACGGCTCAAAAGGATGAAGCCGAAGTTAAGGGTTATACAGTGGTTGATCCTCCTTCTGTACTGGCTACTCATTTAACCGCGGTAATAAAATCGCATGCCTTTGAGTTGCTGGGCAGACAGGAAATTCAAAATATCCTTGACTATGTAAAAGAACAGCATTCCGCAGTTGTGGAGGAGCTTATTCCAGACCTCATGACTGTCGGAGATATCCAGAAGGTACTCAGCAATTTACTGAAGGAACAGGTATCTATCCGGGATATGGTAACCATTTTGGAGACCCTGGCTGATTACGCTAAATTAACCAAGGATAGTGATGTATTGACTGAATATGTACGGCAAGCTCTGAAACGAAGTATTAGCCGGCAGTACGCTGGGAAAAACAACCATTTGCAGGTATTGACCCTGGACCCGGCTCTGGAAGAGAAATTACGGGACTCTGTTAGGCAGAGTGATTTTGGTTCTTACCTGGCGGTTGATCCCAGTATTGCGCAGGGTATGATAGATAAACTGATAGCCCAGCATGAAAACCTTATGCGTCAGGGGCTCAGTACGATAGTTCTCTGTGCACCGGTACTAAGGATATATTTTAAACGTTTGCTGGATCGCTTTATACCTGATCTAATAGTGTTGTCTTATAATGAGATTGAACCAGACGTTAATGTGGAGGTTATGGGGATGGTTTCTAGTGAGAATTAAAAAATACCTAGCCACTGATTTTCAAGAAGCAATTATGCGAGCCAAAAAGGAAATGGGTCAGGATGCCATAATTTTGCATACCCGGCATGTCAGAAAACGTGGAATATTAGGCTTATTCTCCCGACCTCAAGTGGAAATTACCGTAGCTATGGATGATACCTTACAGGTTGATACAGACAGGTTTAGAAACCATACATCACCCAGTCGACCTCAGCCGGTTACAGCTCCGGCTAAAAAAATAACTAATGTAGCGTTTTTAGAAGCGGCCAGTGCCCAGGGGGCTCTTAAGGAGCCGGAAGTCGTACAGGAAATCCAGAAAATGAAAGATATAATGGCGGATATTAGAAATAAGATGTTTGAAGTCGAGTCCATGAAGGGTATCTCTGAGCAAGTCGAGCCATTTTATAATCTTCTTTTGAGCAATAAGGTCAACCAGGAACTGGCTTTGAAAATTACGAGCAGTGTTGAATCGAGGTTACCGGCTAATAAAAATGTGGATAAGAATTGGGTCAGGGAGGTTTGCCTGCATACCCTGCAGGAATTTATAACTGATATCCAGCCTATTTATAGGGAAACGGAAAAAAAAGGCAAAGTAGTAGCGATGATAGGTCCTACCGGGGTGGGTAAAACCACCACTATTGCCAAATTAGCCGCTAATCTGACATTATTGGAAGGTAAGGAGGTAGCGCTGATAACCCTGGATACTTATCGTATATCTGCTGCCGAACAATTAAAAACCTTCGCCGAAATAATCGGTGTTCCCATTAGAGTCATTTTTACACCTAATGATCTTGTTGAAGCTATCGAGGAATTTAAGGAAAAGGATGTAATTTTTATCGATACAGCTGGACGCAGCCCTTTTAACGAGGATCAACTAGAAGAACTCAACCAGTTTATAAATTTTGCCAGGCCTGATGAAACCATTCTGGTGATGAGTGTCACTGCCAGTAGCAGTAACCTGATCAGCATCTTTGAACGGTTTAGCATTATAAAAATCGATAAACTGATTTTTACTAAACTTGATGAGACTGATACCTACGGCCAGATCTTAAACACTATATACGAAATTAAATTACCTGTAGCTTATTTCTCTACCGGACAAAATGTTCCCGACGACATTGAAGTACCAGAGCCGTTAGGCTTTGCCCGGTTGCTTATAGGAAAGGATGACACCTTATGAGAGACCAGGCAGAAAAGCTGCGTGAAAAAGTCTTGAAAGTGCCCCAACAGGTTGACACCAGTATTAATCACCAACAAAAACGTACCCGGGTGGTTGTAGTAACCAGTGGTAAAGGGGGAGTCGGCAAGAGTACCCTGGCTCTAAACATAGCCTTAAGTATTTGCTCTATGGGGAAAAAGGTGGTTTTAATGGATGCTGACCTGGGAATGGCCAATATCGATATTATGCTGGGCCTGGTACCTGAGTACAACTTATATCACCTCATACTGGACCGGAAAAGTTTAAGGGATATTATTATTTCCGGACCTGACGGGTTAAACATAATTCCCGGGGGAGCGGGAATAAGTGAACTAGCCAATCTTAAAGAAGGTCAATTGCGTAGAATACTAACCGAGCTGGGAAAACTGGACGGGGAATATGATTATATGATAATAGACACCGGAGCCGGGGTTTCAGACAGTGTAATCAGCTTCGTGCTGGCTTCCAATGATGTCATTGTCATTACTACTCCCGAACCTACCTCGCTTACTGATGCCTACAGAATTGTTAAAATTGCATCCCGCAATGATTTTAACGGGAATCTCTATCTGGTGGTAAACAAAGTTGCAAGCGATACTGAAGGTGTACTGGTAGGTGAAAAATTGCGTATTGTGATCAAAAAGTTTCTTAACCTGGAAATAAAAATTCTGGGTTACATAGCTAATGAACCTTTGGTAGATGAAGGCATAAGAAGACAGCAAGCCTTTATTAAAATATTTCCCAAAAGTATGGCTGCCCGGGATATCAACCGGATTTCTGGAAATTTAGTCAGAGGTTTTGATCAAGGTGAGCCGGATTACGTTATAAATACAAGACCAGGAGGAATTAAAACCTTCTTCAAAAAGTTTTCCGCTTTTAATCGTAACAGACATTAATGGAGGGAACAATGAAAGCTGATGACTTAAAAGTAAACCAATTGATTGAAATAGAAGTAGAAGAGCTTCAGGATATTATGTATTTACCCAGCCGGATTGAAGAAGTGGAAGATGGTTTTATACATGTTTCCGTTCCTATGTACCGTGGCGCCATTGTGCCTATGCGGGTAGGACAGATGGCCAGGGTAAGGTTTAATTATAATGATAGTACTTATGTATTTTCTTCACCCATAACTGCACGCAAATGGAATAAAATACCGCTGCTGATTCTAAAAAAACCCCAAGAATTCACCAAAATACAACGTCGCGGCCATTGGCGCATTGACGTAG
>JBMNOY010000055.1:0-14536 GCA_050943315.1 Syntrophomonadaceae bacterium
TGGTGACAATAGCGGAGGGGTCACACCCGTTCCCATCCCGAACACGGCAGTTAAGCCCTCCAGCGCTGATGGTACTACAGGTAATGCTGTGGGAGAGTAAGTCGTTGCCAGGATTTATTTTTTTCTGTACTAAGTGAACATCAGGAACCTGGTTCACTTATTTTTTTGTTGTTTGTCCCCGGAAATAAAGGGATAACTTTCGAATTAATATTTGTATTGGTTTATGAACAGTAATTTGACTTATCATGGTATTAATAACTATCGAGGCGATATGAGATGGGGTACCGTAAAACGGTAACCTGATATAACAACCGGAGAATTGTATGTCTTCTTCCAAACAGATATTGTCTGAAAGCCGAATAATCGAGGCCTGGAGGAAATACCAGGCTGGTGATAAAGGGGTTATCGAGGAAATATACCCTGACCTGCTAACCTTTTGCCTGCGGGTAGCTTCAAAGACCTGTAACCGGTACATAACCGTTCAGGATGATGAAGCCAGTATAGCTCAAATATCAATTGTGGAAGCGTTCGAAAAGTACAATCCAGAGAGAGGTTCATTTTACTCGTTCTTAGGCACTGTAATTAGAAATAGAATTATTGATTATAAACGTAAGGAAAGCCGTAGTAATAACATACCGCTCTCTAATCTGGAGGGCAATGAAGGCTCTTTTCCCGATATTGTGGATGATGATTTTTTTACTACCATCATAGATGATCTGGCCAGACAACAGGAGATAGAGAAATTCAAAAAGGTATTGAGTGATTTTCAGATCAGCTTTGAGGATCTGGTTGCTGTTTCACCAAGGCAGCCACGAACAAGAGAAAAGTCAAAAAGGATTGCTTGTTTAATCAATGAGGAAGATGAACTGAGAGAGTATTTACTGGAAAAGAAAATGCTGCCGGCTAAAATCCTGCGCGAGCGTTTTAAGATTGATCACAAAGTTCTGGACCGGTACCGCAAATATATAATTGCAGGAGTTATTATTCTCAACTATGAATTTGCGTATTTACAACCTTTTATTTTTCCTGAGGCACAAAGGAGGATAATCAAGTGAGCAGGGCAAAAGGAATTGTACTCGAAACAACAGGTAATCGCGCTACCATATTGACCAACCAGGGGGAATATAAAAAAGTAAAAATTAATGGACCTATCCAGGTCGGTGAAATATGGCAGGAGCCATCGGGATTTATATGGAAATATGCCTGTGCTGCTGCTGTATTGCTTTTGGTAGTAGCAGGAGGTATTGATTTTCTTTCCGTAACCGCTTATGCCCGGGTTTCCTCTGGTGTCGAATTAGGATTGAACCGGTGGGATCGCGTAGTATCGGTCAAGGGGCTGGACAACAATAGTAAAAATGTATTACACAACATTAACCTGAAGGGTAAATCCGTAGAAAATGCAGTAAAAATATTAGCCCAAAACAAGCTGTACAATCCCAGCAGTCAGGTAACGGTTATAACTGAAGATAATAAAATTAAACAGCGAGTGAACGAAAAGATACAGAAAATACCAGATACAATCAACCATCAAAAAACGAAACAGAATGAAGCGGGGTCTAACCTGCACAAAAAGAACGGAAAAACCGGGCCGGCTTTCAGGTCTAATAATAAAGGCAGTGCCGGTGCCCAAAAAGAATCCTACAAGCCTAAAAACAATAGTCAGCCGGCAGCATTAAAGCAAAATAAAGATTACCAGAAGCAGCCGCAGTTAATTCATAAACCCGATATCAACCAGGAGAAAAACCACGATAATAAAGGGAAACACTCCTGGCAGAAAAACTCTAATAATTCTCCCAATCTGCATCAGTACCAGGCAGGCAAAAACCAGGTTCGGCAGAATAACTCTAATAATTCTGCCAATGATAGAAAAGGTAAGAAGGAAAAAGATGGTAATAAGACTTCCGGGCCAAAAAGGGATAAGAGCAAACAAAAAACAGGTGTGAACCGAGATGATTGATTTATGTTAAGGGCGTTTTTGCGCCCGTTTTTGTTTCTGAAGCTTTCTTTTTTTTCTGGACTCATCTGAATATATTTCTTCGTGCCTTTTCTGCTGAGCTGCACCACCGATATATTCTTTTTCACGTCCTTTAGCGACAACCAATGTGTTACCTTCGTTAAAAGTGAGAGCAACCGGCAGATCAGACTCTCCGTAAATTACTTTGTAGCCGGATTCCTTCAGCCGGGCTTCTTCCTTCAACATTTTTCGGATTTCTTTTTTAATAACCGAAAAACCCCGGCTGCTGTGGTGCCCTTTGCCATGGTTGAAAACCAGAACATCTACTCCATTTTGCAGGCACCAGCTAAGGCTCTGGTTAGCCTTTTGCAAAGCTTCGGCCAGTGTAATTCCGTGTAGGTCCTGAATCTCGACCTTCAATTCTTACATTCCTTTCTTTAGCATAATGAAATAATTAAGGATATGTTAACATGTCCGTTCTTAATAAGGAATAGACCAGGTTATTTAATTACGGGATGCATCAAGACCTAATGTATGGGAGGACCTGATTCCTACACCAATGGTTAATTAATCCTTTGCTTCAGGGACAGGATATGGCCGCTCATGGAAATCAAGCTTAGGCACCCGGCAGGGCAATATGATATTATTAAACCTATATAAGTTTGGACAAAGGGGACACAATACATGACAGGAATTTTTGAGGATCTTAATCCGCAACAACGGGAGGCAGTTTTGCATGTGAACGGGCCTTGTATGGTAATGGCCGGTGCCGGCAGCGGCAAGACCAGGGTTCTTACCCGCCGGATCACACACCTGATCAACAGTGGTGTAGCACCTGGCTCTATTTTAGCAATTACGTTTACTAACAAGGCTGCACAGGAGATGAGAAACCGGGTGGCGGAAATGATTCCTAACTATACCGGACAGTGGATACAAACCTTTCATGCTGCCTGTTACAAAATTCTAAGGATGGATATAGAACACTTGGGGTATCGCAGCAACTTTTCCATTGCCGACGAAACAGAAAGCAAATCGATAGTAAAGCAGATACTAAAAGAGGAAAATGATTTTGAAACTAAACCCGAGGAACTGCTGTATAAAATTAAACAGGCCAAAAATAGCCTGGTTGATCCGGAAACTTTTTTTAGTAGACTTAAGCTTTCCTTTTATATGCGTGAGAAATATTTACGTATATACAAAATCTACCACTCCCGGCTAAAAGAATTAAATGCTCTCGATTTTGAAGATCTAATTGTTTTGTGTATTAAACTTTTTCGGCAATGCCCGGATATATTGGAAAAGTACCAGAGATGGTTCCGCTATATACTGATCGATGAATATCAGGACACCAATTATGCCCAGTATGTGTGGGCCAACCTTTTAGCCCAGAGTCATCGCAATCTATTTGTAGTCGGTGACCCGGACCAATCAATTTATAGCTGGCGCGGGGCTGAACCATATAATATCCGCCGGTTTTTAAACGACTATCCGGAAAGTAAAGTGATTAAACTGGAGATGAATTACCGCTCCACCAAATGCATCCTGGCGGCTGCCAATGCGGTTATTGTGAATAATCTGGACCGGGAAGAAAAGGAACTTCGTACCGATAACCAGGATGGAGATCCGATTATTTACTTCTGTGCCGGAGACAGCTACCAAGAAGCCCGGTTTATTGCTGATACTATCAGTGACCTGGTAGATCGTGAAGGCAGAAAATACAGTGAGCATGCTATTTTCTACCGCACTCATGCCCAGTCCCGAATTTTGGAAGATGCCCTGGTTAACAAATTTATCCCTTATACAATAGTTGGCGCCCATCGCTTTTATGACCGCAAGGAAATTAAAGATATCGTGGCCTACCTGCGTTTGGCCTGCAATAACAATGACGGGTTAAGCTTTCGCCGGGTTATAAACGTTCCCCGCCGCGGCATAGGGGAGAAGACCATTGAGAAAGTTGAAAACTACGCCCATGATCAAGGCCTACCGGTGTTGGAGGCATTAGTTGATGCTGATAGTATTCCCGGGATAAGTCACAAAATGAGTGATTCTCTGCAACAGTTTTATGGGATGATAAAATACTTCGGCTCCCTGTCGGAATCAGGTGCATCATTAAGAGACATTATTGATGTCGTTATAGATATGAGCGGTTACATAAATGAGCTCAAAAAATCTGAGGTGGCTGATGCTCAGAACCGTATCGAAAATATACAAGAACTAAAATCACTGGCGATAGAGTTTGAAAAAGAGGGCGGTGCCGGTCTGGAAGATTTCCTCGCTCAGATAGCCTTGACCCAGGATACCGACAATATGGATCATACCGATGCGGTTTATCTTATGACTTATCATGGCGCTAAAGGCCTGGAATTCCCGGTAGTGTTTATGACCGGAATGGAAGAAGGGGTATTTCCCTCTTACCGAACCGAGTCGGTAGAGGAATTGCAGGAAGAGAGAAGATTGTGTTATGTGGGCATAACCCGGGCGCAGGAGAGGCTGTATCTTACCAATGCTGTTTCCCGGCTTCTCTATGGGTATGAAAGGAACAATCCCCCCTCCCGTTTTCTCAAGGAGATTCCTGAGGAACTACTGGATTCACCTCATGAAAAAAAGCAGGTGGCACAGAAATTGGAGGAGGGTGACAAGGTTATACACCGCAAATTTGGGATGGGGAATATAACCAGGTTAACCGAAGATGGTATTGCAATTGTTGATTTTGAACGGGCCGGGGTAAGAATGCTGCGTTTAGATATAGCTCCTCTGGAGAAAATTAGTGGATAAGGGATTGCATAAGGGGTGTCGTGCGCATGAAAGATGTTAAGGATCAAATTGATGAATTGCGGGAAGCAATTCGCCAGCATGAATACCAGTATTATGTACTTGATCAACCAACGGTGAGTGATGCCGAATTCGACCGGTTGATGAAAGAACTGGCAGAATTAGAGGCTCTCCATCCGGAATTGGTTGTTCCTGATTCCCCTACTCAACGGGTAGGGGGTATACCTTTGCAAAGCTTTAAGCCGGTACAGCATCGCAAGCCATTGCTGAGTTTGGATAATGCCTTTTCCTTCCAGGATTTAAAGGATTTTGAGCGCCGCGTAAACAAGGTAGCGGGTGAATCAAGTTATATGACCGAACTAAAAATAGATGGGGTGTCCGTTGCCCTGGTTTATGAAAACGGTGTTCTGCTAAATGCAGCCACCCGGGGGAATGGTCAGGTGGGTGAAGATGTAACCTTGAATGTGAGGACCATCAAAAATATTCCCTTGAGATTGCGCCAACCTGTTTCCCGCCTGGAGGTGCGCGGGGAAATCTACATGCCCAAAAGGGAATTTGTGCGGCTTAACCAGGAAAGGGAAGAAAAAGAAGAAAAACTATTCGCCAATCCCCGTAATGCGGCTGCGGGATCACTGCGGCAATTAGACCCGGTTATTACTTCGCAGCGGGCGCTGGCCGGGTTTATCTATGACATTTTGTTTATTGAGGGAATAACGATAGATAGCCAGGATAAAGCCCTGGAATTTCTCCGCCAACAGGGATTACCGGTAAACCCGGAGAGCCGGCTTTGCCAGACTGTGGATGAAGTTTTTGCTTTTTGCCAGGAGTATCAGGAGAAAAGGCATCAACTACCGTATGAGATTGATGGGGTAGTAGTAAAACTCAATAACTTTGAGTTCAGGCCGGCTCTGGGTGAGACGGCGAAAAGCCCGCGCTGGGCAATAGCCTATAAATTTCCGGCGGAAGAGAAAGAAACCCGCTTGCTGTCCATACAACTAAACGTGGGTCGTACCGGAATCATTGCTCCCACGGCGATGATGGAACCGGTGTTGTTGGCTGGAACCACTGTCAGTAGAGCCAGTTTGCACAATTTTGACCTGGTAAAGGACAAGGACATCCGGGTGGGGGATATAGTACTGGTCCACAAAGCTGGAGATATTATTCCGGAGATAATTAAACCAATTGTGGAAAAAAGGACCGGTGGCGAGCAGGAGATTTTACCGCCGGTCAATTGCCCTGCCTGCGGAAGTCATGCGGTTAGGGGACCAGAAGAGGTTGCCTATCGCTGCGAAAATATTAACTGTCCGGCCCGCTTAAGAGAAAGTTTAATATTTTTTGCCTCCCGTGAGGCTATGGATATTGATGGTATGGGGCCTGCGGTTATAGAACAGCTGGTTGCCCGAGGAATGGTAAAAAATATAGCCGATATTTACAACCTGACAGAAGAACAAATAGCCGGCCTGGATAGGATGGGTAAAAAGTCTTCAGCTAATTTAATTAGGGCTATTGAAGAAAGTAAAACCCGGCCCCTTTATCGCCTGGTTACAGCACTTGGCATAAGACATATCGGGGCCAAGAGCGCCCGCATCCTTACCAGTTATATAAAAAATATCGATGCTTTCCAGAGTATTACTGCCAGTGAGCTGGTTACGATACCTGAAATAGGAGGCATAATGGCTGCCAGTATTGTTAGTTTCTTTGCTGAACCACGTAATATAGAGACTATAGATAGACTAAAGGCAGCCGGTGTAAATACCACGGAAAAAGAGTCCCGGATAAGCCAGGGACCTCTACAGGACAAGACATTTGTTTTAACCGGTACTTTAAAGAGCATGACCAGGCAGGAGGCCGCCCAGGCAGTTGAGGCATTAGGAGGAAAGGTAACCAGCAGTGTCAGTAAGAAAACTGATTACGTTGTGGTAGGAGAGAATCCAGGCAGCAAATACGACAAAGCAGTGCAACTGGGAATCAAAATTTTACCGGAAGAAAAGTTTTTACAGCTGATTGAATAGAAACGGGCGAGGATTCACAGCAGGCACGCCCGTAGTTTTTTTATGCCAGTGATAGTGCATTTTATAGCTTTACCTGGCGGGGATATGAGCGATGAGAATTCCATTTATGGCTGCCGATTACTTCCATGTTGATTGACCCTACCTCTGCTTTAAGTTGGCAGTATGGACTAAAACAGCCAGTCGTCCGCGGAAAAATGCCTCACCCCCGCAGATTTAGCAAGGAATTTAGCATTATATAGCAAATTGTAAAATAGAGACAAAGGAGTGGTCCCGTTGGGAATTAAAATTGTATCCGATAATTGTTGCGATCTTCCTGACCAACTGTTACACAAATACAATATCCAGTTGGCTTGCCTGCCGGTCAGGTTTGGCAACCGACAGTATGAGTACGGTGGGATAAGCAATGATGAGTTTTATAAAATGATGGCCACATCCCCGGAGCTTCCTAAAACTAGCCAGCCTTCGGTGGATAATTTTATCAATATATATTCCCAGTCATTGGAAGATGGCTCCGAGGTAATCGCCTTGCACATGTCATCAGCTCTTTCCGGAACCCTGCAAGGTGCTCAAATAGCTGCGAGTATGCTTGATAATCCCCGTCTCCATGTGGTTGATACCAGGAAGGCTTCTACTGGGCAGGGTTTAATCGTCTTAAAAGCTGCCCAAATGGCAGCAGAAGGAGCATCTTTAACAGATATAATGAATCGCATTAATGATATGCAGAAGCGCATACAGTGCGTTTTTACCGTTGCTAATCTGGAATATCTGGTTAGAGGTGGCAGACTGTCGAAAACCAAAGGCCTGGTAGCAGATATTATCGATGTTAAACCAATTTTACATGTGGATGATGATGGCTTTATTAAAGCCTATGACAAGGCCCGGGGACACAAAGGAGCCATGAAGAAATTACTTGATATTATGGACAGGATAGGAAAAGAGTTGTCGGCCCAAACTGTAGGAATTTGCCATGCTGCTTCACCTCACGATGCCCAATATCTTAAAGACGAAATATTTCACCGGTGGGGCAGTAAGGAGATAATTATTGGAGAGATTGGTCCGGTTATTGGTTCCCATGTCGGGCCCGGGACCTGTGGGGTGTTTTTCGAAAAATAAAATGGGCGGCTTTTTTAGTCTCGTTAGAATAAAACCTTTCTTTAAAAGCTTCCGTAATCACATTTTCCTTTCATAAAACTCTCTTAATGGCTTAAGCCTCATATAGTAAAAGTATGTGCAATTAAATAGCGGCAGGTTATAATCGTATTTGTAAATAAGGATCGGAGATGTAAATGTGACGGGGACAATTTTAAATGCTTTGGCTATTGTGGCAGCAGGATTTTTCGGGTTATGCCTGCGTAAGGGCATTTCGGAAAATATGAACCGGACCATGCAGGATGGACTGGGATTACTAATTATCGTAATAGGTATTCAGTACGGGTTCAAAGCCGATAGTATGACAGTGGTGGTGTTAAGTCTCACTATCGGAGCCATCATAGGAGAATGGCGGCAATGGGAAACCAGATTGGAACGGTTAGGCATAAAAATAGAAAAAAAGTTTGGCAATGGAGACAGCCATTTTGTTAAAGGTTTTGTGTCTGCTACGCTTTTATTCTGTATTGGAGCTATGGCCGTAGTGGGAGCGCTCGAAAACGGTTTAACCGGCAATTATCAGATACTGGTGGTAAAGTCAATACTGGATGCCATTTTTTCCGCTCTTTTTGCTGCCAGTATGGGAGTAGGGGTTCTCTTTTCAGCTATACCGGTATTTATCTATCAGGGAACCATAAGCCTGGGAGCCGGGGTTTTAAAACCCTTACTAACTGACCCCATGTTAAATAATATTACCGCACTGGGGGGAATTTTAATTGCCGGTTTAGGATTAAATATCATGGGGATCACACGTATAAGAATAGCCAATCTTCTGCCGGGGATACTTCTGGTACCGATACTGATGGCACTTTGCGAACTTTTCCCCGGATAACCGGTACTATATATTAGGGAGGTTTCAAATTGAATAAGCAAGTAATAAGCATTATCGGCATGAGCTGCCGGCACTGCCAGGCGGCAGTGGAGAATACTGTAAAGGCAATTGACGGGGTGTCCAGTGTGAAAGTAGATTTAACACAGGGCAATGCTGTATTAGTATATAATGAAAAGTTAGTTAGCCTGGAAACAATAAAAGATGCTATAGAAGAAATCGGTTATAGATGTGAATAAAGGGCTAGAGTGTTGTAAACCCCAAAACATTAGTGAAAAGTATTTCTTTTTGGTATAATATTGAACATAAATGTTTTCAGGCCTAAGGAGGTTAAGGTATGGCTCTTACTATTAAAGAAGTAGAACATGTTGCTTTACTGGCCCGACTTTCTTTAGATGACAGTGAGAAAGAAGTTTTTGCCCGGCAATTAAGTTCTATTTTGGAATATGCCGAGAAACTCAATGAACTTAATACCGATGGAATTGAACCACTGGCACATATTCTGCCGGTTTACAATGTTTTTCGGGAGGATGTTCCGGCGCAAGAATATTCCCGGGAAGAAATCTTATCTAATGCACCGCTTTTAGAAGACAATCAGTATAAAGTTCCTAAAATAGTATAAGGGGGCCAGTGTGAATGTTACATAAACTTACCTTACATGAGTTGAAAGATTTGCTGGCCCGGAAAGAAGTATCTGCAGAAGAAATTGTTGCTTCAATTCTGACCAGGATCAAGGATGTTGACCCGGAAGTTAAAGCATTTCTAACTCTTACTGAAGAAGCCGCTCTAACCACAGCCAGAGAACAGGATAAAAAAAGCGATTACCAGGATATGGCGGGAATACCGTTCGGGCTTAAAGATATATTTTGCACCCGGGGTATTAGAACCACCTGTTCTTCCCGGATACTGGAGAACTTTGTTCCCACTTATGATGCTACCGTAGTGCAAAGGCTTTTAGCCAAACAGGGTATCCTGGTGGGAAAATTAAATATGGACGAGTTTGCTATGGGGTCATCAACAGAACACTCGGCATTTTTTGCCACGCGCAATCCCTGGGATATTTCCCGGGTTCCGGGCGGTTCTTCCGGGGGTTCAGCCGCTGCCGTAGCCGCGGATGAGGTGCCTTTTTCCCTGGGAACTGATACCGGGGGGTCGATTCGGCAACCCGCCTCCTTCTGCGGAGTAGTAGGGTTAAAACCAACTTATGGAAGAGTCTCCCGGTGGGGGGTAATCGCTTTTGCCTCCTCATTGGACCAGGTAGGCACGTTCACCAAGGATGTTGAAGATTGTGCTCTGGTTATGAATATCATTGCCGGACATGACAAACTTGATTCCACCAGTGTAAACGTAGAAGTACCTGATTACACTTCATTTCTTAACCAGAATATTAAAGGGCTTAAGATAGGCTATCCTAAAGAATATTTCGCACCCGGCATAGATGAACAAATCCAGGCAGCAGTGAAAAAGGCCTTGCAGTTATATGAACAGATGGGGGCAATAGTAGAGGAAGTATCATTACCGCACAGCGAATATGCCTTACCGGCATACTACCTGGTAGCTCCGGCTGAAGCCAGTGCCAATCTGGCCCGTTATGACGGGGTAAGATACGGCTACCGGGATACTTCGGCCGAAAACGTAATAGATATGTTTTCTAGGTCCCGGGCTACCGGCTTTGGAGATGAGGTAAAAAGAAGGATAATGGTGGGTACTTATGCATTAAGTTCCGGATACTATGATGCCTATTACTTAAAGGCTTTAAAAGTCAGACGCTTAATATATAATGATTTTGCCAAAGTCTTTGCCGATTTTGATATTATCGTATCACCTACCACACCGACTACAGCATTTAAGCT
The DNA here is from genome assembly GCA_050943315.1 of Syntrophomonadaceae bacterium. GTDB lineage: Bacteria > Bacillota > Syntrophomonadia > Syntrophomonadales > Syntrophomonadaceae > JBDKUD01. The sequence continues at coordinate 10,567 of JBMNOY010000055.1, forward strand.
GGGTGAGCAGACGGGTAACCCATTAACACTATATATGAACGATATTTTAACTGTACCGGTAAATATGGCTGGTTTGCCCGGCTTATCTATTCCCTGCGGGTTTGCCGACGGGTTACCGATAGGCATGCAGCTGATCGGCAAGGCATTTGATGAAGGAACGCTTCTCAAAGCTGCTTATGCCTTCGAACAAAACACTGATTTTCATACTAAAAAACCGGAACTGGGGGTGAAATAGTTGGATAATGACTATGAAGTAGTTATTGGCCTGGAGGTACATGCCGAACTTAAAACAGCCACTAAAATTTTTTGCTCCTGTTCAACCGCATTTGGTGCTGAACCGAATACTCAGGTGTGTCCGGTTTGTTCTGGTTTTCCGGGTATGTTGCCCGTTCTTAACAAAAAGGTCGTGGAATTGGCCATAATGACCGGCTTAGCTTTGGATTGCGAAATAGCTGAGGTCTGCAAATTTGACCGGAAAAATTACTTTTATCCTGACTTACCCAAGGCTTACCAGATATCACAATACGATATGCCCATATGTAAAAACGGACATCTAGAAATTGATATAGACGGAAAGAAGAAAAAAATAGGAATTACCAGAGCTCATATGGAGGAGGATGCCGGTAAATTGGTCCATCAGGGAGATATTACCACGACCCCGTTTTCGCTTGTGGACCTAAACCGCTCCGGGGTACCATTACTGGAAATAGTATCTGAACCGGATATGCGCAGTGCCGCTGAAGCCCGGGCTTATATGGAGAAATTGCGCTCGATTCTGTTGTTTGCCGGGGTTTCCGACTGCAAAATGCAGGAGGGCTCCTTAAGATGTGATGCCAATGTCTCGGTAAGGCCCATAGGCCAGAAAGAGTTCGGCACCAGGACCGAAATTAAAAACTTAAATTCTTTCCGGGCCCTGGAAAGGGCTATCGAGTATGAGGCTGCCCGGCAGATAGAAGCGCTGGAAGATGGTGAAGAGATTATACAAGAAACCAGGACCTGGGATGATGACAAGCAAGTGACCAGATCAATGCGCTCCAAAGAGGAAGCTCATGATTATCGTTACTTCCCGGAACCGGATTTGGCGCCCCTGAAAATTAGTCCGGAATGGATTGAGGAAATCAGAAAGACTCTGCCGGAGATGCCTGATGAAGCTCAGGCCCGGCTTACGCAGAAATATGGCTTGCCGGCCTATGATGCTGCTATATTGACTCTTACTCCTGACTACCTGAAATTCTTTGATGATTGTGTAAATGAATATAGCGATGCAAAAGTAATATCGAACTGGATGATGGGGGAACTTAACCGGCTGCTTAAGCAAAATAATATAGAAATAAGTCAATGCCGGGTTAAACCTGGTGACCTGGTTAAACTGCTGAGATTAATCGATGATGGAACTATTAGCGGCAAGATAGCCAAGACAGTTTTTGAGGAGATGTTCACCAGCGGACAAAAGCCGGAGGTTATTATAAAGGAAAAAGGACTGGTGCAATTATCTGATGAAGGAACGTTAATTCCTTTGCTGGATAAAATAATAGCGGATAATCCCAAGGTCGTTGAAGACTACAAAAATGGGAAAGAAAAGGCATTTGGCTTTTTTGTCGGTCAGGTTATGAAGGCCACAAAGGGTCAGGCTAATCCGGCGGTGGTGAACAAATTACTTAAAGAAAGATTAGGGAGGGAGTTATAGAATTATGATGTGGGAGAGTTTTAATAAAAGAGACTGGTTCCTGGAACCGGATGCCCAGATTAAAGTTGTTGACACTACTTTAAGGGATGGGGAACAAACTGCAGGAGTAGTATTTGCTAATGAGGAAAAAATAAAGATTGCCCAGTACCTGGATAAAATCGGAGTAGATCAGATAGAGGCCGGTATCCCGGTAATGGGTGGCTTTGAAAAAGAGTGCATCAAGCAGATAGTTGGACTGGGCTTAAAAGCCAGTATAATGGCCTGGAACCGGGCGGTTATTTCTGATATAAAACAGTCATTGGAATGTGGAGTTGATGCAGTCGCCATATCCCTTTCCACTTCTGACATTCATATTGAGCATAAGCTGCAGACTACTAGAGAAAACGTTTTAAAGATGATGTCCGATGCAGTTAAATTTGCCAAGGATAACAATCTTTATGTATCAGTAAATGCTGAAGACGCTTCACGCTCCGATATAGAATATCTAACTGAATTTGCACTAATAGCCAAACATGCCGGGGCCAACCGGCTGCGTTTTTGTGATACCGTGGGAACCCTTAATCCGCTAACAACCTACCGTTATATCAGAACCCTTATTGATGCTGTAGGTTTAGATATTGAAATGCATACCCACAATGACTTTGGTATGGCCACGGCCAATGCCCTGGCAGGGATTTATGCCGGAGCCAGTTATGTGGGAGTAACGGTAAACGGGCTGGGGGAAAGAGCTGGTAATGCCTGTTTACAGGAAGTAATCATGGGTGTCAAACATCTTATGGGGGCTAATGTCGGTTATGATACGACCCTGTTCAGGGAAGTGGCGGAATACGTAGCCAAGGCGTCTAATCGTCCTTTACCGGTAAGCAAGCCCATTGTAGGTTCTAACATCTTTGCCCATGAATCAGGTATTCACGGTGACGGCGTACTCAAGAACCCTCTTACCTACGAAGCTTTCCTGCCCGAAGAGGTTGGCCTGGAAAGGCAAATTGTTATAGGCAAGCATTCCGGCTCCGCAGCGATTAGGTCCAAATTCTTAAAAGAATACGGGATTGAATTGGACAAAGCAGCGGCTGACAAACTTTTAGTCAAGGTCCGGGATTTATCAATCGAAAAGAAGCGTTCTTTATTTGATAAGGAATTGGTGTACCTGTTTGAACAGTATATAAAAGAAAATAAATAGAAAGTTTTTAAAATCAATAATTCTCAATAAAGGCATTATATGCCTACGAGCAGGTCTATGTTTAATCTATAACAGTGAAGGGAGAATTGATAGATCTTGGGGAAGACAATTGCTGAAAAAATCTTATCTAATAAAAGTGGTCAGGATGTTAAAGCCAATGATATAGTTGTTGCCAATCTTGATTTCGTAATGGGGCAGGACGGTACATCCGGTTTGGCTATTAATGCTTTTAGAGAAATGCAGGCTGAAAAAGTATTTGATCCCCGGCGGGTAGCCATGGTGATAGACCATAGTGCTCCCAGTCCTCTGCAGGGCGTGTCTGCTATTCACCAAAAGATGAGGAACTTTGCTGATGAGCAGGGTATTAATTTTTATGATATTGGTGATGGGGTTTGTCATCAACTGGTACCGGAACAGGGACATGTAGTTCCTGGCGATCTAGTTATCGGGGCCGATTCGCATACCTGTACTTACGGAGCCATAAATGTTTTTTCCACCGGAGTCGGATCAACTGACCTGGCCGCAGGTATAGCTTCAGGCAAGTTATGGTTTAAAGTTCCCGAAACATTTAAATTTATAGTAAACGGTCAGCTTCCGCCCGGAGTTTTTTCCAAGGACCTTATTTTGTACTTAATCGGGGATGTAACTGCCGACGGTGCCACTTATATGGCAGCAGAATATATTGGGGAAGCGATTTCCGCTTTATCAGTTGAGGCAAGATTTACTATAAGCAATATGGCTATTGAAATGGGAGCCAAATGCGGCCTGATGGAAGCTGACAGCAAAACTATAGAATGGGTAAAGCAGCACAGTGATAAAGATTTTACTCCGGTTACAGCTGATGCAGATGCTGTTTACGCAAAAGTAAAAGAATATGATGTTTCGAACCTGGAGCCGCAAATAGCCAAACCGCATACAGTGGATAATGTAGCACCTATCAGTGAAGTAGCCGGGATACCCATTCAACAGGGGGTAATCGGTACCTGTACTAATGGGCGGATGGAAGATTTACGTATCGCGGCCGCTATACTAAAAGGCAAAAAACTGGCCAGAAATACCCGCTTGATTGTTGCTCCTTCTTCCCGCCAGGTTATGATCCAGGC
>JBMNOY010000005.1:0-63719 GCA_050943315.1 Syntrophomonadaceae bacterium
TATAGGGACGCCTCCTCGACTTTGAATTTGTGCCTACTTTGGGGTGTTTTCAGCACAAATTTCATTGTAGAGACTGGCGTCTCTTTTTTCAAAGATCCTTCTTAAGCTTTACAGGAATGCTCCCTAATAATTAGTTAGTATATTTTGTGTAAAAAATTGCTCCAGCCCGCCGGTGTTAACATTTTGTCTTGCTTTCTGTTGACACATAAATCTTTCCTTTCTCAATGGTACTGGGAGAGAGCGATTCCTCTTTCTCGTAGTATGTTGATTTTCAATCCCCCCTTCCGTAGGTCCATAAGGTATCCTCCGAAACAAAAGTAACTATTATTCCTATAAAATTAATAGAGTTTAGATAGAAAAAATAAAAGATCTTAAGCTCATACTATTTTCATTTCCTAGTAAATCAATTGGATTAGTGCCATTTTCAAATATAGTATAAAAACAATATTTAAGAATTGCAAGTAGAACATTTTTCAGATCCTGCTGGTCATAAAAAATCCCCCTAGATATTACCATAGGGGGAATCTCGTTAATTAAGCTGCTCCCATGTCAGTTGTTATTTGGATGCTTTTTAAATATGCGAAACTTATTGTACCTTATCGGTAAAATTTCCCTGGTTCCATTTTTTGCTCATCAACAAAATAATAGTACCTCGGATATTTCCTGAGGTACAGGTGTACTGCCCCCCATATTGTCAACACAGTTAGGCAACATTTTGTAGAATACTTTGTTGGTAATATTCAGCCGGGGTTACATATCCCAGAGCTGAATGAATACGGTTGTTGTTATAGAAATCTATATAAGCCTCTATAGAGGTAATCGCTTCACTATAGGTCTCGTACAGGTTATAGTAGAGTTCTTCTTCCTTGAGAGTACGGAAAAAGCGTTCAATATGAGCATTATGTTCTGGTGTAGCATAGGCCGAATACAAAAGAGCTACGTCACAAGTGGACAATTCCTTAACAAATTTGCGGCTGGTTGGCTGGCAGCCATTATCTACTTGCAGTATTAGTCCTTGATCCCGGGTCCCTTCAGGGAAACGGTTCTTAACAGCTTTGTCAAAGGCAGCTAACCACTCATCGGCTCTGGCTCGGGAGCTGATTTCATAGCCAACGATAGAACGATCATAGCGGTCAATTATGGCCATAATATAAAGCCAACCGTAACCAGTAAGATAGGTTTTTGTCATGTCCATCTCCCAAATTTGATTGGGCTTGGTAGGTTGACTAGGTCGCTCTTTCATCTGAACTATACGTCGGTTTTTCAACCGTTGTTGGCTCAGACCTAATTTATTCATAACCCGGTTAACCCGCTTCTGACTGACATTTATGTTAAATTCGCGTCTGAGTATAACGCGAATACGGCGATAGCCATATAGGGGGTAGCGGTTACAGGCCATTTTGATTGCTGCAGATAGTTCTTTATCAGATACATAGTTCTGCTTATGTTTAGGTGTTCTGTTACTCTTACGATTACGAGGATAGAACCGTGAGCGTGGCACTCCCAGTATTTCGGCAGCATCTTTGATAAATATCTAACCATCAAAAAGAGCATGTACCATTATATAGAGGCTGACTCAAAAATGAAGGTTAATTAACGAGATTACTAAAAACAAGTCTGTATTATCATAAAGTGATACGGACTTGTTGCTTATATGCACTTTTTTACAATCATATTGTTGGAATTAAAGTTAGCAGTATTTCATTTATAGGAAATATTAAACTTTAAATGTTCGCTACCAACTATTTCTCATTATTAGGTATGCTTAAACAGGCAGACTTAATAAATGATCGGCGAAATAGTCAGAACACTTTGATACATATATCGGACAACTTCGTTACACCTGTTGTCATAGCATGTAAACTATATGTTAATTTAAGTGACACTTTTAATACATATGGTTGAATATTCGCCTCTTTGTGGAAATAATCCCAAAATATAAAGGATAGTTAAGCCTAAGAAGTCAAGGGGTTATTGAGAAAACACCCTCTTTAAGTGCTGATTTTGGCATACTATTTGCAGCTTACAAACATATACAACCTTTTTGATCATGCAATAAACACTCTGGTTCGACCTCAGTCAGCAATGTTAAATGACGAAAGGAGGTAGTAAGGTTCCCAGTTGTATTTTTAGCAATTTAAACGCAAGGAGGTAATCGTAGTGGAGAAAGTTACTAAACCAATATTTACTGACGTATTACAGGTTGGTATGGTGGTAAAAGATCTTGACGAAGCCGTAAAAAATTATGCCGACGGATACGGCATTGGTCCTTGGAAGTTTTATACTTTTGATTCAAGAACGGTTAGTAATATGTCGATCCGGGAACAGAAAACGGATTATGCCATGCGATTAGCAGTTTGTGATATTGGAAATGTCCAATGGGAGCTTATTCAACCAACTGATGATAAAACTCTATATGCCGAGTTTCTTAAAAAACACGGGCCTGGATTACACCATTGCGCCTTTGGCATAGAAAACTATGATGAATTCATGAAAATCATGAGAGCCAAGGGAAAGATGGTAGTACAGGAGGGAAACTGGCTCGGATTTACTTACACGTACATGGGCACCGAGGACGAACTTAATGTAATCTCAGAAGTCTACAATGTTTCACCTGGCTGGGAATGGCCCGAACCCGAGAAGATTTATGAGGCTCCTAAAACAGTAAAACCTGTTTTTACTAATGTTTTGCAGGTTGGCATGGTGGTAAAAGATCTTGACCAAGCGGTCAAAAACTATGCCGACAAATACGGGATCGGTCCCTGGAAATACTATACTTTCGATTCTACGACTGTAAGTAATATGTCAATCCGCGAAAAGAAAACCGATTATGCCATGCGACTGGCAGTATGTGATATTGGCAACGTCCAATGGGAGCTTATTCAGCCAACGGATGATAAAACATTATATGCTGAGTTCTTAAAGGAGCACGGGCCCGGTTTGCACCATTGTGCATTTGATATTGAGAATTACGAAGAAGTAATGAAAACTATGCGTTCTAAAGGCAAAATGGTAGTACAGGAAGGAACCTGGTTTGGTATGACTTACACATATGCGGGAAATGAAGATGATCTTAATCTTATTACCGAATTCTACAATATTGCGCCCGAATTCGAGTGGCCAGAACCGGAAAGCGTTTATCCGCCGGACAAATAAAATCGCTGTTAATTCAATTCATTTTTTGTGCGTCCAAAGGCACCACCTGTCACAGTGGTGCCTTTAATGTTTAAGAGACCTCGCTAAACATGTCATCAAGATCAGTTTGTGGCAATTGAGGTACCGGGGACTGCCGGTACAGGCTGGTTCGATTCATATTTCCGGTTTCCATATAACGAAAGGGCTTCTTGCACAGTTCTGGCAAAATGAATACTAAGCCCCGAATCCCTGGAGCTCTATTTCTAATTTTAGTGATTTTCAACAACCTTGAATGGGACTATCCATCCCTTTTTAAGTGGTAAATTATCAGACGGTACCTATGAATTACTATGTTGATCTTCCTTATTTCAAATAAATATACAGGTTTACTAATGATTTTCTAAAGGTCTGTACCTATTTTATTGGTTTATAATATACTATTAACTACTAAAAAAAAGAGCAGATACTTCTGCTCTCTCCGTGTTTTCTGTTAGCCAATTTGTTAGCCACTATGTTGGCTACTTATATACAACACCCGAATTTAAGAGATTCTTAGAGAACCATACCCGGCCGCCCAGTTATTATTGTAGTTCCCAAAAACCCCGATATATCGGGCTTTTAAAATGCATAAATGGTGGGCCGTATAAGATTCGAACTTATGGCTTCTTCCGCGTCAAGGAAGCACTCTACCTCTGAGTTAACGGCCCGTTTCGTGTATATGATTATATACCTATTGCTGTTGGAAATCAAGAGATTCATTTAATATTGGCCTTTCAGCAGACTGAATTATTCCCTGACTCATAGTATAAACGACAAAATAATATATTAAAACAAGAGTAAAGCAGTTACTTTTTTGTGCACAAGTATTAGGGGGGCAGGTCATGATTTTATTGATAAAAAAAAGGAGCTTTCACTTACTGTTCGTGGGCATTTTTTTTCTAGGTATTTCCCTGGGCACATATTCTCTGGCTGCCCACCCCAATATGATTAAGTGGAAAACCCAGAAGCTGGTGATAACCGGAATAAAAACTTCACAGAAGGTAGTAGCACTTACCTTTGATGACGGGCCCGACCCTGATAATACCCCCGTTTTGCTAGACGTCTTAAAAAAGCATAAAGCTCAGGCCACATTCTTCGTTATTGGAACAAAGGGGGAGAAGTATCCTTCCATACTGAAAAGAATCGCTCGGGAGGGCCATGAAATAGGCAATCATGGCTATACACACTTTAGCGGTAAAAACCGCCAGGATGAATACTTGCAATACGAGATTCGTAAAGCCAATGAGATTATACACCAGATCACAGGACAAAAGCCACGCCTTTTCCGTCCCCCCGGTGGATACCTGTCTAATTCCCTGATAGAAATTACCCAGAAAGAAAAAGTTGTAATTGCGTATTGGAGCTATATCCAGGATGTCAAGGATTGGAGGGGAATTAGTGCTAATAGTATTTCCCGGCACATTATTGAAAACATTAAACCAGGTCAAGTAATCATTCTTCATGATGGCAGTCCTAACGGTCTGCAAACAGCTCATGCTGTTGACACCTTGATTGAAAAGTTAAGCCAGGAAGGATACCGTTTTGTCACTATGAGTAAACTTATTAGGATGGAAAATAAGGAATAAAGCAAGTACCTCTTAAATAAAAATGTTAGAAAGACATTCGGGAGGTGATTTTTATTATTCCAAAGCTTTTTGGGTTTTACTTATTGGAACGACGTGTAAAGCTGGCTATAATAGCCATATTGACTGTATTCATCCTAAGTGGCAGTGTAGTTTATGTCCAAGCCTATAAAAAACTAAAGCCGGTCTATGAGGTGGAAACCCCTAAGAAGATTGTGGCTTTAACCTTTGACATAAGCTGGGGAAATACGACTCCCATGCCGGTAATAGAAATATTGGAGAAGAATAATGTCCGCTGTACCTTTTTTCTTTCCGGTCCCTGGGTCAAACAGTATCCCGAAGTAGTCAAAAAAATAAAAGACAATGGGCATGAGATAGGCAGCCACGGATACCGCCATATTAATCTTAGTAATTTAAGTAAAGCTGAGGTAAAAGATGAGGTCATGAAGGCCCACCAGAATATTAAAGAGGTGGCAGGAGTAAATGCTCGCCTGATTCGGACCCCGAACGGCGATTATAGCGACCATGTAATAGAAGGAATACACGAGGTAAATTATGAGGCTATTCAGTGGTCAGTGGATAGTCTGGATTGGATGAACCCAGGCGTGTCTACGATTGTTGAAAGGGTCAGCAAAAGGGTCCACCCTGGTGCTATAATTTTAATGCATGCCAGTGATACGTGTAAACAAACCACCGAAGCCCTGCCTCAGGTCATCAAGAACCTGAAAGACCAGGGATATACTATGGTAACGGTTTCGGAATTATTGAAGGAAAATAAGAAGGGCAAGGAATAGTTATCGTTTAGGGCAGCTGATATCAATGAAAAAGCCATTTAAGTCTGCTTAAATGGCTTTTTTTCATTTTTTCTCCTGGTCATTATCGTCTTCGATGTGTTCAAGACCAATATCGTTTAGAATCTCATCTATTAATTTTTTATCCAATCGTCACTCCCCCTTTCGTAACTTGATAATATAAGTCTAACAGATCTTTATTAATATATGTGTTAGGTTTGGTTAAATTGCTGTTAAATAGTACCAACATCTTTGAGCACATGCAAATACCATATAGACCATTTATTTACTTTTTAGGATATACTTTTCCGGGGGTCTATGTCAAGAATATTCTGGCAATCTGTTAGCAATTCATCAGTCTGAATTGACCTGGTTGACCTGTCGATTACTTCTAAGGCTTCAATATCATTATCGGTTGCAGCACCCAATTCCTTGAATTTACGTGCGGTTACCAGAACACGCCCTTCCAGGGAACCAACTGCCCGGTTGTATGAGTCTACCGCTCGGTCCAGACCTTTGCGCAAATCAATAAAGTGTCCGGTCATGACCCGAATCCGATCATAAAGAGTTCTCCCCAGCTCGCTGATAATCTCGGCATTGCGAGCAACCTGCTCCTGTTGCCAGCCATAAGCTACTGCTCTTAGCAATGCAATCAAGGTAGTAGGAGTTGCCAGAATAACTCTCAGGTTAGAACCGAATTCGATTAACCCCGGGTCCTGTTCCAGAGCTGCGCTGAAGAAAGACTCACCCGGTAAAAAAAGTACCACAAATTCCGGTGTTGGCTTAAATTGATCCCAATAGCTCCGGGCGCTTAATCTAGTGATATGAGCTCTTACCTGCCGGGCATGATCTCTGAGCTTCTCCTGTCGGGTTGTTTCATCGGTGGCCTGCAAGGCATCTAAGAAAGCCATTAATGGCACCTTAGAGTCAATTACGACATTTTTTTGGTTGGGCAACTTGACCACCATGTCCGGACGCAACCGGCCATCCTCGGTGTTAACGGATTCCTGTTGAAAAAAGTCTACATGTTCCAACATACCGGCTATTTCCACAACTCTTTGCAGTTGAATCTCTCCCCACCTGCCCCGAACTGTGGGAACCCGCAGCGATTTGGCCAGGTTAGCAGTCTCATGCTGCAGCTGAGCCTCAGAAGCTGCCAGCGATTTTACCTGTTCACTAAGCCGAGTGAAAGCGATATGGCGTTCCTTGTCTATGTTTTGAATATGCTGGTCCACCTTTTGCAAAGACTCCTGTATCGGTTTAACCATTTGGTCAATGGCTTTCTGGCGCATTTGCAGATCAGATTGGGCACTTGATTGATATTTTTCCAAGCTCGCCCTGGCCAATTCTAAAAAAGAGCGGTTATTGTTTTGAAGCGCATCAGCTGATAAAGCTTTAAAGGCATCGCTCAGTTTGCTTTGGGCTTCTTCCATTAAGCTCAGTTTCTCGGCTGTTCTTTTCCTTTCTTCAGTTATTGTGGTCACCAATTCAGCATTTTTTTCCTTTAGCAGCGCATTTTCATCCTGCAAACTATTGATCTGTTGGTCTTTGGACTTTATTGTGATTTTAAGTTCTTCCATACGATTATTTTTCTCTTCTGCAGCTGACCTCTTTAGATACTCTTCCTTAAGTTCACTGCGGAGTTCAGATACTTGCTGTTCCAGTTCTGCAATAGTTAGTTTAAGCTCCTCCACCTGCTTTTCCCTGGTGCCAATTCTTTCCGCCAGACGAGCCAGCTCAGCTTCGCTCTGGGACCTTCCTTGCTGAAAGGCATGATTTACCCTGGTCCTCATTAATAGCCACATAAACAGGCTCCCGACACCAAGCCCTAAAAACACTACAACCATCGTAAGATTATTGTCCATACCAGTCACTTCCTGTTCTTGACTAAATCTTCTTCATCCCTGCGGCATATACTGTTATATACACACTTTTCGCATTCATCCGGTGATGCTGTAGGAGCATCGCCGGATAAATCCAGTTCTATCCTTGTTGTTAGCCCATCTATTAGCTGACCTTTTCTCAGGAAGAAAAGCTTTTTGGTTACTTTCTTTAGACCTAGAATTCTGCGCAGTGCCTCCTCATAAACGCTAAGTTGTATAGAATATTGCCGGGTCTTTTTCTCTAACTGGCTGGTACTATTAACCAGGCTGGTTTTTAGGTCGATTAGTACTGCCTCATTCTGGTCATAAATCAGTTGGTCCAGGTACCCTTTTATATACGTATTCTGGTCAAACCGGGCTATAAATTCTACTTCCTTTTCTACCTGGTGATGATTTAGCAAGTCAGAAATGGCCTTGTTATGATAATAACCAACCAACATATGGTCAAGTTCCTCCAACAGGCCTTCATCCTCTTCTTCTAACACAACACCTTGCATTAGCTGCCGCAAGACCTCCTGGGCCGCCTTCAGGTTCTCGCCTTCTTCAATAGCCCGGTGCACCAGGGTTCCGATCTTAGCTGCAGGCACTTTAGGGGCAGTCGTCTCACCAGCATTTTCTTCACCCAGCTTAATTTCAGGTATGCCCATCCTGTATTTCAGATAATAATAACGCTGGCAAAAGCTATAGTCCATAACCGCCGTAGCAGAAATTAAACGCCGATAGGGATGTTCTTTAATCGCAGCCACTACAGTGCTCACCTGATCTTTGTCTATCTCCCTTTCACATCGTATGGGTGATGATGAAGTAAATAACCGGTTATCTGTGGTAATATCCCCCTGGTCATAATTAAAGACCTTGAATCCGGCTTGTTCAAGCGCGGTAAAATCTTCTTCTTTTACCCTCCAGGAATCAAAAAGCCAGTTAAGCCAGGAATTAGATGCAGCCATTACCATACCCTTGCTGTCAATACGGTAATAGCCCGAAAGTATCAAATAGTCGCGGGCTCTGGTCATAGCTACATAAAGCAGCCGTTTATACTCTTCTTCCAGTTTTATCTTTTCGGCAGCTTCCGCTTTTTCGCGCAATAACCCCTTCTGATCTTCCTTTATAAATAATCCATACTGATCACTCAGAACGCTAATACCGGAAATATCCCGAAAGTTAAATTGGCGGTGGGTTTCCGGAATTATGACCACCGGGAACTCCAAACCTTTGGCCTGGTGGATAGTCATCATTTTCACCGTGTTGCCATTCTCGTTTTCAGTAGCCGCTTCTGGTTCCCGGGAATCGTCCTCCTGCACCTGCTCGATATATTCCAAAAAGTCGCTAAAATGAGAATAATTGCGGCGGTACGAAACCACTAATCGTTTGAGTTTATTAAGATTAGCTATCATCTGCTGACCATTAGGCCGGGTTGCCAGAGCGTATTCAAATCCGCTTTGGGTAATTAATAAATCAATCAGTTCCGACAGGCTAAACCGGTTTTTGAGCCCGCGCAAAGTAAAGATAATGTTGCCGGCCATATGTACTTTAGCTCTTTCGGTTGGTGTTATTTGCGGTATTTGTTCGATCCTGGCTACAGCATCCTCCAAGGTGGATGCATTATGTTTCATTAACCATAAGGTTTCATCGGAAACACCAAACATAGAGGATCTAAGCATTCCGGTCCAGGCTAGTTCATTGCCCCGGTTATCGATTACCTGCAAGGCCAGTAGAATTGCTGCAACTTCCTCGGTTTGGTAAAATCCCCGGCTGCCGACTATGTATGAAGGGATTTGGTAATTGGCAAATACGTTGGCAAAAGCATGCATATTGCGTGTAGTTCGAAATAGTAGGGCAATGTCCCCGTACTGTGCCGGTCGCAAGACCTCTTGTCCGCCTCTCATTTCTGCTACCATAAGCTCATCACCATTAATGAGTTCATTAATCCGCCGGGCCAGGCATTCGGCTTCCGCTTCATCACGCCCCAATTCCGAACTATTATCCTGTTTAATAAGGTGTATTTCCGTCTGGGGAGGGGTCAGGTTGTTTTCACGGCGCGGAATGAGCTGTTCAAATAGGTATCCGGTTTCATGTTGCATTAGCTCTGCAAATAAATTATTAATTATTGTAATTACCTGCTCGCGGGTCCGGTAGTTTTCATCCAGGGTATGTCGTAATCCCCCGGATTCTTTAATTTGCTGGCTGGCATACCTGAACAGACTTACCTCAGCACCGCGAAAGCGGTAAATTGATTGTTTGGCATCTCCCACCAAAAAAAGCTTACTTTCCCGTTTTCCGTCTGCCAGAAGATTAATTAATTCTACCTGACGAAAATTAGTGTCTTGAAATTCATCAACCATTATATGCCGAAACTGGCTTTGGTACCGGTTCAATATGGCTCTATGACTTTTCAGCATAGCAACTGTCTTCTCTTCCAGGTCACTGAACTCGAGTAGATTTTGCTTGTCCTTGGCGACCTGAAAACTGTCAGCAATCTTTTGCAGCAGTTTAAACATGGCTTTCAGTTTAGGGACAGTATTCTTGTCCGTTTGGAAGCCGGTCAGCTCTGCCAGGGTTTGTTTTAATATTTCCACATCATCTTTAACTACCCGGGATTTTATCTGTTTGCATACCCCCTGCAGGTGACTGCATAGTTCCGCCACATTCCGGTCTAAATCCATGCCAGGACGGTCCAACACCGCAACCCACTGCTGGTAATTATCAGCTATTTCCTGTACTGCCAGGTATGTTTTACTTTTACTGTCAATTTGGGGGAGTGATTGGGCCACTGCTTGTAAAGCTTCCTTAATTTTTGCCATGCGGAGTGAAGTTTGCTGTTCCTCGGTTGTCAGTGAATACCAGGTAGTCTTTTCTACCTGGTTAATCTTTAGGCCTTTATTGGTCAATGTTCTAATCAGTGTCTGCAATTCCAGGTTGAGTTGATTGTATCCAAATAATTCAATTAAGCCCAGAACATCAGGTGTACCTTGACTAATCTCATCTAAAACAACTTCCTTAATAATCTGCTGTAAAAGTTGTTCTCCTTCTATTTCTTCGATTACCCGAAAATAAGGGTCCACACCTGCTTCCACCGGGTTTTCCTTCAGTAAACGGGCACAGAAGCTATGAATTGTACCAATATAAGCCCGGCTCATTTTCTCCATAAGATTCGTTTTCTGGTCCTGTTCCCAACCGGATTCATCTATGCGTTTCCGGACCCGGTCAATTAGTTCCCAGGCTGCCTTGCGAGTAAAGGTTATCGCTAAAATTTGATCAACCCGGGCTCGTCCTTTCTCTATTAATGTCCAGAACCTTTCTACCAACACGGTAGTTTTACCTGAACCCGCCCCGGCCGAAATGGACATACTTCTGTCTAATTCTTCGACTGCTATTTGTTGTTGCCTGTTAAGCCGCATGACCTATCCTCCTCCCCTTTCAATTTAGCCCTTATTCTTCCTGGGCTATACAAACACAGGCGAGTAAATTCACAGTAGCTGCAGTCATTGGGTAAGGGCGGATACTGTCCACGGCATATGCCCCGGAAATAATCACCAATGGCATTGATAGTAGTTTCATGCAACTGCTGCCATTCTTCTTCCGTCAAAGGTTTGGTTTGCGGGCCCAATCCTAACCTTTTTATCGCTTCAGCCCGTACCAGAGGAGAATCGATCTTTCCCTTGGCGATATTTAGAAAAGCCAGTCCGTCAACTTCACCCAGATATGCTTCCGCTGCCAGAAGATAAGCTGGCAGTTGCAAGGCCTGACCCTGCAGCAAGTTTGCCCGGGAAGGAACAGTTTTGTTTTTATAGTCATAAACGGCATAACGATGGTTTGCCTCATCCACATCAATGCGGTCTATTTTCCCCCTTAAACGCACTTTTCCGGCGGGAGTGTTAACCTCCAGAGGTTTTTTTACACTGGCAGGATGCAAATCTTTACCCTGCATGCCAAACCCCCACTCCTGAAAAGCTGGATGCCAGTGACCTTTGGCTAACCGTTGCCGTTCGTAGATTACCAGATTAGTGAGGTTCTTGTGTATGGTCTGTTTTTCGTACTCCCATAATAGCGGGTGAGGATACTGCTGGCCGAGAAAATTGTTAGCCGTACAAACCTCTTCCAGAGTATGTCCTACCAGAGTTGAAATATCATCCTCACTGTCTGGAATTGCCCCGGCAAAAACCTGCTGTAAAACCTGGTGCTGCAATGTACCTTTATCCAGGCTGCTTAGGGCCGTCCCCTCATCAGGCTGAGGTCTTAAACCCATCTCGACAGCCCAAAAATACTTCATCGGACAATTGCCATAAGTGTCAAGGTGACCTATGTTAAATACCCGGCGCTGGTATTTTTGCTGTAACAACTCTATAATCTGGGAACTAGAAAAGCACCCATCCCAGGGGGAAAAATGTGCCCCTTGCCGCCATTGGTAAACTATCTGCAGATTTTTCAGGTGCCTTTTTAAATCCTCATTCTCCTTAATAAATTCATAGCCAATGGTTTGATAGCCCTGGCTAAGCAAGCTTAAAACCGCCTCCCGCAAGCTGCAACTTTCTTGCCAGTTATCGGGATATACCAGGGGTAAAGGTTCATCTGCTTCTAACCGGTAATCTAAAAGTCGTTCCATGGCTTCAATATATAAAGATGGCAAAACCGTCTGCCCGTCCTCATTTATAGCCGGGTAACTAAGCCATAGTTTTCGCCGGCACGCCTCCCTGACCATTTGCCAAAGAACCTTTTCCCGCTGATAAAGCTCCTCAGAAGTAGGAAGGTTAAATTCCGCTTTTAATTTTATCCTCTCCCGGTCATTGATAACCCAGTCGCCACTAATGGAACGCGGGAACTCACCATCCTGCAGTCCCAATACTATAACCGTGTCAAAGTCAAGACCTCTAATTTGTGTGGGCGCGAAAACCTGTACCCCACCACGGCAAACAGTATCAGGAGAATAGCTTTCAGCTTCAATATACGATTTCAATTTCAGATAGAAGCTGTTTAAGGTCATGGAGATTTTATCCGTGATGCCGGCAACAGCTTCCATTTCATTTAGTATTTGATTGAATGCCTGCCAGGCCCTTAGATCGCGACGGGCTAACTTAGTTCTGGCAGCAAAATCCAAGTTATCCGGAAAAGCCAGGATATTTTTCGCTACTTTTAATTTCTTCATAGCGGCGCGAATAGACTTAATAATATCTGTCTGGGTTCCCTGCCGGCAAATTCCATTCATTATGTTAATAAATTCGTTTAGCCAGGTGAAGCACCTATTCCAATCCATACCTTGGTGTTCATCAGGATTCCAGCCGGGTTCTTCCTGCTCCAGCCGGTCCAGCCACTCCCTGGACTTCAGTTCTGAAGCAGCCCGGGCCCAATCAGCCATGCATTCGCCTATATCATTGTTGAGGCCCACAAGGTAATTATTATCAAGTAGCTTCCCTAATCGCCAGCCTTCTTTATCTCCTGCGGCATAGAGGTACATTAACAGGCTCTCCACCAGCCGGTTTTCGACCAGATTTTCCTTCCAGTCCAGGCACAAGGGAATACCCGCTTCAGCAAAAACAAGGCGCAGCACTGGAGAGTAAACTGCCGGGTCGCGGCATACCAGGGCTATCTGATTTAGGTTTAAACCTTCTTGCCGAATAATGGTCTTAATCAAGGCAGCTGCCTGGCGCACTTCCCCTTCCCTTCCCCATCCTTTCAGCAAATGGGTTTCAGGTAACCTTTGGGCAGCTGGGGCAATACCTGTTCCCCCTATTAACACATCGGGAACGGTTTGCTTAATAACCTTAAAGACTTCATTTTGTACCCCGGTAGGATCGCTGAAAAAGTCAATATAGGCGAACTCAACAGCTGATAACCAGGTTAAGCTGCCTTCAGCTAATATGCGCCATGCCTTTAGATACCTGTCGTCGCGGTCACCAAGATGATTAGCTGCCAGGAACTCCTGATATGAGTGATAAGTCAGCCAAAGATCCAGCAGCCTGGGCGAATCAAGGTTTTGTCGCTGCAACGCTGCCCCCAACTGGTGAGGTAATATTACTGCCCTCTTAAGCTCTCCAATGGTTTGGGATATGGCCTGTATAATACCCGGATGTTTTTGGCTATCACGGAAATACTGGTACTTTTTATTAAGTTCCAGTTTATAAATAACGTTACGTAGGATCTCGGCTCTTTCCACTTCTCCTAACCAGGTAACAGACGAAGGAATGGCAGCCAAAGTCATATCCACAAAACTTTCAAAGGTATAAATACGCGGTCGCAAAGCTCCCTCGAATTCTCCATTGGAAAACAGATTCTCCCGGAATTGATCAACTAAGAAGGTGGTAGGCAAGATAACCAGATAGTCATCCCATCTTTTTGCTGATAAATATTCTGCCACCCTTTTTATAGCTATTTTCATCATATGCTGTACTCACTTTCTCCAGGGCTGGTATATTTTGAAGATTTTCCGGCGGCAACTTTGGCATTGCCGGAAAAAGTCAAAAGATATACATAGCCGGATGTTCTTTTTCTAATAATAAAACTAAATTCTGCAATTTGGTCAATTGGAAATAAAAGAAATGAGGAACTAGCATGCTAACCAGAGATGGAGTAATAGCCAGGTTTATTTTAGCCTTTTGTTTCTTCTTTTTGTCAGGTACAGAAATGGTCACCGGATGGTTGGCAGCTATAAGCGGAACTTTGGGAACGGTCGAGCTTGCCACGGCTCTCTTGCGCTATTCTCCGCTTTACGAACTTTATAACCTATGGCATACCCGGAAGGAATAGGGCCAATGTTTGCGACCCAGACCAAGGTATTATTTTTCCAGAATCCACTCGTTATCTTGAAGGTGATAAGTTTCAAACTTTCCCTGTGGAGGTTTAAAATTATCCCAGGTATCTTTAAGTTTATATTCTAGTCTGGGCCCCTGTTCATTTTCCCCGCCTTTCTCCTGTATGATATATTTTAAGGTGGTAATGTTTGTCTGAGATTGTACAGTTATGTAGAACTCGTCCCCTTTATAACCGTTGAATGATTCGGGAAAAAACACGTCGGTGGTGTGGTAGCTGTCATCAAAAGCCAGCTCTTGTTTCTGGTCGGACAGGTTCTTAAAATCGTTTAGAATTGTTTGTCGAGATATGGATGGTTCGATATCTATGCCCTGATTATTACCGGAGTAATAGACCACCGCGGCTACAACTATCAGGGCCAGAATATAGATAACTCTTCTCTGATTCATAAGTCCTCCCTAAAGGCTCAATACACCATGATTAACTATTTTTACTTTACCGTATTATGTATACTATTGCAATATTTTGCATGCGCTAAAGTAATCTCATAACAGATAAGCCCGGGCAAAACCCGGGCTCTTAGTACGCGTTAATTCTATTCCAGCTTATCCATCATTTCCATAATCATATCAAAGAAATAATTCATATCTTCTTTATCGTTCATTCCAGCTTTAAATCCTATCTCCGGGAATCTCCCCTGACTGCTTATCTTTACATTGACCATATACACACCACGATCAAGTTCATCCTCAGTGGCTTCTCCTTCTATATCATCCCAGTCATCTTCCAACGCCATCTCTTCATCAAATTGACGGGCCTCCTGTTCCTGATTATTATCAATGATCTGGGCTACTATCCACATAACGTCGGTACTGCTCATATTCAGTTCTTCACTAAGCTGCAGTATTTCATTGGCGACAGGTGTAATTTTGAGCAAATCTGATAAATTTACTGGTTCTCCTTTTCCCCATCTGTTTTTCATAAGCTCACCTCCGCATTCATTTGCAATAACAAAACTGGCTAACCTTCTGGGACGACTCCATTAGGCTAAGTTACTACCGATTAAATGGGACTATCACAGTTAATTGTACTCTTCTTAGTCTGATTATATGTGAACGTATAGTGAAAAAACAATTATTTTAATAATTACCATAATAAAACTGTGTTTACCCATTAGCTTAGATGCCACATTAGAATGTTTACTATAACATGAAAAAGCGCTGTATGCAACAAGTTTACTGTTTTAAGTATTACCTAACCCTCGGAACCATTAACAACACTGGTAAACACGTCTACTATGTGCGGGTCAAACTGAGTCCCGGAACACCTTTGTAACTCTTTTATCGCCTGTTCGTGGCTAACTTTTTGCCGGTAACAACAATCATTGGTCATTATATCATAAGCATCAGCAACCGCCAGTATCCTTGATTTCAGAGGTATCTGCTCTCCTTTTAGTCCCATCGGATAGCCCTTCCCATCCCACCGTTCATGATGAAAAAGGATGGCCTCACCTACAGGGGCTAGTTCAGGCGAAGAACGGGCAACGCGATATCCTGTCTCGGGATGTTTTTTTACTATCTCCCATTCTTCTGGAGTCAAACTACCGGGTTTATTAATAATTTCTTTTGGTATGGATATTTTGCCAATATCATGGAGCACCGCGATAAGGGTGAAATGATCCATTTCATAGTCCGGCAGGCCGATGGCTTTAGCCACCTTTATCATTAATGTTTCCAGCCGTTGGGCATGTTGCTCCGATTCATAACCTTTTAGCCAGAAACCTTTCTGCAGGGAAAGAATTGATGCATTTTGACTATACCGTTTAGTTAAGAACTTGCTGCTATACATCCGATCTTCAGCCATTTTAAATAATTCATTCAGATTCTGTTCCAAATTATATTTAGTAGCGAAACCCAGGCTAATACTTAATTGCAATGGTTCAAAATCCGTGCTTTGACAGTCTTTCTTAATGTTTTCACCAATAATGGCGGCCTCATCTGCATCTAATTTGGGAAACAGGACCACAAACTCATCCCC
This sequence comes from Syntrophomonadaceae bacterium, assembly GCA_050943315.1. Lineage (GTDB taxonomy): Bacteria > Bacillota > Syntrophomonadia > Syntrophomonadales > Syntrophomonadaceae > JBDKUD01. The sequence goes on from JBMNOY010000005.1 coordinate 16,213, forward strand.
GCCCCAACGGGTGATAATATCCTGCTGACGGCAATTGGCCACCAGAATAGCCGCGGCTCTTATCAGAAGCTTATCACCTTCCGCATGTCCCAATATGTCATTAATCAGTTTCAGGCCGTTCACATCTGCTACCATGATAGTCAGCGGCAGGTTTTCAGGGGAATTTATACGGTCTAGCTCTTTATCATAAAATGCGCGGTTATAAAGACCCGTTAGCTTATCGTGAAAACTCAGGAATCTTATTTCATCTTCCGCCTGTTTGCGTTGAGTAATATCAAAAAAATAACCCTGAACCTGGACGAGTTGTCCGTTCGCATCAAAACGTCCCATAAGATTACCTTCAGCAATAAAACTCTTTCCATTGTACCTTAGCAACTCAAATTCGGAGTTTTTTATCTCTTTACACTCAATTAGCCGCTTAATAAAACTCCGGCCGTGGGGGAATAGTTTACTAATATTGCTGGCTAATGCCTGTTCACGGGAACTAAAACCGAACATCTTCACAAAAGCCAGATTGCACATTAAGAGCTTTCCCTCGGGAGTAGCCAGGAAATCGGCGCTTACCGCTTCATCGGTAATTTGGCGCAATTGTTTTTCACTCTCCCGTAGTTGAGATTGTGAGCTTTCCAGGTTACTCAACATGCGATTTATTTCTTCGCTTAGGATAGTCAGTTCATCATTACCACTAACCACTAAACGTTGGGAATGATCTCCTCCGGCACCAATACTGCTCACTCCATTGATAACCCTGAAAAGACGTGACAGGAATTTGCGCTCGATAATGGCAATCGCAACCAGGGTAATTAGAATCCCCACGGCTACAATAACGTAATAGTAATAGCCAACCGTCTTCTCGCCCTGCTTGTGTATATCCCGGGGCATTTCAACGCTCATAACCAGACCTTGCTGGCCATAAATGTCTTTGAGGTATGCATAGCCGGCGATAGTATTTTCATCTATAGGTTTTATGACTATGTTACTTTGGAACGGGTCTGGGTCAGCTTTTGCGGGAATACGGTCTTTGGCCCCAGGGTCAATTCGCTGCAAGCTTAGGGATAGAATAGTGGTTTGAATTAAGCGCTGTATTTCCTCCCGATTTAGAAACCTGCCCATAACCAAAATACCCTGGCTCGGGCCTATTCCTTCACTGGTAAGAATGGGTACGGCACTTACCAGCATTAGGCCTTGAGGCAGATCTATAATTCCTTTTACTCCTTCATCACTTTTTGAAGATGCCGCAATAGCTGAGGTAAGCCGGCTAATGGAGAGCTCTGCGGGTATTTTGCTTACGCTTTGCAGTGTTTTGTTTTTGCTTTCTTTTCCGTACACCAGATCCCCAGAAGGGTTGATATACAAAACCAGATCTACTCTCAGGTTGGTAAAGGTTAAGTCTTTGGCACTGTCTTCAATATAGCGTTGATTGCCATCCTGTATAAACGTACAAGTCTCGTCCCACCAAGCCCAATCCCTGCATATAGCATGCAAATTAGATAATTCACTTGATAATGCATTCAGTGCCCGTGTGACATTCTCAGTTGTGTGCTGGGTCTCCAATTCACGATAACTGGCCATTAAAATGTACTGTGATATCAGGTAGTTTATCAAAAGGAGACTTACCATTAAAAATGAAATGATAACCAGGAATTGATTGCGTATTCTCATACCCTTTTAACCCCCTCCCCTAAAAACAAGGAAGTTCCTGTTTTCACGTGATATAATTATATTTCCACAGTTAACCCCTTTTCCCTTTTTTCACAAAGCAAATGTGATATAGGTCCTATATTTTCATTGCCAGGTACTAAAAGTGTATTCAATTCTAGTCATTGACTTTCTATATTAGATGTCTATACTAAAATGGTGTGCAAATATTGGTTTAACGTGGGGTAATCATGTCTGCAAATATATCTGGTGTTCTATATATTATTGTTTCGGCTTTTATGTACGCAACTTTGCCGATATTGGCTAAGCTCGCTTATACCATGGGCTTGACCCCCGGCAATGTACTATTATTACGCTATTTCTTTGCTTTTGCCGTTTTGTTCCTATATATTGTCATAATAAGTAAAGGTCCTATTTTGTCATTTTCTTTCTGGATTATAAGCCAGGGTGTTTGTCTCGTACTCGGTTCACTGTTTTACCTCTTGGCTGTTCAATACATCCCTGCGGGAGTAGCTTCGGTCATCTTCTTCGTTCATCCGGCTATAGTAGCCACCCTTTCTCTGCTGCTGTTCAGGGAAAAGCCGTCCTGGCATCTATTTCTGGGTCTGTTTCTGGCCATCCTGGGTATAATACTCATCTCGCGCATTAGTCAAGGATTTACCGGTATCAGCGCATGGGGTGTTTGCCTGGCCATTTTCTCCAGCCTCACCTATAGCGGTTATAGCCTGATTAGCCAAAAAAATGTTGCTGCCCAATCACCTTATGTGCTTACCACAACATTTTCTCTGTTGGGAATAGTATTCTTCACCATGGTTAACTACACAGACCTGGATTTTATCACTTCCCTAAATATTCCCCAGCTCTTGATTGGGTTAGCGATGGGTCTATTTAATACGGTTCTGGCCCTGGTATTTTATTTAAAAGGAGTTAAAAAAATCGGAGCTTCTCACGCCGCTCTGGTAAGCACCCTGGAACCGGTTCTTACCGTGTTAATAGCCTTCCTGGTGTTGGAAGAAGTCTTAACCAGCATGGACATAATTGGCTCTTTGCTGGTCTTTGCCAGTATGTTGCTGGCTGTTACTTCCAGCCGTCAAAAACCACTTGAGACTCTTCCCAACAAAAGCTAGATCGGTTTAGCGCCTGATATGGTAAATCATTACTTATAATGGGAGGGGAGAAATGGTATGGTAAGCATTATTGTTAACGGTGTTACCGTGTCAAATAAACCGGTGGTGATTATCCTAAAAGAAGAGCGGGATTAAAATAATCCCGCTCTTCCATATAAGCTCACCGTTCTACTGGGTAATTGTAAATATTGCTGCGTATAAATACTTCATCACTTGCTATAACACCAGAGAATAGTCAGTGAGTTATGGCTAAATTTATCTTACTGACAATTACTATTTGCATTTTTCGTGCCAACTATTCATTATGGATAACAATAGATGGCCACCAGGCGCCAGGAGCGCAATGATTACTGTTAGCAAATTAACTTGTAAGTGTACCTTATGGAATTAATTTAAGAAAAAATGTAACCATGCTGTTGCTGTGCGTTACAGCCAGTTAACATCAATGTTACGCCGTAAGCACGATATTAAAATGATGCCGGGTATTTTAAGTCTATTTTACTACCAGAACCGGTACACTGCAGAGGCGGGTTACCCGATCTGAAACGCTTCCGAACATTAATTCCTGAAGTTTATTAAGTTTACGGCTTCCCATTATGATTAAATCATATTTCCCTTTTTTGACTTCCTGTAGAATTAACTCGGAAGGATCGCCCCCACTCAGGTTTGTTTTAACTTCTATACCCTGCTCTTTTAACTGAGTACTGTATTTTTGAAGTACTTCCCGGGCCTGGTTTTTTAACTTGGTTTCCTTATCCGAAGCATGAAGCTTGGTATAATCTATTTTATCGGCTTCCCATACACTCATGAGTACAACTTCACCAACTATTCCGCTGCGAATCAACCTGGCAACCTGAATCACTACCCTTTCTGACAAATCAGAGGCGTTAACCGGCACCAGTACTTTCTCAAATAGTATATCGCTCACATAATTACCTCCTCGGTTTAGTGATAATGATATTAGTTAATTCGCTAATACTTTTATAGTCTCCTCTATTAAGCCGGCTTAACCGTAAAAAACCTTATCCAATACTACTGCTTTTTCCCTAACGTACAACTCCCCGGTGGAGTCCTATGGACTCTCCCCGGGGAGTGATTGGCAAAGATAAATTTGATAAAAGAGACTAGCTATAAACTATTCTCTCAAGCCACAGTATATTTCCAGTTCTTTGTAAGAAGGAGGAAACTTGGGTTGAGCAGTAATACCGAAGAAGGGGGTAGGAATACGGGCTACTCCGCTATCATGAGTTCCTTTTACTCCTTCCACAACATTGTTGATTTTAGATTTGGGTATGGCAAAAGCCAGTTCATCATCACCGGTCAAGCCAAACACTCTCTCACCGCCCCCGGGGATGACCACATTACACTTATTAGTCTTATATGGATAAGATATATAAGAACCACAAGCACAGCGGCCCATGAAACTAGAAGTTAAGGTTCCCCCTTCGTTAAACAATTCACCCTGTATTAATCTTACTATCTGAGCAGCGTTGCCATAAATAATAACAATATCCGGTTCAAAATCCGCTCTATGCAAAGGAGCCACGATCATAGTCTTAAATGTTCCGACATCAAGGTGCAATTCGGCTGCATTAGTTTTAGCACCTGCTTCTGGGCTTTTAGTATATAAGGGATAAACGGTTGTTCCTGCCTTGGCAAAGTCCGGGTTTTCTTTAAAGCCAAAGTAAATATGAGATAGTGCACAGGCATGGTCCTCTGCATAAAAACCGGTCGTTCGTCCCAAACGGCGTGCAGCCGTTATGGCCTGGCAGACTGCTATTGGATATTTGAAAGCATCGCGCGCAGATTTGACCTTGGGGGGCAGGTTTTCATCAGCTGACAACTTGATAGCTACCGGGAAAGTGGCCGGTCGCAAATATTCATTGAAAAAATCATATAGCTCCTTGTTATTCATTACATTACCTCCTCAATTGTTTTTAACTAACCTGGTTTTCATCAGCTTAAACAAACGTTCCTGAAGTAAATAATGAGTTCTTTGGCGGATAGCACAGGACCATGATTACTTGTTTGCCTACATCTATTTATATGTATAAAATTCATTGGTATGCCAATCAATGCAACTTGATCGCGAAGATGCTTTCTTGTGTAATGTTTATTAACAAGGCAGGTTACGGATAGAGATTGGTATAATTGCAGCCAGCAAAGCATAACAAAAGGGGTGACCGTCGTTATACCACGAGGTCAGCCCCTTGTCGGTTATATTTACATTATATTATATTAATCCGTCGTTACCCTAACTTCATTTATTAGGAAAGCTTATGAATAAAAAGACCGCTGCGGAGTTTGGGCTCAAACCAGGTTGATTTAGGAGGCATGACCTGGCCGGCATCAGCGATATCCATCAACTCATCTATACCGGTGGGATACATGGAAAAAGCCACTGCCATCCCTTCTGTTACCCTCTTCTCCAGTTCCCCCAGGCCCCGGATACCACCGATAAAATCAATGCGTTTATCGGTCCTGGGGTCGTCTATACCTAATACCGGCTGCAACAATTGGTTCTGCAATATAGAGACATCCAGTCTTTGTACGGGATCATCAGCGGGGAAGCTGCCTTCCCGCACCTTAAGTTCGTACCATTGCCCATCGAGATACATTCCCATGCGGTGTTTCTGTTTAGGCTTATATGGTCCCGGACCGGAATGAGGTGTAACCTCAAATCGCTTTTTTACAGCAGTGAGGAATTCTTCCCGGCCAAGTCCGTTTAAGTCTTGGACCACCCGGTTATAATCCATAATGTAAAGGTCTTTATCCGGGAATATTACCGCCAGGAAATAATTAAATTCTTCTTCACCGGTGAAGTCCGGTTTCGCTTTTCTTCGCATTTGACCTACCCGCACAGCCGACGCGCAGCGGTGATGACCATCGGCAATATACAGGTTGCCAACTTCCTGAAACAGCTCCTGCAGGCGCCTGATAACAGCCGCATCATCTATCACCCAGATTATATGATCTATGCCATCTTCCGCTTGAATATCATAGATAGGTTCTCTTTCCGTCCAGTTCTCCAAAATGGTACTGATCTCTGCAACTGATCTATAGGTTAGAAAAATAGGCCCAGTATGGGCGTTGCAGTAATCAACATGCTTAATCCGGTCAGCTTCCTTATCTGCCCGGGTATTTTCATGCTTTTTAATAATATTATTAAGATAATCATCAATGGAAGCACACGCTACCAACCCAGTTTGTTGACGCCCATTCATCACCTGGCGATATATATAAAAGTTGGCCCGGCTATCTTCCACAAGTATCCCGGTAGCCATCATTTCCTGCAGATTTTCCCGAGCCTTTTCGTAAACGCGCTCATCGTATAAATCTATACCTATTTCCAGGTCAATCTCTGCTTTGTCTACATGCAGAAAAGAATAGGGGTTATCTTTTACCATTTCCCTGGCTTCATCACTATTCATTACATCATAGGGTAAGGCAGCTACTTTTGCTGCCAAATCAACCCGGGGTCTATAAGCCCGGAAAGGCCTTACTACTGCCATATTAAAAATCCTCCTAATTGTTCCCCAAAATATCGTTCTCGTTGATGGCGTATAACTCGTCCTAAAGCTTTAGAATATCATCAATATTGCCAATTAGTTCTCTCAGTTCCTCCATGGTACAGTCCGCCATGTGAGCAATACGGAAGGTCTTATCTTTTAGCTTGCCATAGCCATTGGATATTTGAAAGCCCCGATTACCCAGTTCTTTATTCAAGGCACCGATATCTATACCTAGGGTGTTTTTTATGGTTGTCAGTGTGTTGGACAGATACCTTTCATCAGCAAATAATTCAAAGTGTTTTCGACCCCAGCTGCGTACCATCTCAGCCATTTCCCGGTGGCGGTTAAAGCGATTTTCCAGTCCTTCCTCCAAAATGCGATCCAGTTGATAATCGAGAGCAAACATATGTGACAGTGATGGTGTGGAGGGATACTGATAATCCTTTTTTTGAATGTAGTCATACAAAGATAAAAGATCCAAATAATATCCCCGGTACGGAACCTGCCCAGCCCGTTCCCGGGCCTTGGCGGAAAAAGAGCAAATAGCCATTCCCGGCGGAAGCCCCAGGGCTTTCTGAGTAGAGGTTATACAGATATCTACTCCTAGCTTGTCAACCTCTATCCTGGTACCGCCCATGGAACTTACCGCATCCAGACAATAGACTACATCAGGATATTTCTTTACTACATCAGCTATGGTTTCAACAGGATTCATTAAGCCGGTGGAAGTTTCATTATGAGTAATGGTAATCAAATCATATTTCCCAGTAGCCAAAACTTCGTCCACCTGTTGGGGAGTTGTGGCAGTACCCCACTCTACTTCGAATAAATCAGCCGGAATATTGTTGTTTTTAGCCATTTCGAACCAGCGGTTGCCAAAAGCTCCAACCGAAAACACTGCCGCCCGCCGCAGGGTACAAGAGCGAATAGCCCCCTCCATTAACCCGCTGCCGGAGCTGGTAGAAAGCAATATTTCTTCGCTGGTATAGAATAGTTTTCTTAATTTATCGCTAATACGGCGTTGTAATGCAGATGAATCTTTACTACGGTGTCCTATCATTGGTGTTGCCATTTTTTCTAACACATCATTTCGCACCTCAACCGGTCCAGGTATAAACAGTTTTTTATGCACGATTACGCCTCCAATTTTTTGATATCTAAATATCCCCATTTTATATTGTACCAACACATTAATCTCTATTAAACCAGTTATTCGTTTTTTAATGCATTCATAAAGACTTATCGTTTAATAAGCCCTGGGCTTTAAAAGGCCTGCAGCGATTTTGCCAGGCTTGATTTGCAGGTATTTCTAGTTTAACTTTGTACCACTGTTGCATACTATAATAAACCATACTTAAGGGTATTATAACTTTCAAGCATAAAAGTGGGTGATTAATGATGGAAATAATAAATGTTTCGCCGGCCACAATTCAGGACATCAAGCAGTTGCTCAAGGACCAACAAATTAAGTCGCCCCACCTGCGGGTGACTTCGCGCCGGGGTTGAGGGGGAACCTCGTTTTATCTGGTTCAGGATGAACCAGCTGAAAATGATAAGGTCGAAGAACATGACGGTATTCAATTTGCCATTAAAAATAATCTGGTTGACAAGTATGCCCCTTTCTCAATTTCTTCTTTCCGGGAAGAATCACGGATATTTCTTCAGGTCAATTCTGTCAGTGGAGGTTATACTTGTTAGCCGGGCATAAAAGCCCCGGCCTAACCAAGGAATTAAAACAGGTACCATAGGCAGACTTATACTTTTTAGGCACATGGTATGGAGAGGAAGGTTACTATCTATGAGTGAAAAGATTATTAATCTTGATGCCAAGCATTTTGATGATTTGGTAGTAAACAGTGATAAACCAGTTCTTGTTGGCTTTTTCTCAGAGGACAGCCTACCCTGCCAGGTATTGGCTCCTATTTTAGAAAAACTGGCGGAGAGATATGGCAGCTGCATTAATTTTGCGAGAATTAGCCGGCAAGATAATATAGAACTGGCTCAAAGCCTTAATGTAACCAGCAGCCCTACCGTGTTGTTCTATAAGGATGGCAACGAAGTCGGTAAGCGTTTAAATGGTTTTCTAAATATAACCCAGGTCAAAAGCGCTATTGAAGATGTTCTGGATGATATTATACCACCTATAGAACCTAAGGAAGTAAGCTCGGATGTAGTAATCCTGGGTGCAGGTCCAGCCGGACTATCGGCTGCTATTTACACCGCCCGCGCCAAACTACAGACCATAGTTGTTGATATCAGCGTCCCTGGGGGTCAGGCAGCTTCCAGTTATAATATGGGCAACTATCCGGGTACCCCTGGTGTTATCAAGGGTACGGAACTTATCGCCAATATGCGTGAACAGGCACTTTCTTTCGGGGCCAGGATAGACGATCTTAAGGAAGTTGTAGAGATTGACCTGATTCCCAACATGAAAACTATACGCACTGCAGACACCGTATATAAAGCTTGCGCAGTAGTAGTTGCAACCGGAGCCAGACCCCGGGCACTGCCAGCTGAAGGTGCCGATGAGTTTAAGGGGCGCGGTGTACATTACTGTGCTACCTGCGATGGTGCGCTGTACGAAGATGCTAAGGTAATTGTTGTAGGTGGAGGAAACTCAGCCGTGGAAGGAGCTGTATTTCTTACCCGCTTTGCTTCCCAGGTGACTATTATCCACCAGTTGGATCATTTTCAGGCCAGCAAAACCGCCCAGGATGAAGCTTTGGCCAATCCCAAAATAGATGTGATTTGGAATACTGAAATACGTAAAGTGAATGGTCAGGGCCACTCCATCCAGAGTGTACAAATAGAGAATGTTAAAACACATGAAATTAGTGAGCTGCCGACAGATGGTATATTTGTCTATATCGGTACCCAGCCGGCCTCAGACTGGTTGGTTGGCCAGCTGGCCCTGGATGATTCCGGGTATGTGATCGCCGGCGAGGATACCGTCACTAATGTCCCCGGCGTTTTTGCGGCCGGAGATATCAGGACCAAACCCCTGCGCCAGGTAGTTACGGCAGCTGCCGATGGCGCTGTTGCAGGTATAATGGCAGAAAAGCATCTGGCATCTCAAGGATACAATACACGCTCATTACACCTTCCCAACAAGTAAATCCGCATTAAAGACAGCACCTTTACCCATTCCCGTATCAATCGTGCTAAAATGATATATTATGTTGTTTAGGAATCACGGTACGGGGGTATCTTCTATGTTCATGTATGTTTTTCCCATTGTCCTTATAGTCTTATCAAATGTTTTATACAATGTATGTCAAAAGTCCACACCCGCCAAGGCGAATCCGTTTTCCGCACTTCTGGTTACTTATTTAACCGCAAGTCTTGTCACCCTTATCGTATTTATGCTCAATAAAAATGAAACACTTATGCAATCAGTTAGACATCTTAATTGGACCAGCATCGCTCTAGGTGTTTCCATTATTGGTCTTGAATTCGGCTATTTGATGGCCTACCGGGCCGGTTGGAAAATCAGTGTAGGTTCTTTGGTAGCCAACATTGCCCTGGCTGTTGTGCTTATTCCGGTGGGAATATTTTTTTATAATGATACTTTCGAGCTTAGCAAGATAATCGGGGCAGTACTTTGCATTATTGGCCTGGTACTTATTAATATATAGGCTCACCTTTTTTACCTTAAGTTTCAGCTCTCTATTAAGCAATAGGTGTTGAGGCTTTTAAATTGCGAGCAAGTTGTTCAACCCAATCCCAGGCCTCTGCCCAGTTGCTCACCCGGAATACATTATCAGATTCGATCTGGCGGTTGTAAGGGTAATCAAAAAGAATAACCGGCATAAATTCACTCAGCTCCCTGGCCAGATCATGATGGTCTTCTATCATGATATTTATTCCATGCTCCAAACATACTCCCAGTTTGCTGAAATGGTACATGTCCGGGGTGGCATTTAGAACTAATTCATCATAGACTACCCCATGCTGTTTGAGCCATTCCCTGGTGACCTCTTCAATACCTGGAAAACGGTAGTTGCGTGATGTAATAAGCACAATGCGATGCTGCTGTTGGAGCCGGCTAATTACTTCTGCTGCCTGCTCTTTAGGCCAGGTCTCGCGGTAAATACGTTCCAGATAGAGATCGAAGAATTCCTCCACAGACTCTTTAGGCCACCCCAGCGCCTGCTCAAGATAATATTCGCTCAAGTCGGGTACAGTATTTAAGCCTCGTTCCTGACCATATATCCCGGCGTAGTGCATAATCATTTGAGTTGTGTAGCTGATGGTGTTGTCTATATCGATTCCAATTATCATTGTTTCTCTCCTTCATAAGATTAATGCTCAATGTATTTATTAGTCATTACCGCTATCCGTCTCCAGGCCTGTTTATTTCTCTATTGACTGGCCGTTTAAACGGCTTTACGGGCTAACCATATGTATTAGGGAGAGACCCTCTTTCTTTAGAGGAGCTCTCCTTTAATTTAACTTATTTTATTTTTGATAACAATCCGCTGTTTGGCGAATAGTTTATTCCGCAAAACTAAATACCGGTCTGGCTGCGTCCCCTGCCGAGTATTTATCGCCTGGAAATACCCGGTGTCCTAGTTTAACCTTTCTGCCGATAAGTTCCATGCTGATGGTTCGGGGATCAATATCTATCAGATTCCCCATTATCCAGGGACCTTCAACCAGCTCAACCATTACTATGGTTAGGGGAAGCTCGCCTTCGCGGCCTTCCGAGTTAATGTAGGATGTAGTAAAGGTAACAATCTTACCGCTGCCGGCAAGCTCCACAATTTCCAGATTGGTACTGGTGCAGTTGTGGCAGACCATCATCGGCGGGCAGGTTATGGTCTGGCAATCATTACACTTTAATCCCAGTAGTTTATCCTTCTTAAGGGCTTTGTTATATTCTTTAAAGGTCAGCTTATAATCCATTAAAACATCCCTCCTTTACACGGCTGAGAAGATAATGCTAACCAGCACTCCGTCTCCACCCAGCGTATCCATCAGACCATATTTGGCTCCCTCTACCTGTCGTCCCTGATCCACCATCTGGCCGCGCAGCTGACGGGTTATCTCGTAAGCCTGCGATATTCCGGTAGCTCCAATCGGGTGTCCCTTGGATTTCAAGCCCCCGGAGATATTGATGGGGATTTTGCCGCCCAATCTGGTTTCACCTTTTTCCCAGGCTTCTCCGGCTGTCCCGAATTCGAAGAATCCCAGCCCCTCAGCAGCTATAATAGCGGCTATACTAAAGCAGTCGTGTAGTTCGCAAACGTCAATGTCCCCGGGTGTTAACCCCGCCATCTTATAAGCTTGTTCTGATGCCAGTTCCCTGGCTCGCAGCCGGGGCAGATACTTATACTGAGAACTTAACTTACCAGAGGAAGCCTGACCAATTCCGGTAATATAGACTGGTTTGGCAGTCATTTTTTTAGCTATGTCTTCAGAAGCCAGAATAATAGCAGCAGCCCCGTCTGAAAACGGACAGGCATCTTGTAATTGGATAGGGGTAGTCACCATGAAACTGTTAAGTGCCTCCTCTTTAGTAATTAATTTGTGAATTTGCGCATTGGGATTCTTCATTCCATACTCATGAGACTGAACTGATACTGCTGCCATTTGCTCTTTCAGCCGCTCCAAAGGTATTCCGTATTTATACGCATACAGGTGTGCCAGTAAGGCAAATGCTGCCGGGAACGTAAAGCCGGCAGGAAATTCGTAGCGGCTGTCACCGAACATAGCAAATGTACGTGTCGCCAAAGCTGTTCCCATAGCCGTGGCTCTTTCTACCCCACCTACCAGTACGATGTCATAATATCCCGAAGCAATCCAGATGAAAGCATCCCTTAAAGCCAGGCTTCCTGATGCACAAGCACCCTCAAACCGGGTGGCAGGAACATTAAAACAGCCAATGTCGTTGGCAAAAAACGACTGCACCATTCCCTGCCCTTCGGAAAAGTCCCCCAGTACATTGCCCACATTTATGGCTTGAATATCCCTGGGCTCTAAATCAGATTCTCTGATAGCATCTATAGCTACTTCGGACAACATCTCTACCGATGTTTTGGGCGAGTTAAAACAAAATTTGGAATGCCCTCCACCTAACACAGCAACCCTTCTCATATGCACTCCTCCTTTTTAACCAGGCCTTAACAAATCCTATATACAACCCTTCCTGACTTGAGCCCCGCCAGATAGGTAACCGGTACCGGTTAGCTATGCGACCCCTTTGCATAGTAAGAATTGCAAGTAATATGCCAGAGCGGTAAAACCTCATTTTTCCGTGTTTTCGAGATTTCGCCTTATCCTATGTGTTGCAGCCGGCCCTTAAATTATGGCTTGTACCTGCTGCAATTTACCAACAGTGAAATGCAATCATGCAATGGTAAACTGCATACGGGCTGGTTTCCAGGCAATAAAAAAGACCCTTCTTAAGGGTCATTCAGTGTTTAATATTTTGCACTTATTAGGGACCGTGGTCAGGCGGAGATATTCCATACTTGGAAGCTTTTCTAAGCACCGTCGACGGGTCGACCTCCAATTGTCTGGCTACCTCCCGCGTAACCTTATAATGAGCATACGCCTGTTCCAGTATCTGCTTTTCTACCAGTTCTACCGCTTCCCGGAGGGGCAGAATTCCAGAGACGGTAATCTTGGGGCGCTTTCCGAGGGTATTACTGGTAAGATGCATAGGCAGGTCTTTACGTGACAGGATATTCCCCGGTATGGTTACCACCAGTCTTTCAATAATGTTCTCCAACTCCCGGACATTGCCAGGCCAGTCATATTCCATGAAAGCGTCAATTACATGAGTGGATAATTCTTTCTTCATCTTATACTTCTTATTATAAAGGTGGATAAAATGGGCAGCCAGAACCGGTATTTCCTCTTTTCTTTCTCTTAAGGGAGGCACTTCTACTGGCACCACATTTAACCGGTAATAAAGGTCTTCCCGAAATTCATTCTTTTCCACCAGGTCTAAGATATTCCGGTTAGTTGCAGAAATAATGCGGACATCTATAGGTATGGTCTTCTCCCCTCCCACCCGGATTATTTCTTTACTTTGCAATACCCTTAATAAGTTCACCTGAAGGTTATAGGGCAATTCGCTTATTTCGTCCAGAAGCAGGGTGCCCCCGTGGGCCAGTTCGAAGTAACCGGCTTTCCCGCCTTTTTTAGCCCCGGTGAAGGCACCAGTATCGTATCCGAATAATTCGGTTTCCAGCAAATTATGGGAAATTGCTCCACAGTTGATTTTTATAAACGGTCCGTTTTTCCTCGGACTGTTGTTATGTATAGTTTCGGCAATCAGTTCTTTACCGGTTCCCGATTCCCCCGTTATTAATACTGTTGAATCAACCTGGGCGAGGCGGATAACCGTATCCAGCAAATCTTTCATTTTCCGCGAACTGACCACAAGTTTATCTGAACCCAAATATTGCATTTGCAGCGCCTTGAGTTCGGATTCATAATGTTTGCTTAACCCCTGGGCCTGTTCAAGCTGTTGTTTCAGCAAAATAAGCTCGGTGATTTCCCGGACATTGGAAACTACCCGAAATATTTTGCCTTTTCTATCGAAAACAGGAGTCCCGGTAGTTAAGGCCAGCCTTCCTGTCATGGTTTTTTGCATAATGGTTATGGGTTTCTTTTCTTTTAATACCATGGCACTTACCGATTCCGAGACAATTCCTCTTTCCTTAACCAGATCCTGAACATTTCTGCCCACCAGTTCGCTGCTCTTAACCCCGGTTAGCTTTTCAAAAGCTTCGTTAACCCGCAAGGTGATTCCCTGCCCATTAGTTAAATAAAGCCCATCATAGGAAGACTCTATTATCGCATCCATTTCCCGATTTAATTCCTTTACATTTTCCAGTTCCCTGGATATACTCTCCAGTTCGGAAATATCTTGAAGTACTGCCACTGCTCCAATAATCTCGCCGTGTTTCTTTATGGGGCTGCGATTGGAGATAAATGTACGTCCATTCAAATCTATCTTCTGGGCTGGCTTGCTGCAGCCCGTTTCCAAAATCTCCATTAACCCGCTGTTGGGAATTAACTCCATTATTCCATGGCCTTTCACCGCCGCACTTTTTAAATCCAGGAATTTCTCGGCGGCCCGGTTTAAAACATTAATTTTGCCATTTTTATCGATGGAGATAATGAGATTATGGGTAGAATTAAGTACTGTCTGAAATTCGTTAGTAATGGAATTAAACCGGTCAAAATAGGCTCTGGCCAAGTCGGTACGGGTTACCATTCCTATCACACTATTTCCTTCTATCACCGGCAGCCGCCCTACGTTGGTTTGAATCAGGTCTATTACATTTTCATCCGGATGACCTGCAATGAACTCCGGTTTCATCACCCTAGCCACAGTAATCTGTGAATTCTGATTCCTGGCTACCACCTGGTAAATATGGCTTTTAGTAAATAGCCCCACTATCTCCCCTTTTTCGTTTACAACCGGGGCACCATCGATACGGTGGTCCAAAAAAATCCGGCTGGCTTCCTGAATAGTCTGTTCCGGGGTCAAGATTATTATATTGTTACTCATGATTTCCCTTATTTTCATTGGACAACCCCTTAAAAAATCAAATATTCCTCTTAATACCTTACGCTTTTAATCAGCTGGAAATGCTATTATTGATCCAGCTTTATTACAACATATGTAAAAATGGCAACACAAAAAACCACTTTTAGCCCCAGAGCTAACAGTGGTTTTTTTATGCGTACAAATACGGTTATAATCTGCCGTTGCATTTTACCGCTTCATTTTTTGCACTGCCTACTGCAAATCTCCAGCTGTGCAATGCAATTGTGCACAAGTCCTTCTCCCCAGAAAACCAAAAAACTACCGAACATCGGTAGTCTATTTGTTAAGACCAAGCATTTGCAGCTCTTGATAATTGCCCCCCGGGAGCACTTGTCCACAAATCAGTGGTCCGAGTCTTAACCATTATTTATAGTCATTTCTCATTAGTATCACTTAATACACTAATAAATACCTTAACCAATTCCGGGTCAAATTGAGTTCCACTGCAACGTTCCAGTTCTTCCAACGCCTGTTGGCTGGAAAGTGCCGGTTTGTAGGGTACATCATGGGTAATTACATCGTACGCATCGATAATGGCTATGATTCGGGCCAGCAGAGGAATTTGTTCTCCCTTCAAGCCATTTGGATAGCCGGTTCCGTCCCAGCGTTCATGGTGGGCCAGTATACAGTCAGCCACCTGGTATTTTGATAATACCTGGCTTATCCGGTAACCAGTTTCGCAATGTTTTTTAACTATTTCCCACTCAGCATGGTTTAAGCGGCCCGGCTTGTTTAGTATTTCCGGGGCAACAGTTATTTTGCCGATATCATGCATAACTGCCAGAGCCTCCAGTTCCTGGACCTGCATGCTGCTAAAACCAAGTTTTTGCGCCATCGCCCTGGCCATCTGTGTCATTCTGGCTAAATGTTCATCCGTTTCCGAAGTATGTTCCTTAAGGTTTTTCTCCACCACCAGCAGAATATCTGAGTACACCTGCTGTTTCTCCCGGCTTTTGTTAGTATACATTTGCTCTTCTGCCCGGTTAAAGGTATCCTGGTAACTCTCATCAATGTCAGTCCGTACCGCACTGCCCAGTGCAATACTTAACCTGATTGGATCGGGCGGAGTACTGCTGCAAACATCTTTAATCCGCTTACATAGACAGGCAGCCATCTGCTCATCGGTGCGGGGCAGGATTATTAGAAATTCATCCCCTCCCCACCGGGCAATAACATCCTCTGCCCGCAAACTTCGGCGTAATACGCTGGCTATATTTTGCAGGAGACGATCTCCCTGCAGATGTCCAAATACATCATTAGTAATTTTAAGCCCATTGACATCGCCTATGATCATGGCTAAGGGCAGATTGTCTTCAATATTCAATCGAGAGAAAGCCATGTCTATGTAGGCACGATTATAAAGTCCGGTTAACTTATCATAATAATTAAGATAGTTAATCTGCTCCCAGGCTTTTTGCCTCTCCGTAATATCTGTAATCACCATCATAATCATATCTTGATCCTGGTTATCCCTTATAGTTTTAACCGGCCGGTATTCCAGGCGGTAGTATCTGCCGCCAATATCGATGTGATTGGGAAGCTCTTTCAGAGCGTCCAGGTTTTTAAACCCTGACTTGTCCCACATCATCTGAAGCAACTCAGTTATTGACTTTCTTTCATCCTCTGCATAGGTACTAAATACTAAATCAACCACGTCCAAGTCTTCAATTTTAGTACCAAAAATATTTATCCATTCAACACTATATTCACTATCTACCTTTAGATCTTGGCCAAAAGTTAAAAATCCCTGGTCGGCATTCTCCAGAAGATTGCGCATATCGCGTTGTATTTTTTGCAGGTTGCGTTGCTGAGAATCACTGATCTTAAGCAGCTTAATTGTTAGCCGCAGGAGTTTGCCATAGTGCTGGGTTAAGGCGGCATATTTCGGTAATAAAGGATTTCCGAAAAACTGACTGTTTTTCAGGTCATTTAACGCCTCTTGCAGAATCTGGTTCTCAACTTGTAACATCCTATTCTGTTTCCATATTCGTACCACCGGCACCTATCCTTCCCCCGCTGATATTAAAACGGAACCTACATCTTCCTTAATTCTCCAGTCCATATTTTTTTAATATACTACAAAAGTACATTATATTCCTTTTATTGGGAAGAAAAGAAATACCCTGGGTAGTAGTGCCAAATTGATGTATGTGGTCAGCCTCACGGCAGGAGTTGAAATACATGGGCTTGTTGGGCAAACCAACAGCCCAGCGTATATTGCCGGGCTATCTTGGTTATATGCAGCTAATTTAGCCTTTCCTAACTATAGTCTCATAAAGTGCTAACGGCTATCTATCTCATCTTATAAATGTTTAGGGGATCAATTTCTTCCCTTAGCAGCCGGATTTCTTCGACTAAAATGGGCTCGGCTTCAGTGGCCCGGGAAACATCAATATCAAAACCAGTATTTGCTTTTATGTCCTGGGGTGTTACGCCGGGAAAATATTGATCGAGATACATTATCTTATTGTCTTCATTGAACTTCATAATGCCCAATGATGAAATAAAACAGCTGGGACCGCCTTGCATTCCCAGTTCCTCACGTCTGACCAGATTGCCCTCAGGCCATTTTTTTACCATCCACCCGGGAGTGGTTAGATAGTCAACTGTATCTACTACCCGCCGTTTCTGGTGGGCCATGAGTATAATGGTGGTCTTGGCAAAAACACCGATATCCACCGCTCCTGCTGTTCCGGCCAGCCTTTTTTGCGGCTGGTTATAATCTTTGCCAATAAATGTGGAATTTACATTTCCATATTTGTCGATTTGAGCCCCCCCAATAAAGCCAAAATCGATTTCGTTACGGCTTAATGGGTATAAACCTTCCGGGTCCCCCATCTGCCATGATGACCCATAGGTAATACGACTGTCCATGATAGAGATGGGTAACTCCTGCGGGTTGGCATCAGCTTGCCCGGTTTCTATAAAAACAATCATATTCGGGCTGTATATCATCTTGGCCAGCTGGGTGGCTACCAGGGGCAACCCGGTTCCGATCAAGCCCTTTTTTCCGTCAAAATTACTTAGAAACCTGGCGGCATAGGCTACCATGGCTTCAGTGGGAGTATATGCACCGATTTTTGCATACTTATCAGTCATTACTTCATCCCTCCTTTTTTCCTGGGAACATAACCGTAAGGAGGCAGGGCGCGCAGCCTCTCCAGACGGCTGGCTCCCAGCTTATCTATATATTCCTCATGTCCTGTGATTCCATGGATCCATTCCTCGGCCCATTTTTCAAAACCTTCCTGGGTGGTACAGGCCTGGGCATACTCCTGCAGAAACGGAATATCCATATCGTAGCAATTATAAACCTGCCCGGGATGAGCTCCCCAGGGCAGCTCAACTATCATATCCACTGATGTACAAGGAATACAGTTACGATTAGGGTCTTGCCTGATGAATGCTTCCGGTACCACCTTTTCCGCGGTAACAATCACCTTATTGGCGGCCAAGGCAGCGAAGTGATCATGGGTCAGGCTTCCATCAATCCTGACCGTTCCCTCCTCTCCTACCATCTGTACATGGCAAATGCAGATATCCAGTTTGATAGCCGGAACCAGTTGAATCGTTCCCATGTCAAAGAAAGGATCATCCATTAGTATAAATTTGTGGTTGGGAAGCATTTCCTTATTTCGGGCGATTGCGGCGACTTTAGATAAATTGTCATAGGCGGGATTTAAAACATCGGTACCAATACACGTTTTAGAAGCGATAAAAGGCACACCCGCCTGTGCGGCCATCAAGCCTAAACCTAAATCGAGATGCCCGATATCATCAATAATCATCGTTCCGGATTCGGCCCATCTTTTCATATTGGGAGATATGCCAAATGCCCCATTGGAAGTATAACATCCGCGGTAAGCTCCAATACACCCGCCGCCCACCAAAATATCATCCGAAAGTGAACAGGTCCCCATCAAAATGAGATTCTTTTTACGCTGGCGGACCATCTCCATCGCTGCTGCTACAGGTCGCCGGTCTTCAACTATCCCGCCCAGAAATATAATATCCCCGTCTCTTATTTCCTGTATGGCTTCCTGGAGGCTAACCAGTTTACTTTTTTTCATATTCATCCCTCCATTTACTAAAGATTACCCGACTTACCAGACCTGCTCCGATATCCCCAGGGGTCGGCAGCCCTTAACCTTTGCAGTCTTGATGCACCTAGTTTATCAAGGTACTGATCCCGCGAGGTTATGCCCCATATCCATTCCTCTGCCCATTCATTAAATCCCTCATCAGTATGCGCTGAGGCTGCGTATTCTCTTATAAAATGAATATCCGTATCATAAAACCCCTGTACCTGGCTGGGATGACCGCCCCAGGGAACTTCAACGACCATATCCACTGCGGTGCAGGGAACCTGGTTACGGCTGGGATCCCGGCGCAGGTATTCTTCGGGAACTATTTGCTCCGTGGTAATAATTACTTTCCGGGCAGCATGAACGAAGTAGTGATCAAAAGCCAGACTTCCGCTAATCCGGGCCGTTCCCAGTTCCCCGGCCATTTGCGTATGAATAATGGCTATATCCGCCGGCATTGCCGGTAAAAGTTTTACCGTCCCGGAATTGAAAAAGGGATCTTCCATCAGAAGAAATTTCTTTTGCGGAATCATACCCGGGGTTCCGGCTTTTTCCCTTAAGAGATCATTTCTATTGAGATTTTCATTCAATACATCGCTGCCCAGAGTGGCTCTGGTTCCTACAAAGGGGCTTCCCACCATGGCGGCCATAGCTCCATGAATAATATCCAGATGTCCAATTTCATCGGGAAAGAATTTGCCTTCCTCAATTCTGCGCAGTGTTGCCGGAGATAAGCCAAAAGTCGCCATCCCGGTGTAGCATCCCCGCCAGGCTATCGCACACCCGGCACCTACCAGAATATCTTCCGCCAAAGAGCACTGGGCTAAGAGAATAAGGTCGCGTTTCTTTTGCCTGACAATTTCATAAGCAGCCGCCATAGGTCGGCGGGTATCAATAAAAGCTCCTAACATCAACACGTCCCCGTTTTTTACCTCACTTATTGCTTCAGGTAAAGAAACCACCTTGTTAGTTCTTTTAGGTTTTGACTCTCGATTAAATGCCAGATTCATTTCCGTACCGCCTCAAACATACTTATAAAAACTACCATCCTGGAATTGTTGCAACTATCATGTTTTCTGGAAGTATATGATATGCCGGTACACAACATTCTCAAATGGCACAAAAATCCTGGACAAGTTTAATTAATGATTCATAGCAGAAAACCAGGTAATCTGGTCAACTACTATTTACCTTTGAATACCGGTTTGCGTCTTTCGAGAAAAGCTTTCATGCCTTCCTTTTGATCTTCTGAAGAGAATAAGAGGGCCCAGCTTTTTATTTCATGGGCCAAACCAGACGGCAAATCCACGTTTTGCCCATAATTAAGGCATGATTTAGCCGCCTTAAGAGCCAGGGGTGATTTGCCGGCCAAACTGTAAGCCAATTTTTTTGCTTCATCCATCAAGTCTGCTTTGGGCACTACCTGGGTGACCAAACCAATCTTAAGCGCTGTTTCGGCATCAATAGACTGACCGGTCATAACCAGATGCTTCGCCCATCCTGGACCAACAATACGAGTTAAACGTTGAGTTCCCCCTGCTCCGGGAATAATTCCCAGGTTAATCTCCGGTTGACCAAAAATCGTTCCTGCGGCTGCAATACGCAAATCACAGGCCAGGGCCAATTCACACCCCCCACCCAGGGCCATTCCATTAACCGCAGCAATAAACGGTTTATCCGACTGTTCGATCTTTCCCAGGGTCTGCCGGATTAATTCCACAAATTGTTCCGCCGCCAGAGGTTCGACCGTAGACATAAACGCAATATCGCCGCCAGCCGCGAAAACCTTATCTCCCCCGGTAAGAATCACCGCCCGGGCCTGTGGATCTGCCGCAATATCATCCAGTACCATGAGTAATTCTCTAACCAGCTCATCATTTAGGGCATTCAGCGCCTTGGGCCGGTTCAGGGTAATTATGCTAATACTTGCCTCTTTTTCATATATAAGACTACTCAACTCCATCATAAGTCCTCCCCCCAACATGTGGCCAATTCCTTCAGTGACCCTTTATTGTTTGCTTTTATCCTATTTATATGTTCATTTTTCATCATAAAACCATATTTTTTGGCAGCCCAAGCACGAATATACTGAGGTGGCTAAACAAAACATAGGGGTGTGAATGTTTGGATTCGAAATGCAGCCATGGGGGAAGTGTTAAAAGACAGTGGCGCAAGTATCCCTTTATCCACGCTCGTTACTTTCTTCAACAGCAGAACCATATTATAATACAATATAGGACAATCAGAGAAATGAGGTTTGATTATTGAATAATACTGTGAAACGTATCCTGGTAGAGAAAAAACCTGGTTATGATGTTGAGGCCCAGCATTTGTATCATGATCTAAAGGAAAATCTGGGTATATCTAATCTCGAAAAGGTCAGAATCATAAACCGCTACGATATTTCCGGTTTTTCCGACGAAGCCTATCAGCAAGCCAAGAACACCATTTTTTCTGAACCTAATGTGGACTTTGTCTATGATGAAAAAGTTGACATAGAACCCGGTATAAAATATTTTGCCATGGAGTATCTGCCTGGTCAGTATGACCAGCGAGCAGATTCGGCAGCCCAATGTGTCCAAATATTAACCCAGGGAGAACCACCAACTATACTCTCATCCAAGCTAATTCTGCTTTATGGAGATCTGTCTGATAAGGATTTTCAGACAATTAAATCCTATTGTATTAATCCGGTTGACTCCCGGGAGGCCTCCCTGGAGAAGCCTGCTTCATTGGAATTGGAAACTATTGTTCCAGAGGATGTGGCTGTCCTTAATGGTTTTATCGATATGAAAGAAGCGGAATTGGCCTCCTATCAAGAAGAACTTGGCCTGGTGATGAGTTTTGAAGATTTCAAATTTTGCCAGGCTTACTTTAGGGACCAGGAAAAAAGGAATCCTACCCTAACTGAAATAAAGGTAATTGATACCTATTGGTCAGATCACTGCAGACACACCACCTTTTCGACCAGTATAGATAAGGTATCAATAGAAGCCAACGGACTGGGCATACCTATAAAGAAGGCTTACGAAAGATACCTTAAGGACCGCAGCTTTGTTTATGGTTCTGAAAAAAGAGATGTTTGCCTCATGGACATCGCTGTAATGGGGATGAAAAAGCTGAAAAAGGAAGGCAAACTACCGGATCTGGACCTGTCTGACGAGATCAATGCCTGCAGTATCGTTGTGGAGGCAGATGTGGATGGTAAAAAAGAAGATTGGTTGGTCATGTTTAAGAACGAAACCCACAACCATCCCACCGAAATCGAACCTTTTGGCGGTGCCGCCACATGTCTGGGGGGTGCCATCAGAGACCCGCTCTCCGGCCGGGTTTATGTTTACCAGGCCATGAGAGTAACTGGCAGTGCTGATCCCCGGGTTAGTATAGCCCAAACATTGCCAGGAAAACTGCCGCAGCGAAAAATCACTACTGGTGCTGCACACGGATACAGTTCCTACGGCAACCAGATTGGACTGGCTACCGGACAGGTGGCGGAAGTATATGATAAAGACTTTGTTGCCAAACGCATGGAAGTCGGGGCAGTTATCGGAGCGGCCCCAAAAGCTAATGTGGTCCGAGAAGCTCCGGCTGCCGGAGATGTAGTTATTCTTTTAGGAGGCAGAACCGGCCGTGACGGACTCGGCGGTGCTACCGGTTCTTCAGTGGAACATACCGAAGAATCCATCTTCACCTGTGGCGCCGAAGTTCAAAAAGGAAATCCTCCTACCGAAAGAAAGATACAGCGTTTGTTCAGAAACCCTCAGGCCAGCAGGCTCATTAAAAAATGCAATGACTTTGGTGCCGGCGGTGTTTCGGTGGCCATTGGGGAATTAACCGATGGACTCGTAATTCATCTGGATAGAGTGCCCAAGAAATATGAAGGTTTGGATGGAACCGAACTGGCTATTTCCGAATCACAAGAAAGAATGGCAGTAGTCGTAGCCAAAAATAATGCCGACCTTTTTAAATCCCTGGCTGAATCAGAAAATCTGGAAGCGGTTGAGGTTGCCGAAGTGACCTCCGACAGGCGGCTGAAAATGCTCTGGCGGGATACTGCCATCGTTGATATTGCCCGTGACTTTTTAGACACTAACGGGGTGAAACAGCATACAGAAGTCTGTGTTAAGAATCCGGCCGCCGAAGATAACTACTTTACCAAAAGGGCAGCTAACCTGACTTCTCACATCAAAACCGCCTGGCTAGAAAATTTACAGGATTTGAATGTCTGCTCACAGCGGGGACTGGTAGAACGTTTTGACAGCACCATCGGAGCCGGTACGGTCTTGATGCCCTTTGGCGGCAAATATCAGGCAACTCCCGCTGTTGGCATGGCGGCCAAATTGCCGCTGCCATCCGGTGATACCAATACGGGTACTCTCATGACCTATGGCTATAACCCGCAACTGGCCAAATGGAGTCCTTTCCATGGGGCTATGTATGCGGTGATCGAAGCCGTTGCTAAAATTGTAGCCATGGGGGGCAATCATCACTCCATACGCTTAAGCCTGCAGGAGTATTTTGAAAAACTGGGAACAGACAGCACCAAATGGGGGAAACCCTTCGCAGCCTTGCTGGGCGCCTATTATGCGCAAATGGAAATGGGTATTCCGGCCATCGGAGGCAAAGACAGCATGTCCGGAACCTTCAAAGATATGAATGTGCCCCCCACCCTGGTTGCTTTTGCTGTAAACGCGGTTGATGTAAGGAAACTCATTTCTTCGGAATTTAAGCATACCAACAGTCAGGTTGTATATATCCCGGTGCAAAGGGATGAATATGAATTGCCTGACTTTGTGGAGTTAGATAAATCCTATCAATTGATAACCCGGCTCATACATGCCGGTAAAATACTGGCTGCTTATCCGGTAGGCACAGGGGGCATCGCCGAGGCGATCAGCAAAATGTCTTTTGGCAATCGAATCGGGTTCTCCATGACCGGGCAGGAATTAACGCCGGGTGAGATGAATGCCCTGCTGTTTTCTCCAAATTATGGCAGCCTGGTAGTAGAGATGCCTCAGGATGTTGATATAAAGACTGCCCTGGCTCCGATTGCCTACAGATTTTTAGGGAATACCCAGGATAAGGAAACCATTGACATTAACGGCACGAGCATCACCCTGCAGGAAGCCCGGGATGCCTGGGAAGCACCACTGGAACAGGTATTTCCAACTAAAACGGCAGAAATAGAACAGCCGGCACCTCCGGCTATAACCTATAACCAGCGCGGTCAGGCACGGTCCAAAATTACGGTGGCCCGACCCCGGGTATTTATTCCCGTATTTCCCGGTACCAACTGCGAATATGATACGCAAAGGAGATTTGATCTGGCAGGAGCCGAAACCGAAGTGTTCATTGTCAGAAACCTTACATCGGCGGCTATTGAAGAATCTATCCAAGCCATGGCGGCAAAAATCAGAGAATCTCAAATCATCGCCCTGGTAGGAGGCTTCAGTGCCGGGGATGAACCCGAAGGCTCCGGCAAATTTATCGCCACCTTCTTCCGCAACCCACAGATACGGGATGCGGTAATGGATCTTCTGAGAAACAGAGATGGTTTGATGCTGGGTATCTGCAACGGTTTTCAGGCCTTGATTAAACTGGGTCTGGTTCCCTACGGTGAAATACGGGAAATGGACGAAAGCCAACCAACGCTGACCTATAACCGGATTGGCCGTCACCAGTCCATGATGGTTAAAACCAGGATAGCTTCAGTTTTGTCTCCCTGGTTGGCCAATGTAAAAGTCGGAGATATTCATCAAATCGCCATTTCCCATGGAGAAGGCCGCTTTGTGGCCGGCGAGGAAGATATAAAGCAAATGATCGCGAACGGCCAAATCGCTGCTCAATATGTAGATGATGATGGACAGCCATCCTATGACATCCGGTTTAACCCCAATGGGTCTGATTATGCCGTAGAGGCCATCACCAGTCCTGATGGCAGGATATTAGGTAAAATGGGGCATTCGGAAAGAATCGGCCAAAATCTTTACATTAATATTCCCCATGAAAAGGACCAGCGTCTTTTTGAAGCTGGCGTGAATTATTTTAGATAACCACTCCCTCAAATTCATATTATCCCACTCGAAGCGAGTTTCGGGTGATAAAAGACCGGAACCTATTTTGAGCTGCCCCCTTCGGGCAAACAGGTGAAAAAACTAATAACGTTTAGCTGAGCTCCGTCAAATGATGGGGCTCAGCTTTTTAAATACACTTTTTTCCAGCCTGCCGCACTACCCCGGGGTTTACTATCACGATTCCCCTTCTGATTGTCGTTATATACAAAAGTCATGAACTATAATCTCACCTGGGGATAAAAGGAGATTGAACTGCTAATAATTCTAATATGTTATGCGGAAAGATATGCGCTGGGTCGTCTAAGCAAAAATAAAATTAGCATATAAGGAGATGTCCGGACTTTGTTTAAACATAAAAAACATCTTTACCTAGGTCGTGACTATGACCAAAATCTTGAGCTTTTTAAAAAGGAACTGGGCGAAGGTGAAAGTTTTGATGTTATCATACGGGAATTTGCTGTAGCTGAGCACAAAGCAGCTCTCATTTGTTTTGACGGCCTGGTCAAGGATGATGTTTTGACGGAAATAATGGAATCCTTATTTATGCTGGACAAAGAAGAAACAGGCGGCGATATAAATGAAGAGATTCTTCGTTCAAGCATTCCTTATATTGAACTATCCAGTGAGAATAAGATTGATGAATTGCTTTATGCCGTTTTATCCGGCTCAATCCTGCTGATTGTTGACCGCTGTAAGGAAGCATTTGTGATTGATGCCCGTACCTATCCGGCCCGCAACCCTGAAGAGCCGGAAATCGAACGGGTAGTGCGGGGATCCAGAGATGGATTCACCGAAACGATTGTATTTAATACCGCACTCATAAGACGACGGGTCAGAGATCCCAAACTCCGGATAGAACTGCTGCGAGTAGGCAAAAGGTCGAAATCCGATGTTGGTATTGTTTACATAAAAGGTATTGCCAATCCTGAAATTATACAGACTATTAAGGAGAAAATTTCCGCTATTGAAGCCGATGGTATTCCGATGGCGGAAAAATCGCTGGAAGAACTGATTGTGCCCGGCAGCGTTTGGAACCCCTTTCCCCGGGTTAGATATACCGAAAGACCGGATGTGGCGGCCACTCACCTTTTGGAAGGACATGTCCTGATAATCGCGGATACATCACCGAGTGTTATTATTGCTCCGGTTACCTATTTTCACCATGTTCAGCATGCGGAAGAATACCGGCAGACTCCCTCCATAGGAGTCTACATTCGCTGGGTGCGGTTTGCAGCTATACTGGCCTCGGTATTTTTAACCCCCCTCTGGCTGCTCTTTGCTCTTTCACCTCAGTTGCTGCCCGCATCACTGGCTTTTATAGGGCCGAAGGAAGTTGGCGATGTTCCGCTATTGGTGCAGTTTGTCCTGGCTGATGTGAGTCTGGACCTCATGCGAATGGCAGCAATTCATACACCTTCGCCGCTGGCTACTGCACTGGGCGTAATCGCAGCTCTCTTGGTTGGAGAAATAGCAGTGGAGATTGGACTTTTTATTCCTGAGGTCATTCTTTATACTGCTCTGGTGGCGATTGGCTCCTTTTGTACTCCCAGTTATGAGCTAGCCATGGCTAATCGATTGGCGCGGCTCTTTATTCTGGTGGGAACCGGTTTGTTTCGCCTGCCTGGTTTTATTATTTGTACTTTACTGGTATTTACCGTCCTGGCTTTTACCAAATCATTTAATGTACCCTACCTGTGGCCGCTAATACCCTTCAATTACCGGGCATTAAAAACAATTCTGATCCGGCTTCCGGTACCCATGCAAAACCTGCGCCCGGAAATTCTAAAACCTCAAGATATGCGGCGGCAAACCGGACCGGTATTTAAAAGGAGGAACTAGCAGTTTCAAAGCCTGAATGTATTCTCTTCATCTTTCAGGAAATTATGTTGGTGTAATAGCAAACAGATAGTAGTATAATTAACGTCATCATATGGTAAACATTAGGAGAATGATAGATATTAATAAACTGGTTGGGAGGCAACTATGAATCTGGCAATCTTCGATTTTGATGGCACCTTACTCACCAGGGATACCCTTCCCGCTCTAGCTAAGGAATGGCTTCGGCAGAAACGCTCCCGGGCTAAAGTCATTGTCATCTACCTCTCACTAATACCGACCTTTATTCGTTACAAACTGCGACTTATAAACCGGGAAAAGTTTAAGAATATTGCATTTGATAAATTTAACCGGATTTATCAGGGAATGACCAAAAAAGAGATAAATGAGTTTTTTCAATCTGCATATCCAAATCTAAAGAAAAAATTCAATACTACCGTTATTAAGGAGATAAGAACAGCGCGCCAACAGAAATTCCATTGTGTTTTGCTTTCCGGATCATATGCTGATCTATTACGTATAGTGGCACATGATTTGGGAATTGATACCGTTATTGGCGCAGAGCTGGCTTTTAGGGAGGGTATCGTTGACCATAGGGGAGTGCCATTTATCAACGGGAAGAAAAAAGTAGCCCTGCTGCAGAAAACCTTTACTGGTAAAATAGTTAACTGGGACAGCAGCAGGTGCTTTGCCGACAGTGTAGCAGACATCGAACTGATGCAATTGGTAGGGGAACCTGTTGCGGTAAACCCTGATCCAGGGCTGCTCTCCTACGCTCTTGAAAACCAGTGGAAAATTGTCGGGTAAACCATGCATTCATGAACCCAGATTTACACCGGCAATAGCCACAATCCAAGCTTTATTACTTTCGATAATGGCTTACCCATCAATGTTCCAATTGGTGTTATTACTATTTCTACTCCAAATAAAAATATGGACATGCCAATTATTATAAGTATTACTCCCAGTAAAAATCCCAATAATTGCATCCGCAACAAAAATAATTTTATCCTTACTATTACTTATCACCTCAGCAATCTGCTGGTAATTTAAGTACAAAAAATGTCATCTCTCACCCCTTACGTAAATGCAATGACTACCTACTTTTTCACATCATTCGTTCTAAATATATCCACCTTGGTCTCTAAACACTTACGCAGCGACAGATCATTGGCACCAATTTCGAACCAGCTGGTCGGTTTTTGATAAAAATCCAGTCCACGGCCGATCTTAATTACCCAGCCGTTATCGAGACGAATTTCACGATCATGCATATTGGGTCTTATCTTTATATCCAGGACTACATCTATTTCCATCAGACTTTCTTTGAGCTCTTGCAGCCTTTCCTTCATATCCAGCACATTGATATTGTCATCATAACTGGTAATAAGATTAATCTGCTGAATAGAAGAAAGCTTGACCACAGCTTCGCAAAAGCGCACGAAATTCTGCAGTTGGTGATTAATACGGATATATGGATCCTCGACGGTTATGACTTTGGCCGCCTGCAAATATGGTCCAATAATAGACTCGTAACTATGGCCCCTATCTCCATAAAGAATAGTATAGTGCCGTTCCTTGGGTTCCTGTTCTTCGGGCAGGGGTAGTTCTACAGCCTGTGATCCTACACCCATCATCACCTCTTCAGATACCGATTTCTTCACTGCTGTATCTTTTACAGGCTGCTTTTTGATGGTACTGGATGACCTTTGAGTGGTTCCATCCAGTTCCTTTCTTACAGGTCGCTGAGTCGCAATAGCATTTTTCGATTCCGGGCAAAAAACTACTATTTCATCGCCATCGCGATCAATAAAGGAAAGATTGATCCGGGCAAATTCATCATCCGGCTTGCGTTTGTTCATTTGCTCCTTAATCCGACGTCGTCCTTCTACCGCATAAGCTACATATTCATCGAGCTCCTCGTCACTGGGCTGACCCGCCGGATGGAGAATCTTTAGAAAAGCACAGACAGTCTTCTTAATGCTTTTTTCATCGCGTCCTTCCACGGAGCTGCCTAGCTTTATCCGCTTATTAACCTCTTCATAACGGTTGGAATGCATAAATTGATAGTGAAAAGCTTCCGCCAAATAATCGGTAATAAACCCATATTTGTTAGTTAAAAA
Organism: Syntrophomonadaceae bacterium; assembly: GCA_050943315.1. Taxonomy (GTDB): domain Bacteria; phylum Bacillota; class Syntrophomonadia; order Syntrophomonadales; family Syntrophomonadaceae; genus JBDKUD01. Next base: position 45,195 of record JBMNOY010000005.1, read on the forward strand.
CTCACTGCTGTTTTTGGGCATCTCCCAACCCGGTAAATAATAGGTGAAACGGTCCATTATAGCCAGATCGAATTCTTTTGGCAAAGGCATAAACAAGTCATAGTCAGTGGAATATACCAATTGCTCAATAGAATGATCAATATTTCCTACAAAAGACATGCTGGCATCAGCAATCACTTCAACCCCACGGGAGAATCTGCCGTTAGCCATGTAATCTTTCATAATTTGAATGGTGTCAGCGTCTTTTATCTTGATACCCGCCACTTCGTCAAAGGCTACCGTATCCCAAAATCCAACCAAGCCTACTTTATTACGGGCATTGTTGTAAAACATCATGGATTTCGTGGCCTGGCCACCGCTAATTAACGTGGCATAGGGAGAAAACTCACTAAAGAAATACGATTTTCCAGTACCGCGCGGCCCCAACTCGATAAAATTGAAGTTGGCCTCCACTAATGGTGCAAGACGGGCTATATAATGGAATTTTATCCGCTTGGTCAGTTTGGCTGGCTCCAGTCCTACTGAACGTAAGATAATATCCAACCATTCATCCCTTGTAAATTCTTTCCGACCTTTGTTATAACGTTCGAAATCAAAACGACTAAGCTGAATTGGCACCAGGTCCTCAATGAAGAAAGCATAGTTATCCTGATCCAGATCATTGTAGGCAATGCTTACCTCAGCCCATATACCACCTTCCAGAAGACGTTCGTTATCCCTGTAAAAACGCTCACTGATAGCGATGCGCTGTGAATTAAAATTCTCCAAAGCAGCCCAGTGTCTTTTTTCTTTTTCTACATAGCGGACATGTACCTTATCAATAAAACGATGTCTACCTTTCGTAGCTACTTTAGATTGAGCTGCATTAGCCTCGTCAGGTCGTACGTAGTTATCCTGCAGAGTAGCTAGAACAGCTTCCATTCCTGCCTCTATCTCGGCCGGATTATCGCTGGCACAATACCGGGCTAGCAGGAATTCAAGCACAAAAGTAGGTACATTGGTACCCTTCTTAATACGGTGCAAAAGATCCTTGCGCACTACCCGTCCTTCAAATATTGATGTTAGTCTACTATCTAATTTATCCATATAATCACACCACATAATCCGTTTCTAAATCAATTTTACAATAAGTAGCCAATGTAGTTGGATTTAAGGCCTTAATAGAGAATTTGCCTTCATATTCGGCTTGCATCTTGATTGCCACTTGTACCCTTTCTCCGGGTTTCAGACTTATAGTTCCAGTAGCCGGGTTAACCCGTCCACCGCTTTTGGCTTCGCCAATTACATTGCCTTTTGGATCGTGAGCTTCCAGTAGGATTTCTAGATCAGCTTCCTGCCCGAATAAACCAAGATCCTGCAGACTAACATCTATGACCGGCAAACGAGTGGTAATCTTTTTGGCGCCATTCTTATAGGAGAGCTTTACATCCGGAGTTATATAATCCGGCTTTTCTTCCTCCAGCCGAACTACAATCAATGGTACAATTAATTCCTGCAATGAGACACCACCATGAAAATAAAACAAACCTGACCGGTAAGCAACCAAACCCCTTGGCCCTGCTATGTAAGGGAAATCACTACGAATGCCAGCCACGGTGGCAGGCATTACAAAATTATAAACATCACCGTTTCCCTTCCCAAGCAACAGGCGATCATGCTCATTTATCCAATTACCCGGTGGTTTGGAGATGCTGTCTCCCGCCTGGATCAGCAGATTAAGCACAAAACCATGATCGGTAGCAATTACTATCTCTTGAAAACCTAATGTTTGCAAACGATGCACCGCAACCCGAATCCGTTTTAACATATCTTGAATTAATCCCAAAGCAGTTTCTGGATCATTCTCAAACTGAGAATCTATTTCAGCACTACGCAGTGCCAATAAGTCCACGTCATTAGGTACTTTACTCTTTTTCTTTAAAAAATCATTTAAGGTCATTTCCAAAAAACGCTGGCCATATTGCTTCCGAAATACATCCATTCTTTGGTTAACATTTCCCACAACTACATCATCCAAGCAGGGTATAATGCTGCCATCTTGTTTGCGTTTAAAAACCAATGTATTCCCAGCCCGAGGCAGTAAGCTAGCCATGCCAACACTGGTAGTAGTAGGTAACTGAGCTAGTACCGGATAAAGCTCAACTTTGCCATCTTCGCTCAACTGTTTTGAGAGCGCTACACCCAACTCATAACGAAGTGCATCCACCATAAAAAATGCTATACGATAACCTTTTTCCGTCAAACGTGGCGCAATGAAGCGGTCAAATACTTCCACGTTACTCAGCTTTCCAACTACCGGCCAGCCTGATTTTTCAAAATGCTTAATGAACAAAACATGTACTTTTTCACTCAAAGAGCGATAACGATTTCTTCCTAACTCTACCAACCGATCTATATGAACCTCAGTTTCCAGATAATCACCAACTGCCTGCTCAAACTCACGGTGGAGCCGATCCACCTCACGGAGACTGGTCACATAAAAATCGATTAGCGCTGTCATACTCTGGCTATAATCAGGAAGCTGTCGCTCATAATCATCACATACTTCAACCAAATCAATAACCGCCCTAACCAATCCCCATTGAACCTGGCTTTCCCCCGTGCTGCTCCACACTGAGGTTTCACGTCCTTGCAGAATCTCACGTACTTCTTGATAATCACCTTTCTGCAAGCACTCAATTGCTCGTTCCAGAAACCATCTTTCTTCAAAAGGAAAAGTATCTCGACTACCCAAGTCCTTTACACCCGCACAATTGGCAACTAAAGCTAAATCCCGTTCTACGGTCGTGGCTCGAGAGACATATTCATTCTGAGTTCGCTGGTCACTGCGCAGGGTATCACAGAGATATTCGACCAATGGCCGAGCCTCCAGAGAAGCTCGCGGAACGTTATTTGAATAAGACAGAAACGGTAACATATTTTTTAAAACATTAGCCGGGTAATCACCCTTAACCAGATAGCGCATGGCAAATAACTCTTTGACCAAATTATTTAAACGCCGTGCTGTAATATTTGGGAAGCTACCATTATCTAAAGCATAGCGATAAAGCTCCTCAACCTTCATACCAGGTTGCCACAATTCCAATAAGATACGGGTCTCCTCAATGGCTCCCAGACCAACCCCCAGTCTAGTCGTATAGTACTGTGAACTATTCATCATCATCGCGCCTCTGAAAAATAGGGAAAGACTTGGTCTTGGGATGTAAAAGCTTGTTGGTAATAATTTGCTACGGCTCGCCAGCTTTCCATCTTTTCCAAATCCGAAAGCCCACCTATACGCACTGGGCCTACAGCCTGGCAAAATTCATTATCATTAAAAGATGCCAAAGCATTAAGTGCGTCAGAAGTACTGGTCAGGTCTTTGATAAACTGCTCTTTGTTATTACTATCTCTTATAATTTGGTGTAGATCACGCTCAATTGTTTCAGGAAGACGAAACAAATGAAATACACCAGTACCAATACCTATACGCTCATCATGAATTCGGCCCGCTGCTTCTCTTATCCCATGATATTGAGCAAGTATAGTAGTCTTTGAAAATATTGGGGTTAGGAACATTGCACTACCTGACGCAAAAAAGGAGCTAGTCCACCAAGTTGGCTGAAGTAGTTCTCCCAAATAACCAACAATAAACCGTAGGCGTATTAAGTCAATGTTAATTGTCTTTTTCATTATTAAGCTTGTTCCACCTTTATTATTTCGGGTTGCTGTAATAATTAATAAGTAAAAGATTTTTAGGTAACGCTAAAAATCATAATAATAAAACTTTTGTAATGATATCTAATACTTAATTATTCTTAAACAAAAAAACAAATCCTGCACTTTTTCTTAGTAAACCTAAAAGTTATTTTTTTGTCTCAATACAACTTATCATTTCGATATTTAGTAATTATTGCCGAATGCCGTTGTGTTCATATTTCACCAATTCAAATCAAAAATCTGGAGGCTCTACTTTATCCAGAAAGTTTACTGCACCCGATTACCTTATCAGCAAACCTTTCAGCCAGTACCAGTATTTCATCCCGACGAATCAGCTGCTGCCGCCAGCCTTCCGGTATACCCTCCAGGCAGTAAACAATCCCGGCCAATCCTCCACTTACTGCTGCGACTGTATCAGTATCATCTCCTAGATTTACTGCTGCCAATATGGTAGAGGCAAAATCATTGTAAAGCAACAAGCACCACAGAGCCGCCTCTAAAGTGTCTATGACGTATCCAGTGGATTTGATCTTTTCCTCTGGCAGTTCATATAGCTTTCCTTCCAGGATACGCGCAAAGTGCTGCCTTTCTCCGGGAGCTATCCCTGCTGCCAGCACTTCTTCCGGGAGAGTGCAGAGCTTAGCATAAGCCTCCCGGGGGTCAACTCCAGTTAATAACTCCCGTACCATAAGTGCATAAAGGTAGCAGGCCGAGCAGGCTAGTGGGTGCCCGTGGGTGATGCGTGACATATCCCATATTCCCAGCGCCAATTCAGCTGGTGTTTCCCCCGCCAAGTAAAGGGCCGCCGGTAAGATTCGCATCAAAGAGCCATTGCCGTTATCCATTACTTCGCTTGGTCCAGCCTCCAGTGCCGCCACTCCATTGTTCAAATTCTCCATCGCCCGAGCAGTGCTTCTGCCAATGTCATAGGCAAAACCGGTCGGAGTCCAGTAGCCCTCATTATACCAACGCAAAAACCGCTGGGCAGCATCTTCCGGATTCAATCCCACCTCAGTAAGACTCTCAGCCAGGCACAGGGTCAGTGAACCATCATCGCTAAAACTTCCGGATGGCATATTAGATACACCCCAGCCTTTCATATCCTTTACCGGTTTTAGCTTTAGTTCCTGACGAGAAGCAAACTGTACCGGCAGGCCTAATGCATCACCTACTATTACTCCCAGTAATCCGCCCATGAGCTGTTGTTTGTTCATATGCTTATACCCCCTCCTTACCATCTTTGAATAACAGGAGCATCGATGCAGACTAGTGAGTAAACACGGGGCCACGCAAAAAAGCTGAGAGCGCTGTCTCAGCTTTTTAAAAATAGTTTTAAAATTGATTGACCGTTCATGATGTTTGGGATAACTAATAGTTTTTTTGAAGTAATTCAAAATATGCTTGAGGATGAGCGCAAACCGGGCATACCTTAGGTGCTTCCGTTCCTTCATGAATGTGGCCACAGTTTCTGCATTTCCAATATACCTTGCCATCCTTTTCAAAAACTGTACCTTCTTCTATGTTCTTTAAAAGCTGTTGGAAGCGTTCTTCATGCTCGCTTTCTATTTTTGCTACACCTTCAAATAGTTTGGCAATATCTTCAAACCCCTCTTCGCGAGCCTCGGCGGCCATTCTCGGGTACATCGCTGTCCATTCACCGTTTTCCCCATTAGCAGCCTCTTTTAAATTATCAACAGTATTTCCGATACCGTTTAGCTTTTTAAGCCATATCTTGGCATGCTCCTTTTCGTTCTCTGCTGATTCTAAGAAAATTGCAGCAATCTGTTCATAGCCTTCTTTCTTGGCTATTGATGCAAAATATGTGTATTTATTACGTGCCTGAGATTCTCCTGCAAAAGCTTCCAATAAGTTCTTTTCGGTCTTTGTTCCCTTTAAATCTTTCATTTCATTTCCTCCTTATCGCAAATTTTATAGCTAAACTTAGCCGATTTCTAGTACTTATATTTTACCTGATTATATACTTTATCTCTAATATTTATAATAAAATCTTAGCAAAGCCTGGTTATGGCGGTACGCGTTTCCTGCAGACAATACCTTTCACTTCCATCTTCAGGCGGTTCTAATGAATAAGGACCGTTTCCTATGTCGTCCTTTTCAGTATAACCCATAAGTTTGGTTTACATCCAGAATAAACATTATACCTTTTCCGGGCTTATCTATATCTAGATGTTTCCTAATTGAGGAAGCAATGGCTTCGGTAAATTCTTTTTCTGTTAAAATCAATACTATTTCTTTTTCTGGCTCTATTAACATAGAAAACAACTTGGTGTTTTCATGGATACCTGAGCCTCGTGCATTGATGATGGTACCGCCTCTGGAGCCAGCTGCCATTGCTGCCTCTAGAACGTCTTCGGCTTTACCTCTATCCACTACTACAAAAATAGCATTATGCATATTATCCTCTTCACCTCTACTTTCATTAACCTCAGAGGGACAGTTATGGGCTCCGATAATTCTATTAACAGAAGTCGTAAACGCAATGCCTTTGTTAGGTTTCTTAAAATCATATTTTTGATTTAATTCTTTAAGAACTTTGTTAATTATCTGCTTTTCCGCCAGGAAGAGTACGATTTCTTTGCGAATATCTGATAGATCAAGAATTTTTAACAGGTGGCTGTTGGTTGTACCTTTACCTAAAAATATTGTCCCCCCCAGCACCCCATTCTGCTTGGCAATCTTCATTGCTTTGCTGCCTAAACCAAAATTAACTATAACGCACAATAATTCAAATTGGTTTCTAGCAGACCTGTTGTCCATTCCCTTCCAAGCCTCCCTTGGTTGATTTAATTTTAAATAAAAGCCCTAAAATCTGAAGGGTAATTATTGGCATTAAGGCAACCATAGCAATCATCCCAAAGCCATCTACCAATACGTTAGCGCCTTCTATAGCTTCAGCAGCGCCTTGTGAAAAAGCCAGGATAAAAGTTGCTGTCATAGGACCAGAAGCAACCCCACCTGAGTCAAAAGCAATTCCAACAAATAGTTGCGGTACAAATCTTGTCAAAAGAATCGCTATAACATATCCGGGTAAGAGATAATGCCATAATTGGATTTCGGGAATAGTAATTCTTAACATAGACAATGCAACGGCCAAAGCAACACCGAGGCATAAGGCAATCATCACAAAAGTCCTTTTTATGTAGCCGCTGGTCACATCTTCAATCTCGTGTGTTAACACATAAACTGCAGGTTCAGCCAATATGGTAACTAAGCCCAGAATAAAGCCTACCAGAATAATAATCCAGTCTTTTCCTAAAGATGCTATGCTATAGCCAACCACGCTTCCTACATCCATAAAACCGGCATTAACACCAACTAAAAATAATACTAGACCTACAAATGTATAAACCAGTCCTTTTAATACTTTTCTAAAAGATTTATTAGATAATTTAAACGAGATTACATTAAAAATTAAAAATAAGAAGATTAAAGGTAATAAGGCCAGGAGAATTTCGCCTGCAACTTTGGGCATCTCGTTAATAAAAGGAGCGATAATAGAACTAGATTGAACTAAATGGGTATCCAGGCTGCCGCTAAGCTTTTTGACTTGAGCCAGAATACTCATAATCATAACAGCTAAAATAGCACCGGCAGAAGCGATGGCAACCAGGCCAAAACTATCTTCTTCAGATTGTTTACCACTCTGTTTTAAAGCAGAAACACCTAAAGCCAGGGCAAGAATAAAAGGAACAGTTAATGCCCCGGTTGTAGCACCAGAAGCATCAAAAGAGATGGCCAAAAATTCAGGCGATGTGAAAAAAGCTAATATGAAAATAATAAAGTATATAATAGCCAATAGTATGTACAGCGGCTTATTGAAGATTATTCTCAGCAAGCCAACAGCTAACATTACCGCAATGCCAATAGATACCACTACCACGATAATGCTTTTGGATATTACTCCGGAGGTAACTGTTTGCACCTGCCCCGCCAGGATATGTAAATCGGGTTCGGCTATGGAAATAAAAAAACCCAGAATTACACCGGCAACTGCCACAATCCAAGCTTTATTACTTTTGGTAATGGCTGTACCCATCAATGTCCCAATTGGTGTAATTCCTATTTCTACACCAAATAAAAATATGGACAGACCAATTATTATAAGTATTCCTCCCAGTAAAAATCCCCACAATCGATGGGTTTCAATCGGCGTGATGGTAAAGTTTAGAAGCAGTACAATTATTGTAATAGGAAGAACGGAAAATAATACTTCTTTAAACTTATCTAAAAGTACACTCAAATAATATAATTCCCTTCCTCTCGTTATTTTTCAATTACAGTAGCCAGAGAGAAAAGAATGGATACTAACAGTTATGCTGTCGGTCTGGAAACGAATAGAATAACTAGTATAAGTGTAACATATTCCCTCTGCCAGGGTAATATTTCACGTTATAAATAGATGGGCAGTAAACTTATATTAGGCAGGTAAATGTATATACATATATTTATGTTATCTAATTTAGACTATGCTGCAAGGCAGGACATTTCTTCCTAGCTAAGCTGGGAAGGAGTGAGTTTAACGCGGGTCAAACAAATTTTGCAACAAAACAGCTGAGATTGACTTTGACCATCAGGAATTGTTATTTTTTGACTAAAGGAATTTCTTTAACTGTTGAATATTGTTTTCTTCGATTTCAAGAAGCTTTTCCATTAGATCAGTAATGTCCTTTTCGGCTCCTGTATATTTTTTTAAATTCTTTACAGCATCTATTACGCCCATATTACTTCCGATTATTAGCATTTCAGCAATATGAGAAGACGTTTTATCTGTAAGAGTTTGCATGTTAATCATCATATAGGTTCTAATTTTTTCAAATGAACTAAGCCCTTTTTCATCATAACCGTTTTTGTTTAGTAAGGACTTGGCTGCTGTATGGATTTCTTTATATTCATTATATTGAGCCTCTAAATGTTTGTTAAATTCAGCATCCTGGACAATGCCCATCAATTGTTTTATTGTATCTACGCCCATTTGAGAATTCTGATAAATAAAGTTTAAAAGTTCTGCATTACCGTTCATTGCAATTACCTCCATAAGGATAATATACCCTCATTAAGCTCAAATATTATAAATAGGCACAAGATTTGTATTTGTGCTATGAGGAATACCTTTTAGGGGTTGCCTAATCAATGCTCTTTTTCTTTACTGGAATCCAGATCTCGCTTCTATACTTTGGATTCTGTGTATCAGTATTCTCATTCCATAAGATTTCAGGGCCTTCTACTGCCCCATATCCCGAAGATGGAAACCACTCTGAATATATTCTGCCCCACACATTTTGGAGTGTTTCCGGGAACGGCCCAATGGATTCGAATACTGCCCAGGTACTAGCATTAATCATTAATACATCAAATCCTTCGGTTTCATCACTTGTTGTTGCTACCCCAATGTAATGGTCTAACTGTCCTTTTTCTTCCATTCTTCCTTCTGAGAAATTAGTAGAGGCACTAATAATACCTGTTGGTTCTACATTTGCAATTAATTTTAATCGTTTAATAACCTCAGGGGTTAAAAGCTCAGTCATTTTTGCAATCTCTGGATTGACACCTTCAAAAACGATTGGAACTCTCTTCTTAAACCCTACTAACTTAAATGGCTCTTTTTCAACCATGCGATAATTCATTTCACATCCCCCTTTAATTGATAGTTGAAAGGTCATTCTAGGATAAGCTTTTAATTGTCTTTTCTCATCCCTTGCTTCAGAAGGGAGAATGCCATGCATAGAATGAAAAGCACGGGAAAATGTATCGGCTGAACTATAACCGTATTTGACAGCAACATCGACTATTCTCAAATCACTATCTTTCAAATCAAGGCCAGCCAGCGTTAGTCTTCTTCTTCGAATGTATTCTGATAAACTTATACCTGATAAAAAAGAAAACATCCGTTTAAAATGATACTCTGAACAGTAAGCAATTTTAGAAATTTCACTATAATTGATATCCTCAGTTAAGTGCTCTTCAATATATGCTAATGCATTATTCAAATTCCTTAAAGAATCCAACCAACAACCTCCTTTCACCATCAATATTACCAAAGGATGCATTTTCCCATCCGACAATCGGTGCACAGTATAGTCGACTAATATTATTAATGAATATATGAGTTAACCAATTCTGAACGATATATCTGAAGAAATAAAAGTGAATTTTTTCGTGGGTCAAAATGCGGGTAAAACGTAAAATTGCAACAAAAAAGCTGAGATATAATCTCAGCTAATTGCCTAAATAATGGTGCCCGAGGCCGGGGTCGAACCGGCACGAGGGGTGAACCTCGCGGGATTTTAAGTCCCGTGCGTCTGCCTATTCCGCCACCCGGGCACAATTGCGAGTTGTCCCGTTTCGCAAGGTCTAGTGTATCAAATTCTGCGGTGTTTTGCAAGCCAAAGTTAGCAGAATTTAAAGTAGTAACACCCCTAATCCTAGCCAATGTATTAAAAGCCGTCCGAAAGGACGGCTGGTTTGATGATTCCGGAGGAAGCCTAAGAAATTGGATGCACGTTGGACGCTTGCTGCCCTTTAGGCCCCGTAGATATATCAAACTCTACCTTCTGCCCTTCACTTAAAGTTCTAAACCCGGAGGTTTGTATCGCTGTTTGATGAACGAACACATCTTCTCCGGTTTCAGCTTCGATAAAACCAAAGCCTTTACTGTCGTTAAACCATTTTACAGTACCCTTCAAAATGACCCCTCCTATAGAATCAATCTATAAATAGGGTTTCCCATTCAAGCCCAAGAGTTTACATGCATGTTTACCTATTAAAGTTAATTAATACCGTTTTAAAAATCTTTACGCTGGTAAATTCGTAAACTAATCAAATAAGAAGCATAAAATATTATTCCCATAATTGCCAGCGCTAGAACAGTAAGAAGCCAGGGATTTTGGCTCGCCGTCTCTTCCAGCCACAGAATTTGCTGGTGTGAAGCCAGGTTAACAAGACTGCTGGGGACAAAAAATATTACCATAAAAACAATGGCATTAATAATTTGGACCCACCTGCCGGCGGTTTTGTAATAAATCGGCAAGTAGATTGATGTCAGCAGCATAACTGATATTACTGTAATCACTGCATCAGTCCAATTAATGAGTCGAGTAGGAAAAGGTAATGGGCAAAAGCTTAAAATCAGTCCCAGAAGCCCGATTACCGCCAGGGCTATAAATGTAAATATCAAGACCCCGATATACTTTGATGCAACCACCTGCTGCCGTTTTACCGGAAAGCTAAGTAAAATCAGGTCAGAGTTATTCTTAAATTCAGCCTGAATGGCTGATAGAACCAAAACATATGCTATAACAGTAGCACCCATCACATAGATTAACGGTCGAAAGGTGGGACCGGAAAAAGCAAAAAAGATGAATATGCTGTACCCCACACAGAACCACAGGCTGTTTTTTTGAACCAGTATATCCTTGCGCAGCAAATTATACATGCTGAGCCCCCCTTACGTTAAACAATATAATATCATCCAAGCCCGCTTTTTCTATTATTACCCGGTCTCCCCAGTTCTTTTGCACTGCGGTACTCTGTTGGGTTAAGGCTTCGAAACCGAAACGATTTTCGCGAATTCCTATTAATAGTGAAGTCAAATCAGAGTTGGCCAGTAGTTCCCGGCTCCCTTTAACTACCCGGTGATTCTCCAGAACCCAATCACGGGTATCGCAGAATACCACCTGGCCCTGGTTGAGGAAGCAGATATAATCAGCAATGCGCTCCAAATCGGTGGTAATATGAGTTGAAAATACTATCGCCCGCTTTTCGTCCTGTATCAGGTCAGCTAGAAGATCCAGCAGTTCCCGCCTGAAAACCGGATCTAACCCGGAGGTGGGTTCATCCATAATGATTAATTCCGCTTTGTGGGACAATGCCACTGCCAAGGAGAACTTGGTTTTCATTCCCCGGGACAAGTCTTTTAGCTTTTTCCCTGCAGGAATATTAAACATCCTGATATAACGATGAAAGGCGGAATCGTCCCAATACCGGTAGAAGGGTGCGATTATCCTGCGGTTGGCATCAACACTCAGGTACTCATAATAGTGGCTTTCATCGTAAACAAAACCAATCCGCTGTTTATTTTCCGTTTCGTACTTGATATAATCCCGCCCAAATATCTTTATTTGCCCGCTGTCTTTATTTACGAGATTCATTACCAGTTTAATCAAGGTGGTTTTGCCGGCCCCATTAGGACCGATTAGGCCCATTATAAAGCCCGGGGGCAAAACCAGATTGATATCTTTTAAGTAAAATCCGGGAAACTTTTTATTTAATCCGCATATTTCCAAAACCGGTTCCATTCCTATACCTCCCCGTACAATATCGTTAACATTTGCACCATTTCCTCCAGGCTGATGTTTAGCATCTTAGCATCGGTAACTATTTCCGCCATCTTGTCTTCAATAAATTGCCGCTTGCGCTCCTTTAATAACTCCAGGTTTTGCTCTGCTACAAATGAGCCTTTGCCACTGACTGTAGCTATAAATCCATCCCGTTCCAATTCTTCATAAGCGCGTTTGGTAGTGATAACACTTATTTGCAGCTCCTTGGCCAGTACACGTATGGATGGCAGAGCCTCTCCCGGTTGCAGATCACCTTTCATAATCTGCTGCTTAATCTGTTTGTAGATCTGTTCATAAATAGGATCAGGAGAGGAATTAGCTATTATAATGTTCACTATCGTTTCCCCTTCCGTTAGTATAGTGTATATATCCTTTATATACAGTATACTCGCTATTAACGTAAAGAGTCAACAAATAACGAATATTATAAATGACTGGTACCAAACTGAATGAATTTGGAGGTGTCTGAAGTGAAAGATTGCTGTTGTGGGAGCAGTTTTGTGGGGTTTGGTATGTTGAGAATCATTAACCGGCCCATAGGTGATAATATTGATTTCCTGGCCGAAAAATCGGTAATTTTTAAAACCGGTTGATGCACTACAGAAGCTGCTTTTGCACTCTAAAAAAATGAAGTTGGCATTATTAACATGAGCCGGCGACCAGGGCCGGCTCACTACCTCTATCCTTTAACCGGTTTCTGCCATAAGCCGACCATAAAACCACCGGTTTCAGTTTTAGAAAGCTTCTCCTCCTCTGCCATATTGTACTTCTCTGGTGCCTGATTGGGTGGAACATAGAGGCAATGTCCTACTTTGACCAGGTTCTTGCGATCAAGATCCTTAAATTCCTCTAGACTCTTAAAGGTGGAGAACCTCCAGATGGAGTCGGGACTTTCCTGCACTCTTTTTTCATATGACCTTCCCCAGGGGGCATCTTTTCGAATGGTGCCAATCAATAAGAACTTACCTGGTTTTAACACCCGCATCATTTCTTGAAACGCCCGCTGTGAATCGGGAATCGTCTCAAAGACCGCCATAGTAAAAACAGCATCAAAAGAGTTATCCGGAAAGACCAGGTTACAGATATCAGACTCAACAAACTTAATATTAAGTCCCCGCTGGCGAGCTTTTTCACCGGCCACAGCCATCATCTCCGTGGAAATGTCCACGCCAGTCACCTGTGCTCCCTTTTCAGCCAGCTTAATACTGAAATTCCCTGTCCCGCAGCCGCAATCCAGAATACTCATGCCCTTTTGCGGGGTAAACATGTCGAAGGCCAGGCGGGTTTCTACCTCATCAACAAAACGACCCATAGGGGTTTTATACCAGCTATCATATTTCTGGGCTGCCTCATCAAAAAACGCCATACATTACACCTCTAATTCTACGTAATTTGCTGCTTCAGTAACAATAAGTGAAGTTTTCTGGTACGTGGTACGGAAAAACTCACTTATTCGGCAAAAAAAAGCCCTTTTAGTTATTATAACCAAAAGGGTTTAGAATTTCATTATGGAGGGCGGGACCGGATTTGAACCGGTGAATGGTGATTTTGCAGACCACAGCGTTAGCCTCTTCGCCACCCGCCCAGGTTTTTGTTTGCAACATGTGTCGCGCAAAATGTATTATATCAAGTTTTTTAGGTATTTGCAAGCCTAACCTAATTGGTCATGCAGGCATATTAAAGGCGTTACCGAAAGTAACGCCGCTAAAATCAATGGAGCGGAAGACGAGATTCGAACTCGCGACCCTCGCCTTGGCAAGGCGATGCTCTACCACTGAGCCACTTCCGCATATTCATGGTGCCTCGGGGCGGAGTTGAACCACCGACACGCGGATTTTCAGTCCGCTGCTCTACCAGCTGAGCTACCGAGGCTTGTTTCGGTTAAGAACTCCGGCATTCCCCGCGCCGCAAGGATTATTATAAATGCCAATCGTTCAAAAGTCAAGACCCATAATTACTTGTTTTTTTATCTGCCAGATACTATTCACAAGTAACTTTTATGGCGGAGCTGACGGGAATTGAACCCGCGGTCTTCGGCTTGACAGGCCGACATGTTAACCGCTACACCACAGCTCCGCAACGCAATCAATTATATCATCGTCTATAACTGTAGTCAATAACTCAATACTATTTTTTTGTTCACTACTATATCCGGGATGCATACTTGCTGGCATTTAAGCCTGCTACTTGTCCCTGGCCTGCTGATTTAGCCACTTGATATGGAGGGCCGGTACAGTCTCCGGCAGCATAAACGCCGCGTAGATTAGTTTCCTGTTGTGTGTTGACCTTGATATGATTATCTTCGATCTCCAGTCCGGGAACCAGCCGCTCTGGAGCTGTTTCAGCCTCTAGTATAAACAGGCCCTCCACCTGAATAATTCTGCCGTTATCTAATTCGACACCAGTTACCGTTTCCTCCCCTACAATAGCCCGGGGCCGCGCGGTCACTACATTAATCCGGTCATCCAGCCGATTTCCCAGTTGGTACAGCGGCAGGTAATACACCTGGCGGCAAATCTCGCCCATAAAACTGGCCTCAGATTCAGCCTCTGGCCGGTGGCCGATTATCAATACATCTTTACCCTGGTATAGGGGGCCATCACAAGTTGCACAATAGCCCAACCCCCGGCCCAGGAATCTGTCCTCATCAGGCAGAGTAGGCCGGTAAGGCATCCCCGTGGCAATTATTAGGGTTTTGCTCTTTATCTCGCCATCTCGGGTAAGAATATGAAATATCTCGTCATTTTCAAATATAGCCTCAGCTTTGGTACTGGTTATTTCAATATTCATACTGCAGGCGTGTTCCATAAATCTCGCCAGCAGTTCTCCCCCGGCGATACCCGGCAGCCCCAGGTAATTATTTATGGTCTGCGCCTTATGTAATGGTGGGCTGCACACCTCGGCTCCAATTACAATAACCTTTTTATTGCGTATACTGCCGTTTATAGCCGCAGACAAACCAGCCGGTCCACACCCCAGGATAGCCAGGTCGTATAAATCATATTTCATCATGCTTTCCTCCCTGGTTATTTATCTTATTCTACCCATATTGGTGGACCGGTAATATTATGATATTAAATTAAACTATAGGTTCAGGAAATTTAATACCGTCTGAGCCATATCTTCACGGGAAGATACGGTTTGATGCCTTATGGCCCGTTTATCCAGGTCTTTTATTCCGGGGGGAATTGAATTCCCGGTTTCCGCTGCCAGGATCTCCAACAGTTCAAATTCATCTCTGCCCCCGGCTATAACCTCTGGTTTAAGTACTGCAGCAGCTACACTTGGGCCGAATTTAAACGGGCTGGCAGTGGATGCAATTATAGTCTTATGATTATCTCCCGAGGCTGCCACATATTTTTGATAAACATTAACAGCCACAGCTGTATGTGTATCCAGCAGATAGCGATTCCCCTCCCAGGTAGAGCGGATAGTAGCAATGGTTTCCTCATCTGTTCCGTAATCAGCCCAGAAAATCTTTTGCAGCTCCGTTTTTACTTTTTCGTTTACCTGATATACACCATTTTCTTTTAATTCTTGCATCCACCCGGATACCAGTTGGGCATCATGACCGGTAATCTCATAAAGAAGCCTTTCCAGGTTTGAAGAAATTAATATGTCCATTGAAGGGGATATGGTTTTATAAAAACGGCGATTGCGGTTATAGACACCTGTCCGCAGGAATTCGGTCAGTACATTGTTGGCATTGGAAGCACAAATCAACCTGTTTATCGGTACCCCCATCCGCCCGGCATAATAAGCCGCCAAAATGTTACCGAAATTACCTGTAGGAACAACTATATTGACCGGCTCTCCATAAGCAACCTGGTTTAGGGCCATTAGATCCAGGTACGCAGAAACATAATAGATTATCTGTGGCAAGAGCCGGCCCCAGTTAATTGAGTTGGCCGATGATAGTTTTAGATTATGGTCAGTCAATATAGCTTTTATCTGATCATTGGAAAAAATATTCTTTACCCCGTTTTGGGCATCGTCAAAGTTGCCTTCTACTGCAGCTACATAAACATTGCTGCCTTCCTGAGTAACCATTTGCCTCTTCTGAACTTCACTAACTCCATCGCGGGGGAAGAACACAATAATCCGGGTACCGTCGACATCTTTGAACCCTTCCAGAGCCGCCTTACCCGTATCTCCCGAGGTTGCCACCAGAATGACAATCTCTGCGGTTTCCCCCGTTTTACGGGTACTGACGGTAAGTAAACGGGGCAAAATCTGCAGGGCCATATCCTTAAAAGCACAGGTAGGACCGTGCCATAATTCCTGAATAAAGGTATTATCATTTAATTGCACCAGGGGTGCGATCCTTTTGTGGTCAAAGTTATTCCGGTTGTAGGCTCCATAAACACATGATTCAATTTCTTTGCGAGTGAAATCCTCCAGGAAGAAACTCATCAGCCGACAGGCTCTTTGCTGATAAGTCCACTCCTGCATAACCTGCCAGTCCTCATTGTCGAGTGTAGGAATAAAATCGGGAACAAATAATCCTCCGTCGGGAGCCAAACCCATCTTTATAGCTTCTGCGGCAGTAATAGAAGATAGCCCTCCCCTGCTGCTTTGATATTCCACTAAAAAACCCCCTTATTTAATTGACTATATTCTAAATTGTATAATGAAAGAGAAGGTTATTAAAGTATGAAGCAAGATTATATGCCTTTGTATACTTAGATAGGTTACTTTTAATTACTGATTGCTGTGGTAAACTATTTATCAAAACAACAGGAGATGAGCATTATGAAGTACCTGCTGATTCTGTCTGACGGAATGGCTGATTACAAAATTGCACAACTAGGTAATAAAACACCTTTACAATATGCTAATACTCCCAATATCGATAAACTAGCGGTTAGCTCATTAATCGGCACTGTTCAAACCGTACCTCCCGGCTATCCCCCGGGAAGTGACGTAGCCAATCTTTCCGTTATGGGTTATGATCCCCGTACTTATTACACCGGACGCTCCCCTTTGGAAGCGGTAAGCATGGGCATAGATTTAAAAGATGATGACCTTGCCTTCCGTTGTAATCTGGTTACTTTGTCGGATAATGAGCCCTATAATCAAAAAATTATGCTCGACTACAGTTCCGGAGAAATTAGCTCAGAGGAGTCGGCCCAGTTAATAGCGGCAGTAAACCAGGCTTTGGGTACGGAATTAATTAGTTTTTACGCTGGAATCAGCTACCGGCACCTTATGGTATGGAGCGGCGGCATTGACAAATCTTTTGTACTAACTCCTCCTCACGATATATCCGGCCGCCCAATCACTGAATACCTGCCTGCAGGTGATGATGGTGGGAAACTGCTGGAGTTGATGATACAGAGCGAATCTATTTTAAAGAATCACCCGGTTAATGCGGCCCGGCGGGAAAAGGGGCTTAATCCGGCTACCTCCTTGTGGTTCTGGGGAGAAGGACGCAAGCCCGGCTTGAGTAGTTTCGCCCAAAAATACCATCTTAAAGGCTCAGTGGTGGCTGCCGTTGACTTGGTTAAAGGTCTGGGTATTTGTGCCGGATTAAAGCCGGTAGCTGTAGAAGGAGCAACCGGCGGAGTTAAAACCAACTTTGCCGGCAAAGCCCGGGCAGCTTTAGATGAGCTTAAAAACGGGCAGGACTTTGTTTACCTGCATATTGAATCTCCCGATGAGGCTGGTCATCAAGGAGAACTGGAAACCAAGCTGTGGGCTATTGAGCAGGTCGACAGCCAGGTAGTAGGTTTAATTGCTTCCGAATTGCAGCATTTCGATGATATCCGGGTAATGTTGCTGCCGGATCATCCTACCCCGCTGTCATTGCGTACCCATACCAGTGATGCCGTACCTTACATGATTTTTGATAAGAATCATCCTCAAACCGATAGTGTGGGAAGATATGATGAAGATTCTGCTCAACAAGGCAGGTTCTTTGATGAGGGATGGAAACTAATGGACCATTTTATCAAGTCAGTGGATTAGCTAAATATAATGTAAAGGGCGCCGGAGAACTCCAGCGTCCTTTTCTACCGTTTAGCTCCTACTGGTTATGTTATCCCACACTTCTTCCGGGGTTTTCCCTTTAGCATTTATTACCGGGGCATCTATCATAATATCTTCCATACCCATTAGATTCTCATGAACGCCGGAAAGCACCACCGCATCAATTGCCCGGTTGCGGGCCGCATCAAGATCAACCAGCTGACAACCTTTCTGCGTCAAAAATTCTTTAAACGGGGTAAGATTTCTATCGATTGCTATAATCTTGCTCATTATCTAGCCTCCATATCATTTTCTCGCCTATAAGCTTATTATGCATTAAAGAAAGGCGGTTTATTCTACCGCTCCGGTTTTCCCTGACAGGGGGACGGTTCTCAAAGGGTTCAATCGGAAGTTTTGCGCCAAAAAGGCTCAGACATAGGGTATTAACTGATGTCTGAGCCTTTAAGTAAATCCGCGCAAAATTTTCGATTGCCCGAGAAGA
>JBMNOY010000056.1:0-14166 GCA_050943315.1 Syntrophomonadaceae bacterium
GGGGGGCCATTATGGCATCTACTGATAAAGAAACTATAATTTGGAAAGTTGCTTCCCGGGATTTTGATATTCCCGCATTTAAGCCGGGTATCAATATCAGGCCGGAGGGCGCATCAAGCTTATGTATACAGAAAAAGCAAGAGGTATCTGAAAAGATTCCCCGCAGTATTTATGGAGTGCCGTTGCTGATGACGGCGATGCCGGTTTTTGACAACGGTGAAGCAATTCAGAGTCTATGTTTGATATTTCCTCGCTTCCATCCTATCGAAACTTCCTTTGATAAATTTGCACCAATAATTGCTAATATGTTCTTTGAAGGAGCATTTCTGTACATGAGTGATCTGGAGAAGATTACTCACCGCCAACCCTCGGAAAAGTTCGATATGAGCGATTTGAATCTGGGTGACCGGTTGACCCAGGGCTGGGTTGCCGATGAAGCCATAAAGAGCAAAAAGCTGGCTATTAAAGAGGTTGATGCCAGTGTTCACGGGGTACCAGTATCCATAATGAGCAATCCGCTTTTTGACGAGGATGATGCCGGCCGGGTAATAGGGACCCTGACTATCGCACTTCCTAAAAACACGGCGCTTAAATTGCGCGGCATGGCTGACAATCTTACCCGGGGACTGGAGGAAATATCGGCGGTTATCGAACAATTAGCCGCTTCGGCAGGTGAAATTAATGTAAATGAACAGGAACTAAATAAACAGATTGAGGAAGTAAACAGCCTGGCCGATAACATTAGTGAGGTATTGGCATTTATCAAGCAGATTGCGGATGAAACCAAAATGTTAGGACTAAATGCAGCTATCGAAGCTGCCCGGGCTGGGGAGGCAGGCCGGGGATTCGGTGTGGTAGCTGATGAAATCAGGAAGTTGTCAGAAGAATCTAAAGCAACGGTAGCCAATATCAAAGAATTAATCACCAAAATTAAAGATAATGTTGCAGAGACAACCCGAAAAAGTGAGTTGAATTTACACGCCAGCCAGGAGCAGGCAGCTGCTACCCAGGAAAAATTACAGCTAGCATAGAAGAGATCACCAGTATGGCGGAGAGCCTTGATAAAGTAGCAAGAGAAATGTAATTACCGACATATTTAGGCAACTTTAGTATAAATCGAGAAAGTCTTTTAAAATTCTACTATTATAATGTATAATTAAGGGAAAAAAATACAATTTTGCCACAGCTAATTACATATGGCGAGTAGTAGTACTACTATTAATTGCCTTTCCCTAGAGTGGCTGGTTAGTAATAGCCGAATTTATAGAAGGGAGGCTGTACGTATGGCGGACGGAGAAATGCAGACAGTAGCTTTTGTTTTGGGGCAGGAAGAGTACGGTATGGAAATTAGCAAGGTTCAGGAAATTATACGAGTTCCGGAGAAAACCACCAAATTACCCAATACGTCAGACTATAACCTCGGGGTGACCAACTTAAGGGGTAGTGTCATTCCCGTCATAGACCTGAAAAGGAAGTTTATGAACATTCCATCGGAATTCACTGATGAAACTAGAGTAATCGTTGTGGAGATAGGATCAGGCAAGGTTGGCCTGGTAGTTGATGAAGTACTGGAAGTAATCAAGTTTCCGGAAAATATTATAGCACCTACCACAGTAGTTAACACCGGTCTGCAGGCGGATTACTTGTTAGGTATTGCTAAACTGCAGGAAAGGCTGCTTATCCTGTTGGATGTGGATAAGATCTTTAACTAAAAAACGGGGGGGACTTGACATGATGTCACTAACATCGTTGGAAGCATTTAAGGAGATTGCCGGGCACTTAATAAATCTTATTCCCGGGGGAGCAATCTTTGCTACTGCTGACAAGGAGACGGTAACCTGGAAATTAGGCTCACAGACTTTCGATATACCTGATTTTCAGGTAGGAACCAGGGTTAGGCCCGAAGGGGCAGCTTTCCAAAGCATAGCCCAACAAAAAGAGGTTACGGAAAAAATACCCCGGGTTGTATATGGAATGCGCGTAATCATGAATGCTATCCCGGTGTACGACGGTGATACAGTAACCCAGAGCTTTTTGGTAATAATACCCAGGTTACACCCAATAGCCAAATCATTTAATGATTTTGCCCCTCTTATTGCCAATATGTTTCCTGAGGGTGCTTTCCTATGTATGACTGATCTAACCAAGATTGCCTACAGACATGCTTCAGACAAGTTTGATATGCCTGATTTACAGCTGGGAGATCCCCTCCGGGAAGGCTGGATTGCTGATCGGGCGATAAAGACTAAAAGCCTGGCGGTGGAGGAAGTGGATGCCAGCGTTCACGGTGTGCCGGTTTTAATTATGAGTAACCCGTGTTTTGACGAAGACGATAACAGCAAAGTAGTAGCTACTTTTTGCATTGCCTTGCCCAAGCAGAATGCAGTTAACTTAAGGCAGTTATCCAGTAATCTAACCAGTGGACTTCAGGAGATTTCGGCAGTGATTGAAGAACTGGCGGCATCTGCCAGTGAAATCAATACTAACGAACAGGAACTTAATAATCACATAGAAGAAGTCAACAAACTGGCAGACAAGATAAGTGAAGTACTGGCATTTATAAAGCAGATCGCTGATGAAACTAAAATGCTGGGCCTTAATGCCGCTATTGAAGCAGCCCGGGCAGGGGAAGCAGGACGGGGGTTCGGGGTAGTTGCCGAGGAAATTAGAAAACTGTCCGATCAATCCAAAGAGACTGTAGTTAGTATTCGTGATTTAATTACTAAAATAAAAACCGATGTTAGTGAGACGACTAAGAAAAGTGAATTAAACCTGCATGCCAGCCAGGAGCAAGCTGCAGCTACAGAGGAGATTACCGCCAGTGTTCAGGAGATTAGCAGCCTGGCTGAACAACTGGACAAAATTGCTAAAGAAATTTAAAACCAGTGACTTTTATGAACCAGAGCTAATAGCTCTGGTTTTATTGTTATAAATAGGGCACGCTTTTGAATATATTATTAGTACCAAAAAAATATTATTATCTATTTAAAAATTTGCCTGAATGTTGTAAAATATAGCCAAAGTAAGTAAATTAATGGCATAAATGTAAAGCTGCCACCCATTAGTTATCATTTCAATCTAGAAGTAATTCCTAATCTGTACAGGGATTACCGCCTTATCAGCAA
Organism: Syntrophomonadaceae bacterium; assembly: GCA_050943315.1. Classification (GTDB taxonomy): domain Bacteria; phylum Bacillota; class Syntrophomonadia; order Syntrophomonadales; family Syntrophomonadaceae; genus JBDKUD01. The sequence continues at coordinate 3,126 of JBMNOY010000056.1, forward strand.
TGGTTTAAAAATAACTGACATTAAACCACACTACGTAGGCCCAATCCATATTCTAGACAAGTCTTGGGCAAGTAAATTTGCAGTATACAACTCTAAGTCATACTATACCCATACCCTATATAAACTAAGGTTCATAGTACCATTTCTTTTTAGATGGTTAAAAGAGTCCCGGGGAAGTGGAATTCTTTTAAACCATATAGAGAAAAAAGTTAGGAGGTGAGTAATTCAACCACTGTTTTTGGTTTTAATTGATTATTTGAGGGAGGGTTTAGAATGTCTCAACAAGGACAAGGATGGGCCAATCCTGCTCCTGCAGGATTAACCGCGCTGGCTATAGCGTGTTTTACTTTTTATGCATTGCTAACCGGCAAAGTCGATCATACGGCACTGCCTTTGCTGGGTGCATGGCTAATCGGTGGTTTCCTGGTACAGGTAATTGTAGGTGTTATTGAACTAAAAGAGGGCAGTTTAATTGGTGGTAATGTTTTCACTGTATTTGCTGCCTTTTTTATGCTTACTGGTGGTATAGAGATGTTTGTTAAGTTTATATACGCTACTAATAATCTAGCTCTTGATGCACGTATGGACGGTTGGGCGTGGCTGGTACTCTCTATCACGCTACTTGTCTGGTGCTTTGGCTATTTTAAGACCGCCCCGTTATCCCTGAACCTGGCAGTTATAGGTTTGGTTTTTGCGTGTCCCTTAATAGCCTTTAAGGATTTAGGATTATTGGGAGCATCAGCGGGTATTGCTGCCGGCAATTTACTGCTTTTTACAGGAATCATGGGTCTTTATACTGCCGCCGGGATAATTCTTAATACCACTTATGGTAAAACAATATTACCTATGGGAGGACCGTTTATCAAATAAGACTGTCTACCAGTAGATATAGATACTTTGGGCGCTTAGCAGGTTTTCAAACCTGCTTTTATTTTGCTTACTGCCGGAATGAAGAACAGCTTATTAATTTGACCGCTTAAATTGACAGGTGGCAGAAGCTTTGATAATATCAGGGTGTAAGGGCGCAAAATAATACCAAACACGAAAGTGTGTCTAGGGTTCCGCATGCTTTTGGTATGGTCTGGACCGAGTGGCGCAGGTGCATTGCACTACACCGTATAGGGATAAAAACCCAGGCGGATAGGTTTCGGTTATGAAACTATCCACCCGGGTTTTTGTGCTTAGGGCCTTTGAACAGGCTATAGTACCTGGATTGCATTACTCACTGTATTATGTATGTTTTTATTATTACAAGGGGGGATAATTGACAGTGCGAGTAGGAATTATAATGGGTAGTGATTCTGACCTTAGTATAATGAGGCAAGCTTGTGATATTTTAGATCAATTTGGAGTGGATTATGATATTAATATTTATTCAGCCCACCGGTTGCCCCGGGAGACGGCAGAATACTCATTAACAGCGATGGACAAAGGGTATAATGTCATTATTGCCGGCGCCGGGGGAGCTGCTCACTTACCGGGAGTAGTGGCTGCGCACACTATTTTGCCGGTTATTGGTGTACCTATTAAAACCAGTGCTCTGGGAGGTGTTGATTCGCTTTATTCTATTGTCCAGATGCCCAAAGGTATACCAGTGGCGACAGTGGCCATTAACGGCAGTGCCAATGCGGCATTGCTGGCTATAGAAATTATGGCCGGGCAAGATAAAAGTTTGCAGGACAAGTTAATCGCTTATCGCCGCCAAATGGCAGCCGATGCATTGGCTAAGGACAGCAAACTGAAAGATATCGGTATTGATAAATACCTGCAGCAGAAGGAGGCCGGTAAATGATTGAAAGATACACTCTGCCGGAGATAGGTGCAATTTGGTCTGAACATAGTAAACTTCAAAACTGGCTGAAAATAGAGATAGCGGCCTGTGAAGGCTGGGCGCGCCTGGGGAAAATTCCTGCGGAGGCGTTAGAAGTTATTAAAAAGAGAGCAGATTTTGATGAAAAACGCGTGAAAGAAATTGAAGCCGAGGTACGTCACGATGTTATTGCTTTTCTGACCAATGTCGCTGAATATGTGGGTGACGAATCCAAGTATATTCATCTGGGGCTTACTTCTTCGGATATCCTGGATACCGGCATGGCGTTACAGATGAGAGATTCAGCCGACTTAATCCTGGGTAAGATGAAAACTCTGCAAAACGTCATAAAAGAGAAAGCCCGGCAGTATAAACTCACCCTATGTATTGGCAGAACTCACGGTGTTCATGGTGAACCGACTACTTTCGGCCTCAAAATGGCCTTGTGGTATACAGAGATGGCCCGTAATATTGAACGGTTGCAGCAGGCCCGGGAAGTTATTGCTTATGGAGCCATTTCCGGGGCAGTGGGTAATTTTGCTCACCTTAATCCATTAGTAGAGGAACATGTTTGTCAGACTTTGGGACTTAAGGTTTGTCCGGTATCTACCCAGATAATCCAAAGAGACCGTCATGCTCAATTTGTTGCTACCCTAGCTGTTTGTGCCAGTTCTCTGGAAAAAATGGCTACTGAGATAAGGAATCTACAGAGGACTGATATCCTCGAAGTGGAAGAACCTTTCCGCAAAGGACAGAAGGGATCTTCAGCTATGCCGCACAAACGTAATCCTATGATGAGTGAAAGGGTAGCCGGCCTTTCCCGGGTAATTCGCGGCAATGCCCTGGCGGCGATGGAAAATGTAGCTCTGTGGCATGAGCGGGATCTAACCCATTCTTCGGTGGAACGGGTTATTATCCCTGACAGCTGTATCCTGCTTTACTACATGTTGGACAAGTTTACGGCGATAATTAAAGGCCTGGTAGTATATGAAGATAATATGGCCGAGAATATAAAGAAAACCCAGGGTCTGGTGTTTTCCCAGCAGCTGATGCTGGCCCTGGTTAACAAGGGCTGCTTGCGTGAGGAAGCCTACCGGCTGGTGCAAACTAATGCCATGAAAAGCTGGAACCAACGCCTGGACTTTAAATCATTGATTTTAGAAGATAAGAAAATAATGTCCTTGTTATCCGAGGATGAAATAAACCGGATTTTTGATTATGGGGTTTACACTGCCAATGTAGATTATATATTTAAACGTTGCGGATTGGAGTAGAGGTAAATTTAAGGGGGAAATAAATTATATGCAGCCCGGAACACTAATGTATGAAGGCAAAGCCAAGCAGATTTACAGCACAGGTAATGATGACCGGGTATTAATGGTTTATAAAGATGACGCTACTGCTTTTGACGGCACCAAAAAGGGAATTATCAGAAACAAGGGTATGATTAATAACCGCATTACTTGCCTGCTTTATAAATTCCTCGAAAAAAACGGGATAAGAACTCATGTAATAGAGAAAATCGATGAAAGAACGGTGCTGGTCAAAAAGTTGCAGATGCTCCCCATAGAAGTTGTTATACGCAACCGCATAGCCGGCAGTTTGGCAAAACGAGTGGGAAAGGAAGAAGGAACAGAACTAGCTGCTCCTATCCTGGAGCTTTACTACAAAAATGACGAATTGCATGATCCCATGATTAATGAGTATCACGCCCGGGTTATGGGCTGGGTTAGTGATGAACAATTAGCACTGGTAAAAGAGATGGCTTTCAAAATAAATTCCATACTGCAGCAATTCTTCGCAAGTATAGGCATAATTTTAGTGGATTTTAAACTGGAGTTCGGCATCTATCAGGATGAAGTAGTACTGGGTGATGAGATTTCTCCCGACAGCTGCCGCTTATGGGATAAAGAAAGTCTGGAAAAACTAGATAAAGACCGCTTCCGTCGTGACCTGGGCCAAGAAGAAGAAGCCTACCTGGAGGTTGTACGCAGGATCGAAGCGGTGTTAGGGGAAGAATAGACACTGGCGGCTTCACCGCACGCAGACTATTATGACTTACACAGACTAAGGCGGATACAATGTATATACGGGTTTATTTGCAGTCTGCGTTGGCATCTGTAATTATCATTCATAGTTAACACTGTGTGCGTCTGTATTGAATTTGCTGAACTAAACCATTATGACACTGATAGTTTAATATCCTTAACCGCGTAAATCATATTAAGATCCACCCTCCGGGTACCACTGATGCTCCCGGTGGGTTGCTATTAAAGTTGCGCGTAATCCGCGGTAATCCGCGTTGAATTATAGAATCAGCGGGAACCGGCCCGGGGAAGAATGTCGAGCAGAAGTAACTGATATCTGGGGGGAAGCAATAGAATGTCTTATGAGATAGAGGATAAATTCAAAGACGAGTGCGGAGTATTTGGAGTTTACCTTAATAACCCGTCCAGTGACACTGATGCCGCCCGAACTGCCTTCTACGGACTGTATGCACTCCAGCACCGAGGACAGGAAAGCGCCGGTATTGCTGTTTCCAACGGCCAAAAAATAGAAGTTTGCAAAGGCATGGGGCTGGTTTCCGAAGTCATAAATGACAATGCCATCAAGGGACTTAAGGGTAATATTGCTATTGGTCATGTGCGTTATTCCACTACTGGTGAAAGCGGCCTGGTTAACGCCCAGCCTCTGGTGTTCCACTATCTTAACGGAATGGTGGCCCTGGCTCATAACGGCAATCTGGTTAATACCACTGAGCTCAGGCACCGTCTGGCGACTTACGGATCAGTATTCCAAACTACTACAGACACGGAGATTGTGGCCAATCTTCTAGCCAGGTATTCCCAGGACAAATTAGAAGATGCCCTGGCTAAATGTATGATAGATATTAAAGGAGCTTTTGCCCTGGTAATAATAACCGAAAATAAACTGGTGGGAGTCAGGGATCAGATGGGCATTCGGCCTTTGTGCATCGGCAGCCTGGATGGGAATTATGTATTGGCTTCTGAATCCGCGGCTCTTGATACCGTGGGGGCTCAATTTATCAGAGACGTGGAACCGGGGGAAATAGTGGTGATTGAACAAGATGGCTTAAGATCCCTCAAGGTAGCCAAATCACCCCGGGATGCCCATTGTGTTTTCGAATATATCTATTTTGCCCGTCCCGACAGTACTATCGATGGAATAAATGTTTACCAGGCCCGCAGGCAGCTGGGCAAACAGTTAGCTCGGGAATGCAATATTGAAGCTGATATGGTAATATCAGTTCCCGATTCCGGTACGGCAGCAGCAATGGGTTATGCTGAAGAGGCCGGACTGCCTTTCGAAGAGGGGCTTATGAAAAACCGCTATGTGGGAAGAACCTTTATACAACCCACCCAGCAAATGCGGGAAATGGGAGTCAGAATAAAACTCAATCCTAATAACGAAGTGGTAGCCGGCAAGCGCATAATTATGGTGGACGACTCCATAGTGAGGGGAACTACCAGCAAGAAAATAGTTAAGATGCTGCGGGAGGCTGGTGCGGCCGAAGTGCATATGGCAGTCTCCTCTCCTCCCACCAAATTCTCCTGCTACTATGGGATTGATACTTCGCGGCCGGGGGAACTTATAGCCAATACCATGGGTATTGGGCAAATAGGTGAATACATTGGCGCGGATAGTTTGCATTATATAAGCCTGGAAGGAATGTTCAAGGCCTTAAATCACGGCCCGGAGGCTTTCTGTGCAGCTTGTTTCAGTGGTGATTATCCGGTGCCAATTGAAAGTGGGGAGGACTAAAATGGAAAAAGCAGGTTTAAGTTACAAAGAAGCCGGGGTAGACATAGATGCTGCTAATGAATCAGTGGATTTAATCAAAAAGTGGGTAGATCAAACCAAAAGGCCGGAAGTTCTTGCCGGTATTGGTTCATTTGGCGGCTTTTTCGCGCTGGATACGCAAAAATACAACCACCCGGTGTTAGTTTCCGGGACTGACGGAGTAGGTACCAAGCTGAAAATTGCGCATATGCTGGGCATCCATGATACGGTCGGTATTGACCTGGTGGCAATGTGTGTTAATGATATCCTGGTTCATGGTGCTGAACCGTTATTTTTCCTGGATTATATAGCGGTCGGAAAACTGCAACCCGGGGTGGTTGAAGATTTAGTCAAAGGGGTCAGTACGGGATGTCAGCAAGCAGGCTGTGCCTTAATTGGTGGCGAAACTGCGGAAATGCCGGGCTTTTATAAACCAAACGAATATGATCTGGCTGGTTTTGCGGTAGGTGTAGTGGAGCGTGAAAGGTTAATAAACGGAAATACTATTGAAGACGGTGATATTATAATCGGCCTGCCATCCTCGGGAATTCACTCCAATGGTTACTCCCTGGCCCGCAAGATACTGCTGGAAAAGGCGGGACTGAGCCTTGACCAGTATATAGAATCCCTGGGTAAAACCCTTGGCGAAGAGCTTATTACCCCGACCCGCATCTATGTTAAAACAATTTTGCCTTTGTTGGATAAGATGGAGATTAAGGGTATGGCACATATTACCGGGGGAGGCATAACGGAGAATCTGCAGAGAATACTTCCTGCCGGTATGGGAGCGGTTATAAACTCTTCCGCCATTGACATAAAGCCGGTATTTAAACTAATGCAGGAGCTGGGGCAAGTAGACCAGGCAGAGATGTTCAGAACATTTAATATGGGAATCGGATATGTTCTGGTAACTTCACCGCAACTGAGCAATAATGCTTTTAAGTATTTGCAGGACAACGGGGAAAAACCAGTAATAATAGGGAAGGTAAGCTCACAGGAGCAAAAGGTAATAATTCAATGATACGGATTATGGAACCAAGAAAATTAAACCTGGCTGTCCTGGCCTCCGGCCGGGGCAGCAATTTCGAGGCTATACATAACGCCATTGTCAGAAAAGACCTGGAAGCCCAAATAAGTATCCTGATAAGTGACAAGGAACAGGCAGCCGCCTTGAAAAAGGCCACTGAACGTGATATACCCGCTTTATTTATTAACCCGCACAATTTTACCAACCGTGAGGAATATGAAACCGAAATGGTTAAGCATTTAATGGCCAGAAATGTTGATCTTATAGTGCTGGCCGGTTATATGAGACTGGTTGGGCAGGTACTTTTAAAGGCCTATAAGCATCGCATTGTTAATATCCATCCGGCTTTATTACCATCATTTCCCGGCCTGCATGCCCAGAAGCAGGCAGTAGAATACGGAGTACGATTCAGTGGGTGTACAGTGCATTTTGTAGATGAAGGGATGGATACCGGCCCGATAATTTTGCAGTCGGTGGTGCCGGTTCGGCAGGAAGATGATGAGGACAGCCTGGCGGAGCGGATTCTGGTGGAAGAACATAATACTTATTGGCGGGCGATTCAATTGATTGCCGAGGGAAAGGTTTATATAGACAAGCGCAAGGTATATATAAAGGAGGTTTAACCATGAAAAGAGCATTAATCAGTGTATCCAATAAAACAGGCATAGTAGATTTCGCCCGGGGTCTGGAAAAGCTGGGTTACGAAATAATCTCTACCGGAGGAACCTATAATGCCTTAAAGGAGGCTGGAGTAAAGGTTATAAAAGTGGCTGATGTTACCGGTTTCCCCGAAATTCTGGATGGACGGGTCAAAACCTTGCATCCCAAAGTTCATGGCGGCATACTGGCCAAACGCATCCCGGAACACATGCAGCAGCTGGAGAAAAACCAAATAACCCCTATAGACATTGTTGCCGTAAATCTGTATCCCTTCCGGGAGACCATCAGCAAACCGGGGGTTTCCCTGGAGGAAGCCATCGAGAATATCGATATCGGTGGTCCAACCATGGTCAGGGCAGCAGCTAAGAATTATCAGGATGTAGTTATTATAGTTAAACCGGAATTTTATGAACAGGTATTAAAAGAGCTGGAGCTTAACGGCGATATTAATCAGGAAATGCGTTTTAAGCTGGCTATGGAAGCCTTTAGCCACACTGCTGCTTATGATGCCATGATTTCTACCTATTTGGCTGAACTTGCCGGTACTGATTTCCGTGACAACATGGTTATTGCCGGCGAAAAAGTATATGACTTAAGGTATGGGGAAAATCCGCACCAAAAAGCATGTTTCTACCGCAATATGAGTCCGGGAACAGGTCTGGCTGATGCCCGGGTATTAAATGGCAAGGAGCTTTCTTATAATAATATTATTGATACCCAGGCAGCCTGGAGCCTGGTCAAAGAGTTTGATGAGACCGCTTGTGTAATAGTCAAACATACTAACCCGTGCGGTACAGCTATCGGGGCTACATTGGAGGAGGCTTTTGACAAAGCTTTTAGCGCGGACCCGGTTTCAGCTTTTGGTGGTATAATTGCTTTTAACCGCAGCGTAGATTTAAAGACCGCCGAGAAAGCTGTCAAACCTTTTATGGAAGTTATTATTGCCCCGGGTTATGAAAAAGATGCTCTGGAATGTTTGCAGGCCAAAAAGAATCTGCGCCTATTGGAAATGCCTCTGAAAGACTCCAATGACCTGCAGGTGAGAAGTGTCGAAGGCGGATTTGTAGTTCAGAAAAGTGACCGGGGTGAGCTTGATATAAATAAGCTACAGGTTGTAACTGAAATTAAGCCTACTCCGGAACAGCTTAAAGAGCTGTCTTTTGCCTGGAAAGTGGTTAAACATGTTAAGTCTAATGCCATTGTAGTAGCACGGGACGGTATGACCATCGGGGTTGGCGCCGGACAAATGAACCGGGTAGGTTCTGCCGAAATAGCTTTTAAGAGCGGCGCTGCCAAATGTAAGGGTGCCGTACTGGCATCTGATGCCTTCTTCCCCTTTAAAGATACGGTAGAACTAGCGGCTAAGAACGGCATAACAGCAATAATTCAACCGGGTGGTTCCATCAGGGATCAGGAAAGCATTGATGAATGTAATAAAAATGGCATTGCCATGGTATTTACCGGCATGCGCCATTTCAAACACTAACAGTAGAGGATGTTAATTCAACATAATAATGCGGATAACAGGATGCAGATCGGTGCTTAAATCCGCAGTCTGTGTTTAAAGTATCGAGTACCAAGTCAAGGGAGGTATATTGTGGGTAAGAGGGTATTGGTTATAGGACAAGGGGCGCGCGAACATGCCCTGACCTGGAAGCTGGCGCAAAGCGCGGAAATAGATAAACTGTATGCGGCACCAGGCAATCCGGGTATAGGAGAATGGGCTGAATGTGTAAACATTGAAGCCACCGATATAGAAAAATTATTGACTTTTGCTGCTGATAATAAAATAGATCTAACTGTAGTTGGACCAGAAGCACCGCTGATAGAGGGAATTGTTGACCGCTTTCAGACCGCTGGATTAAGAATTTTTGGGCCCACCGCAGCTGCGGCAAGATTAGAAGGCAGCAAAGTATTTACCAAAAATCTGTTAAAGAAATATAATATTCCAACAGCAGATTATGAAGTCTTTAATGATGTTGAATCAGCCCTTAGTTTTGTGCACCAATATACTGACCAGGGTAAACCGGTAGTAATAAAGGCAGACGGGCTGGCGGCTGGAAAAGGTGTAATTATAGCTCAAAACTTTGCGGAAGCAAAGGCGGCGGTTGAAGTCATACTAAAGGAAAAAAGCTTTGGTGAGGCTGGTAAACAGATTGTTGTGGAAGAATATCTGGAAGGCGAAGAGGTAAGCTTTTTCGCAGTAAGTGATGGGGTCAATTATGTACCGCTGCTTGCGGCACAGGATCATAAGCGCATATTTGATGATGATAAAGGCCCCAATACGGGAGGAATGGGAGCTTATTGTTTTCCCCCGGTGTATACTCAGACGATTCACCAGCAAGTGATAGAGAAGATTATTGAGCCGGTAATTAAAGCCATGCAAAACGAGGGCCATCCCTATCAGGGGGTTTTATATGCGGGATTAATGATTACTGCTGATGGCCCCAAGGTTTTGGAATTCAACGCCCGCTTTGGCGATCCTGAAACCCAGGTTTTAATGCCTATGATTAAAAGCGACATCTTACCTCTGTTCGAAATGGCTGCACAGGGCAAACTGGATAATTACCAGGTTGAGCTAAATGAGGGCAACTGTGTTTGTGTAGTCCTGGCTTCCAGGGGATATCCGGGAAGTTACGAAAAGGGTAAAATAATAGCAGGATTAGATAACCTGGCAGCGGATACGATGGTTTTTCATGCCGGGACAGCCATTAAAGATAGTCAGCTCGTAACCAGCGGCGGCAGGGTATTAAGTGTGGTTTGCCGTGGTCAGGATATCGAGGAGGCTATTTCTAAAGTATACGACCAGATAAAAAAGGTTTTTTTTGAGGGAGTACAGTATAGAAAAGATATAGGTAAAAAAGCTCTTCGTTACTAAATGTTCAGGGGTGAAAATGTGAATTCTCTTCTCCACAAGCCAGTTGTAAGGATAATTTTGGTGCTGGTTGCGATTGCCATGTTGTTTTACCTTCCCACCCGTGAGTTTCTTAAGGTTACTTGTATAACCGGGGTTCCAGTTTTTTTCCTGTTTTTATTTTTAGGAAAACAACGCCGCTATTCTATTAAATGGACATCTGGTATCGCAGCACTACTTGTTTTTCTAGGCGGTTATGTATATCTTCTGACTGGTTTGCCGGAAAGGATTGAAGTTCGCCGGATAACTGCAGATGGTAATATGCTGACAGCCAACGGCCAATATGATGCTGCCATAGCAGAATATCGTAAGTTAGAGAAGCTGGGTATGAAAGATAAAATGGAAGACAAGGTTGAGGAAGTCGAAAGGGAAAAGAATGCCCACCGGGATATTGAGTTAGCCAGGCAACTGATAAAAGTGCAGGACTATAAGGAGGCCAGGAAAATGCTGGAAGCCATACCGCAAAACACCTGGGCTTACCGGGATGCCGCCCGGCTGCTTAAGTCCATCCCGGAAGAATAAAACTTGCCCATATACATATCATCAGAAATAGCAAAGCAATAGTCAGGGGAAAGGGAGAGTATGGCACTAACTTTAAAGGACATTAAAAACAGCCCCATATTAAACAGCTATATGAACATTGGTAATGCTTTTATCGGCAATATAGGTGCGATTGAACATAATATGCATCATGCCGAGCTTACCTCCCTTAATAAATTTTCATTTTCTTTCAATATCTATTGAAATCGCAGTATTTCATTTTAGTTATGAACAGCAGTTCTCTTATTAATTACATCTTTGTGTAATTTTGGTTGTTAACAGGTACACC
>JBMNOY010000006.1:0-62599 GCA_050943315.1 Syntrophomonadaceae bacterium
GTGCAGCAGCAGTTGTTGTAATGTCTGCTGAAAAAGCTGCCGAACTGGGTTTAAAACCTTTATTTAAAATCGTAAGTTATGCTTCCGGCGGCGTAGATCCCAAGATTATGGGCGTAGGTCCTGTTCCTGCCAGCAAAAAGGCTCTTGAAAAAGCAGGTTTGACTGTTGATGACATGGATCTTATTGAAGCCAATGAAGCTTTTGCCGCTCAATCCATTGCAGTAGCACGTGAAATGGGATGGGCTGACAAGATGGACAAAGTTAATGTTAACGGTGGCGCTATAGCTATTGGTCATCCAATCGGAGCATCCGGTGCCAGAATTCTGGTAACATTGCTGTATGAAATGATGAAGAGAGAATCAAAATATGGTTTAGCTACTCTGTGCATAGGTGGCGGAATGGGTACTTCACTAATAGTGGAAAGACTATAAGACGAAACAATTATTGGTAAGTAAATCAGGTATTATAAGGAGGGATATCTTTTGGCGCATAATGTTTATCTGTATCAGACGCGCGACATTAAATTCCAGATAAAAGAATGGCTCGACATGGAAAAACTCCTGTCCTGCGATGCTTACAAGGATTATTACGGTATAGACGACATTGATGGTTTTCTTGATGTTAACTTTAAAATTTGCCGCGATGTTCTTTGCCCGGCCAATAAAGATGCTGATGAAATCGGTATGAAATTTGTCGGTGGTGACACTCAGGCAGTTGTTAGCCCTGATTCCTTCAAGAATGTCTACAATACAGTTTGCGAAGCCGGTCTTGGCCCCCAATTCGCTGATCGTTCAGCAGAAGGCCGTATGCCACTGGCTTGGCAGGCTCCGATACTGGAAATGCAGTCCGGTGCATCCCCTGGAATTGTAATGTTCTGGTGTCTGACTGCCGGTGCAACTACCGTTATACAGAACAATGCCTCCGAAGAGCTGAAACAACGCTTCTTACCCAAGATGTTCTCTGGCGAATGGGGTGGCACCATGTGTCTGACCGAACCAGGTGCAGGTTCCGAAGTCGGCGCAGTTTCAACCAAATGCTTCCCCACAGAGACTCCTGGTCTGTGGAAGGTTAAAGGTCAGAAATGCTTTATCACCTCTGGTGATCATGACCTGGCTGAGAATATTATCCATCTGGTATTGGCTAAAGGGCCAGATGCAAAACCAGGCACAGCCGGTATTAACTGCTTAATCGTTCCGAAATTCTGGGTTAACGAAGATGGCTCCATAGGTGATTGGAACGATGTAACCTCTACCGGTATCGAGCATAAGATGGGTATTCATGGATCATCTACATTGTCACTTTCCTTTGGTGAAAATGATAACTGCTATGGCTGGATGATCGGCGATGGACCGGTAGACGGCCGTGGCAAAGGAATGGCTCAGATGTTCCAGATGATGAATGAAGAACGGTTAAATACCGGAACCTTCGCATTGGGCTGCATCGGTTCAGCTTATTATGCATCTCTGGATTATTGCAAAATCCGTAAACAAAGCCCCAAATTCAATGATCCTAAAGGCCCCAGTGTCCGGATCATCGAACACGAAGATGTCCGTCGCATGCTAATGTTCCAGAAAGCCATTTTAGAAGCTTGCCGGGCATTGCTCTACAGCACTTACTTCTATCAGGATCTTTCCCACGATGCTTCCGATGCTGCAGAGAGGGAATTCTATGATGATTTGACCATGATTCAAATCCCGCTGTGCAAAGCCTATGTATCCGATATGGCATGGGTCAGCACCGAGCAGGCCATTCAGAGCCTAGGCGGTTATGGCTTCATCGAAGAATATGCCCCGGCAGAGATGGCACGGGACTGCAAGATTTATTCCCTGTGGGAAGGAACCAACTTCATTCAGGCCCAAGACTTCAATGGCCGTAAGTCCACCATGAAGGGTGGCGAACCAATGAAGAAATGGGTAGCTCAGATAGGCGATTTTATAGCTAATAAAAAGGATCCTGCATTTGCCGCTGAATTTGCAATGTTGGAAGATGCCTTCGCATCTTACAATGAGATTCTAACTTTAAAGGAAACCTGGAGAGCTGAAAAACCTGAACTAGTTCAGCTGTTTTCAACCCGTATGCTGCATGCTGCTGCAATGATGGTTTGCGGTAAATTAATACTCGACCAGGCATTACTGGCAGCTGCTAAGCTAGCTGAATTGGGCGATGACCACTTTGATGCCAACTTCTATAAGGGCAAAATCGCCACTGCCAAATTCTATGTTATGAATGTTGTTCCTGGTATCTTCGGAACCTTGAAAGCTATGAAAGTTGCCGATACCAGCGCTATCGACTGCCCAGAAGAAGCATTCATGTAATCATGTAGTGTGTCCCAAATACGGATCCATAAACCATAAGCAACTAATAAAAATCTCCAACACTAAAATAGAGGAGCTCATCCCGAGCTCCTCTATAATAAAATAATAATTATTCTGGGATAACGGATTCCCGTGGATTTTGGGTATAAATGCAAAAAAAACTGTCTGCCAGCGAGGCAGTTTTTATAGGCCCGGGGGGATTGGGTGGAGTACGCTTTCGGACTTAAGCGGTGACGATGAACGTTTAGTATCTTTGCACGGCGCAAGTATTATCTGAGGGAATGTTATAAACTTGGATATTAAAGCTTTATCATAATAAGCTGGAAGCAACCCTACGGGGGGAACAGGTTATGATATTATTCGGAGTATTACCAGATTTATAAAAAAAACCGGACTTGTTAAATGGTCAAGAGCTATAAGAATTTATCCTTACGCCTTTCTTCCATACATCCAGCTAAGCCTTCACAAATTTATAGAGAACTAATACCAAAAAGTGGGTAAGGAGAGAGGAAAAGATATTAAAAGGAGGGGAAATATTGAGTCTTTCGAATCTATATAAGAGCAAATTAATATCCGCTGCTGATGCAGCTAAATTGGTTAAATCCGGAGACTGGGTTGATTACGGTTGGTGTTGTGGTCATGCCTATGCATTTGATAAAGCTCTTGCAGAAAGAGCAGAGGAACTGACCGATGTTAAGGTTAGAGGCGGCGTTACGATGTGGATGCCGGCAATATTCCAGATCGATAATCCGGGAGCTCATTTTACTTGGAACTCCTGGCATTGTTCCGGCGTTGATCGTAAGATTAATGATATGGGCTGTGGCTATTATGCTCCTATACGCTATTCTGAAGTGCCCAGATATTATCGTGAAAACGTAGATCCTGTGGATGTAGCCGTTTGCCAGGTGGCACCCATGGATAAGGCCGGCTTTTTTAATTTTGGTGTATCACCCTCTCACCAAATGGCCACCTTCGATGTAGCAAAGATTAAGATCGTTGAAGTCAATGAAAATATGCCCCGCTGTCTGGGCGGTAGCGAGGCCGATATACATGTGTCCCAAGTTGACTATATAATTGAAGGACCTAACCCGAAAATGCCTGAGTTGGGTTCTGCAGCACCTAATGATGTGGACAAAAAGGTAGCCGAATTAATTGTTGAAGAAATTCCCAATGGTGCCTGTTTACAGTTAGGCATCGGCGGTATGCCAAATGCAGTTGGTACAATGATCGCGGAGTCAGACCTTAAAGATCTAGGTGTTCATACCGAAATGTATGTAGATGCTTTCGTAGATATTGCTGCCAAAGGCAAAATTAACGGATCCAAGAAATCTATTGATAAAGGTCGCCAGGCATTTGCATTTGGTGCTGGGTCGCAAAAACTATATGATTATGTAAATGATAATCCTGAAATTATGGCCGCGACTGTTGATTATACCAATGACCCCAGAGTAGTGGGCTTAATTGATAACTTTATATCAATTAACAATGCAGTAGAAGTTGATTTATATGGTCAGGTTAGCGCAGAATCTTCTGGAATTAAACAAATTAGCGGTACTGGCGGACAGTTGGATTTTGTTATGGGAGCCTATTACTCTAAAGGCGGAAAGAGCATTATTTGTATATCTTCTACCTTTGGAAAACCAGGAGCCATAAAGTCCCGCATTGTTCCAACATTAGCCCCGGGGACCATTGCTACTGACCCCCGCACCACTACACATTATGTTGTTACCGAATATGGTAAAGTATGCTTGAAAGGTATGAGCACGTGGCAAAGAGCCGAGGCTTTAATATCAATTGCGCATCCAGATTTCCGTGACGAACTTATTAAAGATGCCGAGAAAATGAGAATCTGGCGGAGAAGTAATAAGTAAGCTACATAGTAACTTACATACTAACAATTAACCTTCTTTATTTTTTACAAGTGGGGAAGTATAGTTCGGTCAGAAGGATATGATAATCGTTTAACGAGTTCAGAAGTATATATTGTTATAGCGGTAGGTGTCCCCCTACCTACCGCTAAGTTTTTTTGCATTGAATTAACGGGTTATTCCATACTTGGCTGCTTTTCTGACTACGGTGGATTGGTTTACTTGCAGTACTTCAGCAACTTCATAGGTTGATTTATAACGAGCAAAAGCATTTTTTAACAGTTCGCGCTCGGCATTTTCAACAGCATGTCGCATGGTCACGATTGGGCAACTCGAATCTGGCTCAGGCATAATAGCTTTCTTAACCCATAAGGGCAGATGGGCGGTAGTAATTTCATCGTCAACGGTTGTAACAACCAGTCTTTCAATAAGATTTTCGAGTTCCCTCACATTCCCCGGCCAATTATACTCAATAAAAGATACCATTACATTTGATGCCAGACGCTTATTCATATGGTATTTACGATTAAAGAAATCTAAAAAATATGCGCTTAAGATAGGAATGTCTTCTGGCCGTTCTCTTAGCGGGGGAACGACTATTGGTACTACATTAAGCCGATAGTACAGATCCTGACGGAATTCTCCCCTTAAGCTCATTTCGTGTAGGTCACGGTTAGTTCCAGCAAATATTCTAAGATCGACTTTGATAGGCTTTACTCCGCCAACTCGGGTTATTTCCATATCCTGAATAGCGCGAAGCAGCTTTACCTGTAAAGACAGCGGCATATCACCTATTTCATCAAGAAATAATACTCCTCCGCTGGCCAGTTCAAAAAGACCTGCCTTACCATTTTTACTGGCCCCGGAGAAAGCCCCCGGATCATACCCAAACAATTCTGACTCTAATAGATTTTCGGGAATGGCACCGCAATTAATTTTTATAAAAGGCCCATTTTTACGATTACTATTGGTATGTAATAATTCTGCAATCAATTCCTTTCCAACACCGGATTCACCTTGAATTAGAACGGTGGAATCGACAGCTGCCAACCTGACCACCATATCAACCAAATCCCGCATTTTCTGAGAATGGACTACCATCTGTTTAGAATTTTTGAGTTTAAGATCCAGCAATTCACCCTGGTAGATTTGACTTGTGTCTTTAGAATGTTCCAGTTTACGCCTTAGTTCATTTAACTCGGTAATATCACGTACATTAGTAGCTACCAGAATAATTTTGCCGTCTTTATCAAAAATGGGATTACTGGTAACCAATACAATATTGCCCGCGCCAGTTTTTAGTGTTATTGTTACTCGTTCGCGTTTCTCCAGGGCCAATAAGGTTGCCGAACGAGAATAAAATCCTTCTCTAACCAGATCAGCCATGTTTTTACCTAAACACTTTGCTGCGGGTATCCCGGTTATTCGCTCAAATCCTTGGTTAACTCTTAAGGTATTCCCTTCTCCATCAGTCAAATATAATCCATCGTAGGAAGATTCGAATAAGGCATCAAGTTCCCTATTAAGCTGCTTGGAAAATGTTAGTTCTTTAATAATATTCTCCAGGTCGGATATCTCCTGAAGAACAACTACGGCTCCAATTATTTTATCTTCATCATAAATCGGGGTACGATTTGATAGATAGGTTTTTCCGCTTCGCCACATCTTTTGTGCAGATTGAGTTTGGCCGGTTTTAATAACCTCTTCCAGTTTGGTTATTCCGCACAACTTTGTTACATTCTGTCCCAGTACTTCCGATGCTTCAAATCCGAAAAAACTTCTCGCAGCTGCATTATAATAAGTAATATCTTCGTTGTTATCGACACATACAACCGGGTTATACATGGCATCAAAGCAAGCGCGCAGTTCATTATAGTGTTTTTGCAGTGATTGATAGCTAGGCATGGTGCGACCCGGTTGAGGATTGCCTGAATTGTCTGGTGCAGCATTGCTGGAAGATTCCTGGTGGATATGGTCAGGTTCAATTTTATCAGGATTAGTGGTCATAATGTCTTTAATCGAAGTATTGGGAGCAATACCCTTGGTAAATGCATGTAAAAGATGCGCTTGACTGATATAACCCACAGTCATACCGCTGTCATCTGTTACTTTGGCGAGATCAAGATCATTGTCAATAAAAATTTGAGCTACTTGAGCCGCGGTAAGGTTGGGGGTAATTACCAAGTGAGTAATGGTCATAGCTTCACTGATATTCACGGAATCACACTCCAAACCTTATTTTGCATAAATTATAACACACTTATTGGACAACTTCTTACCCCTTTAAACCATAGTTTTATCCAAATGAAAAAATAGGCTATAATTAAACCTAATAGCTTTACAAGTGACAAAATAAGGTGGTTTTATTATGAAATATCAGCTCGCTTACGGGAGCAATCATTTAACTGTAGATATTCCCTCTGCTAATATAAAAGGTGTTATTGAACCCCGTAAAATTCCGATTGCAGTTGCTGGGGAAGAATTAGTTGCGAATTCTATAAAAAACCCTATCGGCAGTCCAACCCTGGCTCAAATAGTAAAGAATAAGGCAGCGAATAATGCTGTCATTGTTGTCAATGATATTACCCGGCCAACTCCCTACGATATTATTCTGCCCCCATTACTGACTGAACTTGAGCAGGCCGGTATATCTGACGAAAATATAAAACTGGTAGTAGCCACAGGAATTCACCGTCCCCATACTCGAGAAGACAATCTGGCCGTTTTTGGTCAGGATGTATGTGATAGATATACTATAGAAAATCATAACTGTGATGAGAACTTAAAATCATTGGGGTTTTTGTCCAACGGCATGGAGCTTAGGATTAACAAAACGGTAGCTGAAGCTGACCTAATTATCACTACCGGTGTTGTTGGCCTGCACTATTTTGCCGGTTATTCTGGTGGCCGAAAATCAATCCTGCCGGGGATTGCCGCCCGGGAACTAATTGAGGCCAATCATCAAATGATGACTGATAAGAGGGCTTGTCTGGGTAACTACAAAAATAACCCGGTAAGCGACATTATGATAGAGGCTGCCAAAATGGCTGGTGTCGACTTTATAACTAATGTAGTTCTAGGCCCTGCCCATGAAGTTGCTCTTGCCGTTTCCGGGGATGTATATGAAGCCTGGATGCAGGCGGTAAAATACTGTGAAAAGGTTAACGTAGTGGATATACCGGAGAAGGCTGATATTGTGATTGCCGGGTGTGGTGGATATCCCAAAGACATTAATGTTTACCAGGCTCAGAAGGCATTGGATGCAGCCGTACTGGCGCTAAAACCTAAAGGAACAATTATTCTGGGGGCAGAATGCCGGGAAGGTCTGGGCGAAAAAACCTTTGAAGATTGGATTAGAAAGGCAAAATCTCCGCAAGATATTTTTTCACGGTTTGCAGAAAAGTTCGAATTAGGCGGGCACAAGGCCTTTGCCATTTGTAGAATTTTAAAGCAGGCCAGTATTATATTGGTCAGCAGTCTGCCTGATGAACAGGTGAAGGGTATGTTCCTCACCCCGGCCCACAGTCTAGATGAGGCTCTGGCTATGGCCATGCAGGAACACGGCCCGAAGGCTACCATACTGTTTATGCCCGAGGCTTCCAGTTTATCTGTTAACATAGGCGGGCAAGAATAAAGTCTATTATGATCTAATAAAATAAAGCATACCCTACCAGTTAGGAGGTTTCGGTATGTACCAGGAATTAATTGCTCTTATGCCCACGGACCGGATTATATTTAACGAGCCGATGCATAAACATACGACCTTTAAAATTGGCGGACCCGTTGACATAATGGTTATGCCCCAATCCGCAGATGAACTCCGGCAGATACTAAAAATATGTGCGGATAAAAATATTCCGTTTCTAGTGTTCGGACTGGGAAGTAACATTCTGGTCAGGGATAAAGGATATAAAGGGTTAGTAATTAAGTTGGGGAATAGTCTTAAGCAAATAAAGGTTTCCGGTAATGAAATATACTGTGAAGCAGGCGTCAGGCTGTCTCAATTAGCACGCAAGGCAGCCAGCAGCAACTTAAGCGGACTGGAATTTGCCGAAGGAATCCCCGGAAGTCTTGGTGGGGCTATCGTAATGAACGCAGGTGCTTATGATGGAGAAATGAAAAATATCGTGTCTTATGTGAAAGCGATGGGACCCCACGGTGAGATTAAGGATTTTGATAGTACCGAATTGGAATTCTCCTATCGGCACAGTGTCTTTCAAACTAACGGATATATTGTACTATCAGCGGTGTTAAAACTTAATTATGCTAAAGCCGAAGACATCTACAATAAAATGCGTCAATTTGCCCGCCAGCGGCGGGAAAAGCAACCCCTGGAATATCCCAGTGCGGGCAGCATATTCCGCCGGCCACCAGGATTTTACGTTGGCCCTATGATAGAGCAGATGGGCCTTAAAGGTTTTCGTATCGGAGGGGCAGAGGTATCAAGCAAACATGCCGGTTTTATTATAAATACTGGTAATGCTACCGCAGATGATGTACTGCAACTGATTAAATATATCCAGGATAAAGCCGTTCAACAATATGGTGTAGAATTACAACCGGAAATAGTCATAATAGGGGAGGAATAGTCCCAAAGTCAGGATAGAAAAAGTATGAAAGTATTGCTATGTACTCTAAATGCTAAATTTATACACTCATCATTAGCCTTACGCTATTTGCGAGCTGTTTGTGCCAAAGTTCCTGATATAAATATATCTCTGCGCGAGTTTACCATTAATGAGCCCTTGCCGGCAATAATGGCTGATATTCATTTAGAGCGCCCGGAGGTTATCTGTTTTTCTTGTTATATATGGAATATAAGGCAAATTATTGAGCTTTGCCATGATTATAAGCAGGTGGCACCAAATACTACTATTATATTAGGCGGACCCGAGGTATCTTATGATTCAGCCGCATTCATGCATAGATACGAATGTATAGATTTTATTGTTCGCGGTGAAGGTGAGTTGACCTTGCCACAATTACTTGAGCAGATTGTGCATAATAAGCCGGTAAATGAGGTTAAGGGATTAACCTACCGTAATGACGGACAAGTAATAAGTACCCCGGAACAGCCACTGATTACTAATTTAGATGATATTTCTTTTCCCTATGAGGGGGATATTAGTGATCTTAAAAACCGTACGGTTTACTATGAAACATCGCGAGGTTGTCCCTTCAACTGTGCTTACTGTCTTTCATCAACTATCAACGGGGTCAGATACTTCTCTCTTGACCGGGTAAAAAAAGACCTCGGTTTTTTAATTGCTCATGGCACGCAGGAGATTAAATTTGTTGACAGAACCTTTAACTGTCACGAACAGCGGGCATTGGAAATAATGAAATTCCTGGTTGACAATCCCGGACAGACAAAATATCATTTCGAGATCTGTGCAGAGTTGCTATCAGATAATATGATGAATTTCCTGTCTACTGTACCACCAGGTATTTTTGAATTTGAAATTGGTGTGCAATCTACCTACGAACCAGCCTTAAAAGCAGTAAACCGGAAATATGACTGGCAGAAGTTAAAACAGAATGTAACCAAATTACGATTATATAGAAATATTCATTTACACCTCGACCTGATTGCCGGGTTGCCCTGGGAAACCTATTCACAATTTGGCGAATCGTTTAATATGGTTTATTCACTTCAGCCTGATGTAATACAATTGGGATTTCTAAAAGTACTAAAAGGATCTAAAATGCGCCTCATGCCTGAACATGGATACAAGTATCAGCAGCAAGCTCCTTACCAGGTTTTGGCAAATAGATATATAAGTTATAGCGACATAGTGAAATTAATGCGAATAGAAGATATATTATCACTCTACTATAACCGTGAACGTCCACAAGTTTCTCTTGACTACTTAATCAAAGTCATTTATAAAGAAAATCCCTTTCTTTTTTATGCTGAATTTTCTGACTACTGGGAGAAAAATGGTCTGTTTAAAACTGGTCATAAGAAGGAAATGCTTTATTCATTGTTGAAAGACTTTGTAGATACGGTTCACAGTAAACATGCACCACTGGTTAATGATCTTATTAAGTATGATTTTCTCAGTAACCATAAAGCATATGAATTGCCCCCAGGGATTGAACGATATAATCCTGAGGATAATAACGATTTGTTGTATTCCCGGCTAAAGGACCCCTCATTCTTAGCCAGGTATCTCAGCGATATGGTTGACCAATCACCAAGTTCTATAAGAAAGAAGATAAATGTGGAGTATTTTCAATATGACCCCAAAACCTACGCAAAGATGACAAATCCGGTTCCTAAAATGTTCGTTTATAATCCTGTGAGTAACAAAGCCGTAAGGATAGTTGACATTTAAAATTGTCAGACTATTGGTCCATCTGTTATTGTAGCATATTCCCGTATTATACTTAATGATTTCCCGGATTAGACCACGTTTGGTAGTAGCCAATTTTATCTAATAATACTAAAAATAGAATTAACCTTGGCTTCCTTATAATATATACTATAGAAAGATTTATGTTAGCCTATTACATAAAAATTAAATATTGAATGCACAAATATTTCGCGGCAGCAGTCTTAGCGTTGTGTTCGCCCTTTTTTTGTTGGTTATTCTTATTTTCATGCTTTTTAATCGCTTCTACAATATTTCTGCATTCAAACCACAACACCAAGGTTTTCATAATTGAAAAAAGCAGAATTTATCTTTTGCTTTAGCGAGGTAATCAATCTATTATTAAGTTAAGGGGTATGATAATGTCACATAACTCCTGGATTGCCAAAGAGGGTTGGTCAAGTATCGCCTTCTGCGTGGCTTTAACGGTTATTACTTACATTTTGTTACCACCTTTGTGGGCGACCATTCCATTTGTCCTAACGATTTTTTGTACATACTTTTTTCGCAATCCCCAGCGTTATCCCGATGAAACGAGGGGAATAATAGTTGCCCCCGCCGATGGGAGGGTAATGAGCATTGAAAAAGTAGTGGAAAACAATTTTTTGTGTTGTGAAACTATTCGCGTAAGAATCTTTCTAAACATTTTTAATGTCCATATAAATCGTATTCCTGTCGCTGGTACTGTTGAAAGGATAGAAAAAACCGGAGGAGTAAACCTGCCGGCATTTTTAAGTCAAGCTGCTGAAAAGAATGTGCGCAATCACCTAATTTTGAGTACTGCATGGGGTAAAGTACTGGTAGTGCAAATAACCGGTCTAATTGCCAGACGCATTGTATGTTGGGTTAAACCTGGAGATCATTTGACTACCGGAGAAAGGTTTGGCCTCATTCGGTTTGGATCCTGTACGGAATTATATTTACCTCCTGACGTACAGATATTGATTCGAGCAGGTCAAAACATAAAAGGAGGCGAAACAGTAATTGGCAAATTCTGTGACTAAATACTTATCTAATTTTGTCACTGTTTTAAATATATTCTTTGGTTCCCTAGCTATTATTAATATATTTAACGGGGATTATAAGGCAGCCACCATTCTTATATTTTTAGCTGTTTTAATGGATAGTATGGATGGCAGGGTGGCGCGTAAGTTGCATACAACCTCAGATATTGGCAAAGAACTGGATTCTTTATGCGATCTAGTGTCATTTGGAGTTGCTCCGGCCATGCTTATTTACGCCCAGGTATTTAGTGAGTACCCCGGGGTTATTGGTTTGTTAACGGCAATTCTCTTTATTATCTGCGGAGCATTAAGACTGGCCAGATTCAATGTTTTGAACACCACCGATTACTTTATCGGAGTTCCCATCACGGCAGCCGGTGCTCTGATGGTTATAACTTCCATTTTATCAGTATACCTTCCTTATAGCGTTATAATCTTGATAATGCTGTTATTATCATATCTAATGGTCAGCAATATTAAAGTAAAAAAACTCTGAAGAGTATTGTTAACACTATTTTGATAACAGGTGGTTTTATGAAATATAAATTTCGCGATTTGGTGGATCTTAACTCCTTACAGAACCTTATGGATGAATTATACAAGCTAACCGGGATTACTAATGCCATTCTCGATTCGGATAAGAGATTTATAATCACCACAGGTTGGCAAGATATTTGTTCCAAGTACCACCGGGCAACACCGGCTACCGCTCACCGGTGTGCTGAAAGCGACAATTATATTGATACCCGGATTGATGATGGATATGTTATCTATGAGTGTCAAAACGGTCTTATGGACGCCGCTACTCCTATTATTGTGAACGGTGAGCATTTGGCCACCATTTACGTGGGGCAGTGGCTGGAAAAGGAGCCGGATATCGCCTTTTTCGAGGACCAAGCCCGGATATTTGGTTTCAGCACCAAGGAATACCTGGAAGCTCTCAGCAAGGTACCGATCATAACCCGAAGCAAAATTGAAACTAATATGAGATTTGTAGTGCAACTGGCGGAGATGCTGTCTAACTTGGGTTTAAAGCAGTTAGAACAAAAAGAAACGGAAGAATCGCTGCGCAGTATTAATTGTAACCTGGAGAGCCTGGTTGCAGAAAGGACGGCTAAACTTAACGAAGCTAATGCTAATTTGCGCCGCGATTTAGCTAAACGGAAGGAACTCGAAAAAGAAATTATCAGGCTGGACCGGTTGAACCTGGTCGGTGAAATGGCTGCTAGTCTGGCACATGAAATGAGAAACCCTATGACTACCATTCGTGGATTTCTGCAATTTTTTAAGTATAATCCGGATTTTTCCGAGCATCAGGATAATTTGGACTTAATGATCGAGGAGATTGACCGGGCCAATTCTATTATTACCGAGTACTTGTCTCTTGCCAAGGACAAGGTTCTGAACTTAAGCCGGCTCAATTTAAACACCATCCTGGATTCAATCATGCCCCTGCTTTCATTCTATGCCATTAAACGTGAGATTGATGTTGTCATGGAACTGGAGGAGGTAGCAGATTGTTTATTGGATGATAAGGAAATACGGCAACTGGTATTAAACTTGGTCAGAAACAGCATTGAGGCCATTAATCTGGACGGCAGGGTCGTCATCCGGACTTTTATGCAAGAAGGCAAGGTAGTAATGGCAATAATTGATGAGGGCCCGGGAATACCCGCGGAAATATTAGATAAGCTGGGTACTCCATTTTTTACCACCAAAGAGGAAGGAACAGGCCTGGGTTTAGCCGTATGTTATAATATTGCTGCCCGTCACAATGCCACTATTGATTTTACAACAAGTAGTGAAGGTACAACTTTCTTCGTACGTTTTGACCCCGCCTAAACGCATTCTACAGTCGTTTATTTATTTCATCCAGAATATCCCCGGTATTATTACTGTCCAGCTTAACAGTAGCAGCATGGTCCATTTCCGTATGTCCCTTATTAATAATAACCAGATCCTGAAGGAATGTACTAAATTCCTTGACAAATCCCGCCAAAGGATATACGACCAGTGAAGAACCAATTACTACTAATACTTTGGCCCTTAAAATACTGTCCCGGGCACCTGTATAATTCCTTATTTGTTCGCCAAATAAAACTACATCCGGCTTAAGTATGCTTCCGCATTTACTGCAGGTGGGTACTATTTCAGGAAAATTTTCTATGTAGCCAGTGTCATAAACCTCCTGGCAATGACGGGAAGTGCAAACATAACGATCAGTATTGCCATGAATACTGATTACCCGTTTACTTCCAGCCCGTTGATGCAAATTATCAATGTTTTGAGTAACTATGGTATTTATAATACCCCGTCGCTCCATCTCGGCTAAAACCAGATGGGCCTTGCCTGGCTCTACCGGCGGAAAAATGAAATACTGGCGGTAAAACTCATAGAAAACTTTTGGGTCACGGCGGAATGCTTCAATATTTAATATACTCATTACCCGTCTTTCCCCCAAAGTCTTATAAAGACCGTTTTCACCCCGGAAATCAGGAATTCCTGCTTCGGTGCTGATACCGGCCCCGGTTACCACGACGGTATTATGAGAATTCTTCAACAAACGGACAATATGATCTATTTTTTCAAAATCCACTATTTCTCCCCCTGAGCAAGGTTTTCGATTAATAATCAGGCATAGTGATCAACCGATTTCATGATTTTGTTAACATATGCCTGGGTCTCTTTATAGGGTGGGATACCACCGTATTTTTTGACAGCTCCGCTACCCGCATTATAAGCAGCCAAGGCCAGCGGCAGGCTGCCATGAAATTCATCAAGTTTCTGCTTTAGATAACAGGTGCCAGCCATGATATTTTGCTCGGGGTCAAAGACATCATTTACTCCAAGGCTCCGGGCAGTGGATGGCATTAGTTGCATTAAACCACTAGCCCCGCAACGGGAAACAGCCCGGGGGTTAAATGATGATTCACTTTGTATTACGGCTGCAATAACATCTTCATCAATGCTGTATTTTTGACTGGCTTCCTTGATAATCTCACTGAAAGGGCGGGATGGTGTTTGCTCAGTTTGTTTAACAGGCGAACCCTGTTTATTGAGCTGTGCTGGCCTAGAAGAGGCCAAATCCAGGACCGCTTCCAGTACTTTGATTAAATTAATTTCTCGTAATAAACTAAAAAAAAGATTACTCATGCCACTAACTCCATTATTATCCTAAGCTGGTTCAGCCTTATACTATCTAAGTCTATTCTAACTCTTTTTTAAACGCCAATCACCTGTTTGGTTAAATAATCCTGCGGGTATTATTGACACACCTACAGGCTACCAGGCCCTTAAGATTTCCAGAGTACTACAACCAACGGTGTTTTACACAATATCCCACAATTTTGCTTGTATCCATCCCATATTATTGCCATAATCTAATCATTAAGAAATTACCATTTTACATCTTTGGTAGTAATTATAAATTAAGCAGAAGGGAGATGCTAGTATGAAAAAATGGGTGCTTAACCTCACCATTGTACTTGTTATAGGTTTTTTGTTAGGGGGTGCTGTGGTCGCCAAAAATTCAGGGACACCTTTTATGTCCAGTTTGTTCGGAACTAATCAGCAAGATTCCATTCAAGCCGCTGTTAATCAAAGCACAGTTACTGCCAGTGCTATTGCAGGACCCTCAGGAATAGCCGACATAGTAGAGAAAGCCAGTCCGGCGGTAGTAAACATAGAAAGCAAGGTAAAAGTAAGTTCTGGTTATGACCCATATTTTAATGATCCTTTTTTCCGTCAGTTTTTCGGGGACCGTTTTAGATCACTGCCCCAATCCACTTATGAAACAGGTATTGGTACCGGTTTCATTATTTCCGAAGACGGATATATAATTACCAACCAGCATGTGATTGATAATGCGGTGTCTATTACTGTTCAGCTTAATGGACAAAAAAAAGGTGTCCCCGCCCGGGTAGTAGGTCAGGATTATGAACTTGATTTGGCCGTGCTTAAAATTGATGGTAACGGTTATGCTACTCTTCCTATGGGGGACTCCGATAAGATGCGGGTAGGAGACTGGGTTGTGGCTATTGGTGAACCATACGGACTGGACCATACTGTGACTACTGGGGTTATCTCTGCCAAAGGCCGGCCTATTACCATTGATAATCGTAATTACAAAAATCTGATTCAAACCGATGCAGCCATTAATCCCGGTAATAGCGGCGGCCCCTTATTAAACATGAGTGGACAGGTAATAGCCATTAATACTGCAGTTAATGCCGAAGCCCAGGGTATAGGTTTTGCAATTCCCATAAATACTGCCAAAGGTATTTTGCAGCAGTTAATCAATAATGGAAAAGTAACCAGGCCCTATATGGGGGTAATGATGACAGATATAAATGAAGATATCATCAACAGAGTTAACTTGCCTGCCAATACCCAGGGAGTGGTAGTTGTTGAGGTAGTTGCCAACAGTCCGGCAGCACAGGCAGGATTAAAAAATTTGGATGTAATAACCGGGATTGATGGCAAAGCAGTTACTTCCGCTACTGAAGTACAGACGGCAGTCGAAAATAAAAAAGTCGGTGACCGTATAGAAGTTGAAGTGCTAAGAAATGGAAGCAAAACTACTATCCCGATTGTACTGCAAGCAAAACCTCAGTAGAAACTCGGAGCCGTGAAGACATCCTGTCCATTGCAATATGGAGTTAATCTGGATTTGATATTCATTTTCCGCATTAATCCTTGTTGCATCAGCGCAATCCGCGTTGAATTATAGTATTTATCGGGTAGAATTAAAATAAATTGTTGTTCTAACAAGGCTGCAGGGAACTCACCACAGGTGAAAAAATAATCCTGCAGTCTTAAATTTACCGGGGGGATACTTAATGCCTTTTCAAATTTATTTAGTTGAGGATGAAGAAAACCTGAACGAACTATTGGCTTCATATTTAAAAAAGGAAGGGTGGGAGGTCCATACCTTTTTGACCGGGGAAGAAGCGGAAAAATGTATTGCTGACCGGCCCCACTTATGGATATTGGACATTATGCTGCCCGATATTGACGGGTATCAGTTGTTAAAAGAAATAAAGTCGGATTGTGCTACAACTCCGGTAATATTTATTTCCGCCCGGGATGCAGAACTCGACCGGGTAGTCGGGTTGGAGATGGGAAGTGATGACTATCTTGCTAAACCGTTTTTGCCCCGTGAATTGGTTATTAGAACCCACCGTTTATTAGAACGTATTTATAGTGACTTGCCCATAGAATCGTCAGTTCTGAACATTTTTCCTTACCTGATAGATGAAGAACGCAGAATAGTCAAGTACCAGGATAGTGAAATTGACCTCACTGCAAAGGAGTTTGATTTGCTGCATTTATTCTGTAAACATCCCGGGCAGGCATTATCCCGGGAGCAAATCTTAGATCTTATATGGGGTGAAGATTACTATGGCTCAGATCGGGTAGTGGACGATTTAATCAGACGTTTGCGTAAAAAAATGCCGCAGTTCAGGGTGGAAACTATTTATGGTTATGGGTACAGGATGGTAAAAGGATGAAAAATAAATCTCTGACTTTTCAGATATGGCTGGTTATTGCCGGTATTACCCTGAGTGTGTCATTAGTGTTTATGGCACTGGTACCGGGCATTCTGCGCGGCTTTTTTACCCGGCAGATGTATGCAACTATTAAGGAATCACAGGAAATGTATCTTTCCAATGGCCGTATCTTAGAGATAAAAGACCTCGTCAAGTGGGACCAGCGCAGTCAAGAATATCAGAGTGTCAAACATATAGTTTTCTTGGACGATGGTCGTATTGTTTCCGGGTACCCTACCGCAACTATTCGCCAGAATTTTCAAGACATTTTAATAGAGGCCATGGCCCAGCAAGATACCGAAAAACAGTATTCCCGCCAGATTGAAGACGAACGAATGTATTATATGGTCCGCAAAGGCGAATTAGCCGGCCATCAGGCCTTCATTCTGTCCTATATGTGGGAATCATACCAAAACGATTTGGTAAGCACCTTATTTAATCGCTTACTGTGGATTATAGCCCTATTACTAATCATTAGCTGGGTGCCGGCTTTCTTATTAGCCAGATATCTCTCTCGGCCTTTAGTAACTATGGAAGAACATGTACGGCGCATTGCCAACCGTGACTGGTATGAACCCCTGATATGCGATCGCAATGACGAAATTGGCCGGCTGGGCCAGTCTATTGAGCGCATGCGGGAGCGCCTGGTGCACCAAAATGAAGCCCAACAATCATTTCTGCAGCATATTTCCCATGAACTAAAAACCCCGGTAATGGTAATACGCAGCTATGCACAGGCTATTGCCGACGGTATCTTTCCGCGGGGTGGACTGGAGGGTTCAATAAAGGTTATCGATAGCGAAGCCTCCCGGTTAGAGAAGAGAATAAGGGACCTTCTCTACCTGACCAAACTGGACTATCTGTCCAACCTAAAACCCGATTTTGAAAATATTCAGATTGGGGAATTAATAAAAAACGTAGTGGATTTGTTGCGCTGGCAGCGCCCGGAATTGAAATGGGAGGTCGATACCCAGGAGCTAACTTTCTGCGGAGATCGGGAACAGTGGAAAATTGCCCTGGAGAACATCCTCGATAATCAGATTCGTTATGCCCAAACAAGAATAAGCATTAAAACATGGAAATTGACAGATGAGCACACCATTAGGATAAAAATAAGCAATGACGGTCCACCTATCGAGGCGGAGCTTTTTGATAAACTTTTTGTAGAATATAAGAAGGGATATAAAGGCCACTTTGGCCTGGGTCTGGCTATAGTGGGGCAGATAGCCGCATATCATAACTCAAGAGTATGGGCGGAAAACGAATCTAACGGGGTTGCCTTCCATATTGAAGTACCGGCGGATAATTTCCCCAGTGGAAGCAATAGGAGTTTAAATTGACACTGATATGATACAAAAGCTATTATGAAATTAGGTGTTAGTAAACTGTAGGAGGTTATATTAATGAAAAAAAGCGGGATTATTATTATTGCTGTCATCGCTTTGCTGGTTTTTTGGGGAATAGGAAGTTATAACAGTCTGGTTGGTTTGAATGAATCCGTAAATGGCAAATGGAGCCAGGTAGAAAACCAACTCCAGCGCCGTGCAGATCTGATTCCCAATTTGGTAGCAACAGTAAAAGGTTATGCTGCCCACGAAGAAGACATTCTTAACAATGTAGCTGATGCACGCAGTCGTTTGATAGGTGCCCAGGGTGCTGCAGATAAAGCAGCTGCTAATGAGCAATTAAGCTCCGCTTTGTCCAGATTGCTGGTCGTAGTCGAAAACTATCCTAACTTGAAAGCAGATGCCAACTTCCGTCAGTTGTCAGATGAATTGTCCGGAACCGAAAATCGTCTGGCAGTATCCCGTAAAGATTACAATGATGCGGTACAGACCTTTAATGCCAAAATCAAGACCTTTCCTACAGTTATATGGGCCAATATGCTAGGCTTTGAACCCCGCGAATATTTTAAGGTGGAAGCGGGAGCCAAAGCTACTCCCCAGGTCGATTTTAGTGAATAGGGACTGAATTATGAATAAGTTATTGGGAGAGATAAAATCATCCTGGTTACACAAACCTATCCTTGTGGTTGTCGGCCTAATGCTGCTATTGCTGGCATTCTGGCCAGCGGGGATGGTAGTTGCCGAACCGGTTATCCCACAGCCGACCAGGGAACTGTATATTCTTGATGAGGCTAATGTGCTAAGTCCAGATACCGAGGCTATGATTATCAGCACCAGCGAGGAACTAAATCAAAAAACCAAAGCGCAGGTAGCCGTAGTGACCTTAAACAGCCTTAATGGTGAATCCCTGGAAGACACTTCCCTGGGCATATTGCGACAGTGGCAACTGGGAGATAAAGAACTCAATAATGGACTATTAATTCTAGTAGTACCATCGGAACGTAAATCCCGTATTGAAGTAGGCTACGGATTGGAAGGTGCCTTACCGGATGCCAAAACAGGACGAATCCAGGATGAAACCATGTTACCTGCTTTCCGTGAGGGTAAATACGATCTTGGCATTCGCCAGGGATATCAAACTATTGTTCAGGAAGTAGCCCAGGAATATAATGTAAAAATAAATGCGCCCACCAATAATATCCCTCCAGCGGAGGCCGCCGATAAAACCCCCACCTGGCTTAAAATACTGGGTGTATTAGGTTTGTTGTTTCTGCTCTGGTTAGACTTTAAGCTATTTAACGGGTTCTTTTTTGGTTTCCTGCTGGGAACCTTATTCCGCGGCGGCGGTGGTTTCGGCGGGGGACGTGGAGGAAATTCCGGCGGGGGAGGTTCCGGGGGAGGCGGTGGCAGCAGCCGTGGCTGGTAGATAAACTACAGGCTGCTAATGAACATTAGCAGCCTGCCGAAATTTCTTATTAATTCTTACCCCACAAGAATTGTTTCATCGATTCCAGGACCTTTCGTTAACTTCCATCGCCCGCGGTGCAATACGACCGGCGATAGAAGCCATTTGAGCCCAGGTAATCTGCTTGTTGGGCTCAAAACGTCCCTGCTGATCAGCGCTCATCAGATTCAGGCCGTGGACTATAGCGGCATAATTAATTTTATCCGGGCTGATTTCCCGGCTGTCAACTACCGGAATATCGATACGGTTTTTCATTTCGGCTACTGGTTGATACCCGATACTCCGTACCAGCCACACAGCCAGTTCCTCGCGTTTCATGCTCTGATGGGGTTCGAACTTGCCTTGATTCTGGATAATTCCTCTATTAACCGCCATTTTATAAATAGTTTGGTCAGGATCATTAGCAGGTACATCGGTTAATTGCAATTCTATATTTTCTTCATCTCCATAATAAACATTAGGATGAGTAGCTGCAACCAGTACCCTTAGGATATCCACCCTCTGCATTATTTCTTCGGGGGGAGTTGTTTTATCTTTTATTAAGCCATTGGCGTGCAGCAGTGACAATGCGGGAGCAGCCCAGTGTCCTGACCAGGTTTCCTTTGGTAAGGTTGTCTGCTGGTCGTCAATACTATACATGGGTTTCCCGGTACGGGCATTTATCTCTACACTGGGTAAACGATACACAGGTATACTTTCTCCGGTAATCTTATACTGGTCATCGCGAGGGAAAATATAGCTGAGTACCAGTCCATCCCTTGACCAGATTTGCGCTTTGGCTTCTTCCAACGTAACCAGGCCAGATACTGCTTCACACTTTACCGGTCTCCAATCAAGGCGATAATAAGTCACTTGACCGCTGTTTTTATCCACCATAACCGTTATCCTATCCCGTTCAAAAGGAATTCCATTAAGTAAACGGATAAACTGATAATAAAAATAGTTGGAGTTTTTATCCTGGTACATATTATGGTTTATAGCGACCTGGGAAATCTTGTCGGGATGAATTTTTTGTATGGCTTCCCGGGCTTTATCCAAGCACTGCTCATAACTGAGATTTAAACTTCCCTGGCCGCTGCTGCTGCGATTAAATCCTACCACCTGACCAGTAGAGGCATTGATATCAACATCGAGATCAAATTGAGTTTCAGCTTCCACCGGTCTGTATGACCAGTGTTCTTCGCGAAATCCATCACTGCTGCTGGAGCCCCCGCCGCTTCTGCGTATTTCGCCGTTATATCCCATGGTCTTAAAAAAGTCACTGGCGGATTGTTTGGCAAATTCCGGGTCAACCGGTTGGGTCGGCCAGGGAGTTTCGTTAATAGCCGCCATGCTGTTGGGGGTAGTGTAATCCTTATCATAGGTTTTCACGTTCTTAATGGATAATACTTTTCCCTGGCTATCCAAAAATTCACCTGTGCGTGCATCTATTATATTGGCATTCACATTCAGCCGGTAAACTGGAATAATTTTACCAGTGGAACGACCGTTTCCATCCCGTTCATAGACATAGCTGAGTACCAGTCCGATATCATTTTCCAGCTTTTTCTGCAGTTCATTACGAGGAAGAAGCTGTGCTAATTCCGGCAGTTCAACCTGATGCCACTGGCAATGATAATGGGTGACCATTCCGGTGTAGGCATCTACGCCAACAGTTATGCTGTCCCAGTCGACAGGTAATCCGTTCATCTGGCGGTTCCAGGTAAAACTATAATAAAGCTGCATGTTTCTATTAAAAGGGTTAATAGAATCATTTTCGTTCATATGCAAGGTTTTTACCTTATCGGGCTGGTTTTGGGTTAAAAACTTCCAGGCTATTTCCCGGGCTTCATCCCGGGTTAAACTAATATTTTTATTCAGGTAAAACTCAGCATTAGGATAATAATTCAAACCTAAAATCTGTCCGCTGTAAGCATCCACAACCCCACTGATTTCCTCTGGTCCGTGTACAAATATACCTTTTTTCTTACTTGTTATCTCCCAGGCCGGGGTTTCAGAATAGCCCTGTTCCTGATATTCTGCGGTCAGTTCTTTACCCCGGGTGATATCCGGGAAAGCAGTACAGAAAATACGAATAGCTTCCTCTTGACTAATCATTCCACCTTTGTCCGGTGCTGCTTCTGCTCTGCCGGCAACTGGCAAAAGCGAAACCTGTAAAACCAGTGCCAGCAGTATAACCAATAACTTCGGTTTACCCATAACCAATCCCCTCCTTTATTACTCATCAACACAACACTTTACTTTATGAAAATTATACCATTATTATGACCTCGTTACATGAAATGTCAGGATTGCAGATATTCTGCCAATAGAAATATGCTAATTGGGCGCTATTCACCCAGTGTTATTCAGGGGCATACATTAAGAAAGGAACCATTAAAATATCGGGCTCAGAAAAGATGTGGTTGCATTTCTTCTATGGTTCCAAAAGATAGAAGGGGGCAGAAACACAAATGTCATTTGAAATAGTCCATCAACTGCGTAAGTCGCTGGATAACCTGCGGCAGGAGCATAATGGTTATTTGCTAAATTGTATTCCGTCACCATATGATCCCAGAGACTATAAATATTTGCATCTTATCGGCACCCTGGCCGAGGAACCGGTTACCCCAGTGGATTACCGGGAAGACCTTCCACCGGTATTTGACCAAGGACCTAGGGGTAGTTGTGTAGCCTGTGTTTCCACCTGGACCCTTAAGGCTTACGAGGAGATTAAACAGGGGGATTACCCTGAAGGCGGCCTTTCGACATCATTTCTGTATGCGATGTGTAAAAAAAATGATGGGATACCTTTTCTGGAAGGGACTCAGCCTAAAGTAGCGGTGCAGATACTGCAGAAGTATGGGGTATGTTCGGAAGAGGTTATGCCTTATTCCCGCCTGACAGAATTACCTGCGCCTCTGGTGCCTGACATCCCGGAACAGGCGATGGAAGCGGCAGCTGCGTTTAAAATACAGACCTATGCCCAGCTTTGTTCACCTTATGACATCAGTCGTAATCATACCATTGCAGCTATGCGTGAGGCATTGAAAAGAGAAGGGCCATTTATGATCGCTCTTTTGGTATGCGAAAATTTTGTACCGGATAAAAACTACCGTTTGCCGTTCCCGGCGGGAGAAATCCAGGGCGGGCATGCAGTTGGCATAGTAGGGGATCTTCCTGACCATCAATGTTTTATACTAAGAAATTCCTGGGGCACTGGTTGGGGTGAAAATGGATATGCTTACTTGCCTTATGAGTGGATAACCAGAAAAACGGATACTGGTTGGGCAGTTTTTGAAGCCTGGACGACTACAGATGTTACAACATCCAAACCGGCGGCACAGATAGTACTTACCTCGGGAATAAACTCCATGAAGGTTGACGGTAAGCGGGTTATGCTTGAGGAACCTATAATTCTCAGCAGGGCTTTTGCTTCGCGGCTGCCTATCAGAATTTTGGCAGATAAAATGGGGTATAAAGTAGATTGGCAAGGTAGTAAAGTGATATTCTCCAAGAAAATTTAGGAGACAGTATTGATACATTATTCCTAATTAGGAGCAAATTCTAAGCTCAAATTTTTAGTAAGTGCTATAATTTATTTTGTTCATTTGTTTAGGTAAGGAAGGAATGTATCTATGGATATCGCAGCTCCAGTCATATTAAGATTTGTACTGGGAGGTTTGGCAGTAGTTGCGGCTACGGTTATCGCGCGTTGGTGGGGAGGACGTATGGGGGGCATTTTTGCTGCTTTTCCCGCCGTTTACCTGGCTGCTGTATTAAGCCTGGGACTTCAGTATAGAGGCCGGGAACTTTTAGTAATGTCCCGGCACATATCCCAGGGTGCATTAGTGGGTATGGTGGCAGATATATTTTGTGCCATTGCGGCTAGTCGATTCATAATAAAAAGCGGCTGGCAAAAGGGATTGGCTCAAGCTCTAATACTATGGTGTGTACTTGCTCCTGCAATATATCTGGCCTGGCAATTAATTTAGGCAAAGGTGTTGAATAAATTGAATCTGGACATTAGAGACTTAACGTTAAGATTTCTTCTTGGCGGCGGGTCAGTAGCTGCCTGCTATATTTTTCTGCAATTAATACCCTGGAAATCATTTGCTGGTATTTTTGCTGCCTTCCCGGCTGTTATGGTGGCAGCTATAATCATGTCCGGGATTTTTGAAGGGTCCCGGCAGGCGTCCGATGTAGCCCTGGGAGCTACTGCTGGAATGCTGGGTTGTACGGTATGTGTATTAACGGCTGTATTCTTTATGGCTTCTTGGGGCAGTTGGGCAATATCACTTATAATTGCTACCGCAGCCTGGTTTTTTAGTTCGGTAATCTTCATAAAACTTATCCAGGGTGTCATCCATAAAAGAAAAGTATAATTGGCAGGGAGTAGTCATTTAATCAATTGAATGAAAGAATAGCCTAATTTGGCACCGTAAAACAAGATTATGGTACCGCAAACTATATTTATCCATTGGATTATCTTGTTACTGAACTTACTCCGAAACAATGAAGTTAAAACAGCCAGGGAGAGAAACCATGCTAAAGATGCCAGACAAACTCCCAAAATAAAACAATTAGTCATGCTATCAGGCAGTGAAGCATGAAATCCCCCTAATAACAACGACCCATCAATTATTGCCTGGGGGTTAAACCATGTAATTGCAAAACAATTCCAGGTAACCTTTAGTAATGTAGTGCTTTCTTCAGTGATATCACTAGGCATTTGGGGATGCGAGCGAATTAATGTAAGACCTATATATATAACTACAATACTTCCCAGTAAAAGAATAATACCTTTTAATAAAGGAAAGTTATCCACCAGGGCCCCCACACCCAAGAAACAGGCTAAAGCCAGTGAAATATCAAAAAATATAGTTATTAATGCAACTTGCAGCGCTCTGCTCCTCTTCTCACGCAAAGCTGTGTTTATAACATATAAGTTTTGTATCCCTATGGGTGCAACATAAGCCAGACCTAACAATAATCCCTGCCCAAAATAATCAAACATGTTTCCTCCGAATAATTAACCATTAAGCCTATGTATAGCTTAAATAGCTTAACAAACATCAAAAATAATGTAAACATTGAGAGCCTGCAGGCTCTTTTTTGTTATGAAAATCTGGTTTAATTATTCTTCCTGATATTTACATCTTACGGAAGTTGACAAGAACATTTGTTCTATTATAACATTACATTACCAAAGAGATTTAGGTGGAATACATTGAGAAAAATAGTTTTCATAAAACTTAACGGTATAGAGTTCTCCGGGGAATTGCTTGATTTTTGCAGTACTTTTACCCCACTGGTTGAACCCCGGGGTAATAATGAGGTTTTTTTGGACTTAACCGGTGTTAGGCAAACATGGGGTATTTTAAAAAATATTGCCGAACGAATTTATGCCGATTACAGGGTTAAAGCCCAAATGGGCCTGGCAACTTCCAAACTCCTGGCCCGTATAGCAGCTACCGCAGCAAAATTACCCACTGGTAATTCGGATTATCGGGTGATCAACAGGGAAGAGCTTAACCTTATACAGGTTTTGCCTGGACGAGAACAGGAATTTATAGCATCTTTACCTTTAACGGACTTTTATCCGCTGGATGATGGTGATCTAAAAAAACTAACACGGTTGGGATATTGCAATGTGGGAGAAATAACTGCTTTATCCCCCCAAAGGCTTACAGCTTTGCTGGGAAAAGAAGTATATCTTTTATCACAGTATAGCCAGGGAAAAGATTCGGCTCCCGTATTAGGCCTCTATCCTCCCCTTAGAATTATATATCCCAGTAATTTTGATGAAGCAGTAACCGACAGTGGGAGAATAGGAAGAGAAATCAGAAGAGCAGCCGGGGTATTAAGTACACTTATGGAAAGCAGACATTGTGGCTGCAGAAATATAACCCTGGATTTAATTACCACAGCGGGCCGAATTAGAGAAGAAAGAGTATTGAGCAGCATTTGTTGGGATGCTAAACAATTGTTTAATATTTTGTCTTTGCTATGGAAAAAAGCTGGTTCCCATAATCCCTTGCTGAATTTTACTATAACTTTAGGACAAATATGTACACTACAGGTAGTACAGCAAGATCTTTTTACCAACCGGCCTTCTTACCATCAGGAACAGCGCCGGGATAACCTGGAGAATACTATTGATAATCTTTTATACAGATTCCCGGATATGATCAGACGGGGAATTGACACCGACCGGCGGGAACAGGTGCTGGCTTTCTGGGACCCCTGGCGTTTTCCGGAGAAGGAAGCAGGACGGTGATACTTACCTTGAAGTTTTCATAAATCGCAGGAATATCTTCTAAGGAGATATAGACTTATGAGCAAACTGGTTACCATGCCCTTGCAGGTTTATCAGGACCGTAAAGGGAATCCGGAGAAAATAATAAGTAAGGAACGGTTAATAAAAATTACCCAGATAATGGAGTGCTGGCATGACACCGGCTGCTGGTGGGAAGGCGAGAGTGAAAAAGTCTTTTATCGCATAGCCTGTCAGGATGGTAGTGTTTGGGAAATATTTAATAATTTATTTTCCGGGAAATGGTTTTTGTATAAGGTATATGACTAGTTAAATTCAACACTGATTAACACAGATCTGAGTATGAAGGACACAGATTTTTTAACTGTGAAAATGCTGGCAGTACTAATTTGGCATAGGTGGTTTTGTCCTTCGGTCATGGGTTCGGTAGTAAATTCCAACTCAGATTGCGAGGTTTTAGCTTATGCAGTATGTACATTTGCATACCCATACACCATTTTCTTTTTTAGATGGGGCCAGCTCTATTGAAGACATGGTAGACCATGCCGCCGGATTAGGTATGCCGGCCATGGCAATAACCGACCATAATAATGTATGTGCTGCGGTTAAGTTTTTTCAGGCTGCCCGTAAAGCTGGGATTAAGGCTATTCAGGGTACGGAGATTACCCTGGAAGGGGATTATCATCTTACTCTTTTGGCTCGTAATGCTGCCGGATATGCCTCTCTCTGTTCAATTTTAACTCAAGCTCATTTATCCA
The DNA here is from genome assembly GCA_050943315.1 of Syntrophomonadaceae bacterium. Taxonomy (GTDB): domain Bacteria; phylum Bacillota; class Syntrophomonadia; order Syntrophomonadales; family Syntrophomonadaceae; genus JBDKUD01. The sequence goes on from JBMNOY010000006.1 coordinate 26,936, forward strand.
ACCCTCGCAGCCAACCAAGAATCAAGTGGCAGGACCTGGAGAAATTAAATAATGTTATAGTATTATCAGGCTGCCGCCGTGGAGAATTGGCATCGCTAATACTGAAGAGCCAATACCGTGAAGCCGCACAGCGCACCAGGGAATATTTAGCTTTACTGGGACGGGAGAATTTCTATATTGAATTGCAGAATAGCTTATTTCCCGGCAATTACTATCTTAATCATTATCTGCTGGAGTTAGCCGAGACTTTTGCTATCGAGCCGGTAGCCACCAATAATGTCCACTATGTGCAGCATAACGATTTTGTGGTACATGATATATTAACCTGTATCAGAACTCTTACCCGGGTTCAGGACGTAAATCCAGAGCGGCCTTTAAACGGAGAAAATTATATTAAATCCTCCTCCCAGATGGAAGAACTCTTCGGCTTTTGCCCGCGGGCCCTGGAGAATACTGTGCGGATAAGTGAAGAGTGCCAACCAGTGTTTATAAATAACGAGATACATACTCCGGTTTTTAAATTACCCCGGGGTTATCCCAACGCAGCTAGCTACCTGCGTCACTTAACCCTGACCGGTGCGGAAAAAAGGTATGGCAAAATAAACCTTAAGGCCCATGAACGTCTGGAATATGAACTCAAAATTATAATAGACATGGGTTTTGCTGATTATTTCTTGTTAGTCTGGGATTTGGCCCGGTTTGCACGCCGGCAGGGAATACGCTATGCTGGCCGGGGCTCAGCGGCTGATTCACTGGCAGCTTATTGCTTGTACATAACGGAAGTAGATTCACTGCAGCGGGGCTTGCTTTTTGAACGCTTTATGAGCCCGGAAAGAGTCGGCTTGCCTGATATTGATATTGATTTTGAGTCTCGCCACCGGGACAAGGTCATAGATTATGTATATTCTAAATACGGTCATGATAAGGTAGCCCGGGTAGCCACCTATAATACTTTCAGGGCTCGCTCGGCCGTGAGGGATGTGGGTAAGGCTCTGGGCTTTCCTGAGCAGGAAATAAATCCTATAGCCAAACAGCTCCCCTCTACTTTTGCCGATAATATAAGAGGGGTAGTTGATAAGCTTCCTGAACTTAAGGAGAGTCCGTTAAAAGAAGAAAGATTCCAGCTTTTACTGGATATTTGCGCGAAGATTGCAGGTTTTCCTCGCTTCCTGGGTACTCATTTAGGGGGGATGGTAATAAGCGATTCGCCCTTAAATATGCTGACTCCTCTCCAGCACTCAGCCCTGGGGCCGATTATAACCCAGTTTGATAAAGATGATGTAGAAGACTTGGGATTAATAAAACTGGATTTATTATCTCTACGCACTCTATCCATAGTAAATGATGCCAGCAGTTATATAGCTGAAAATAGCGAGAAGTTCGATTACGACCAGATTCCGACTAATGATCAGGCTACCTATAAAATGATCCAGAGCGGGGAAACAATTGGGGTGTTCCAGTTGGAAAGTCCGGCTCAGAGAGCCCTGCAATCCAGATTGGGAGCCTGTAATATGGAAGATATAGTTGCCAGTATGGCACTAATTCGCCCCGGTCCGATAAAAGGCAATATGGTTGAACCCTATATAGCCAGAAGACAGGGCCGCGAACAGGTTACTTATCTTCATCCGGATCTTAAACCTATATTGGAAAAAACTTATGGAGTAGTTTTGTTTCAGGAACAGGTAATAGAAATAGCTACGGCTATTGCCGGTTTTACACCAGGTGAAGCCGACCAGTTGCGCCGGGTTATGACTCATGCCCGTTCACAAAAGATCATGGAGGAAATAGGTCAAAAATTTATAGCCCGGTCCATAGAAAACGGTATTAACCCGGACCTGGCCCAAAAGATATTTTCATATATATTAGGCTATGCCAGTTATGGCTTCTGTGAAGCACATGCGGCGGCTTTTGCCCATACCAGTTTTAAAACCGCCTATCTAGTGAAACATTATCCTGCAGAATACTACACGGCCATACTTAATAACCAACCCATGGGTTATTATCCTTCACATATAATATGTAATGAAGCCCGGCGCCGGGGAATAAAAATTCTGCCCCCGGATGTAAATAAAAGCAGTATATCTTTTGCAGTAGAAAAAGGTTGTATCAGGGTGGGGCTTAAACAGGTGAAAGGGATAACTGCCAATAGCCTTAACTCCATTATTGCCCAGCGTAGTGAAAGAATATTTTCATCTGCCGCTGATTTTATAATACGAACCGGGGTAAACCGGGATATAGCTGAAAACTTGATTAAATGCGGAGCATTGGACAGCCTGCATAATAACCGCCGCCAGTTATTAGCTTGTTTACCGGAGTGGCTGGAAAAGAGAAATTTAATCCTAAGCGGAGAACAGGGCCTTTTTAATAACTTTATTACCGAAGATATCCCCGATTTTCCATTATCGCAAAGGAAAGCTATGGAATACAGCATTTTGGGTCTAGATGTTGAAGCTCATTTCATGGCTTCATTGCGCAGTGAGCTAAATAAAAGAAACATAAAATCGAGTCGGGATATAAGGAAAATAAAAAGCGGAGCGGTGGTAAATGTAGCCGGCCTGTTATTAAGACCGCACCGTCCCCCTACCCGCAGCGGCAGGATAACCGTATTTCTTTCCCTGGAGGATGAATTTGGTTTAATTGATGTTACTGTATTCGAAGATATTTACAGACAATATGGAAATTATATTTTCGGACCTCAAAAAGGTCCCCTATTAATAAAGGGATGCTTACAGAGGAGAGGTAATGGGACCAGCATAATAGCCGAAAAGATAAACTTTGTGTCAGCAGGGGATTGCTTTTAGACGGGGAATGAAGCCAGGCTAACAAGCAATCCCTCTTGCTATATCATTTTAATTCATCTTTTTTATTATCCCGGGTATTCTTGGGCAGACGTCCGGCTTTTTTGGCGGCATCCCGCAAAAGATATTCAATATGGGAATTAACACTGCGAAGTTCATCCGCAGCCCAGCTCTCTAAAATATCATATAATTGTGGATTAATTCGCAGTAAAAAACTCTTCCTGGCAACCAATTTCGTAACACCTATCAGTACAGGCTGCCGGTATTGAGAATGGGCTGGGCTCCACGGTCAGAAACAATAGCCACCATTAAGTTATTTATCATAGCTACCTTGCGTTCCTCATCCAAATCTACTATACCCTCTTGCTCCAGTTTGGCAATAGCCATCCGGGCCATACCTACCGCTCCTTCGACTATCTTTTGGCGGGCTGCAATTATAGCCGCTGCTTGCTGACGCTGCAACATGGCACTGGCAATTTCAGTGGCATAGGCGAGATGGGTGAGACGAGCTTCAATTACCTCTACTCCGGCTACCGCTAATCTTTCCTGTAATTCTCGGGCCAGTTCACTGGCAACCTCATCAGCATTTCCACGCAAAGAGTAACTGCCTTCATCAAAATCATCATAAGGATATTTAGTTGCAACGTGACGCAGAGCAGTCTCACTTTGGATTTCGACAAACTTATCATAATCATCTACATCCAGCAGCGCTTTGGCTGAATCTACTACTCTGAACACTACTACTGCGGCAATTTCTACCGGATTACCTTCTACATCGTTAACCTTCAATGTTTTAGAGTTAAAATTACTTACCCGCAGGGAGACTTTATGACGAGCCGAAAATGGAACCACTATCCATAAGCCACTTTCCCGGATACTGCCGATATAACGCCCAAAGAAGGTGAGAACTTTGGCCTCATTAGGCTGAACAATAGTTAATCCACATAAAAACACCACTGCCAGGATGGTTGCTATTATTCCCCATGTAATAAAGTGGTTAATAAATAGGTAAACTGTTGCTCCGATGAGTAACAAGGCCAAAATTAAACCTCCGAACCCGTTGATTTTCCAAGCCTTCTGTTCTTTCATATGCATTCCTCCTAATAATATCCTTCCTATATCTTTATGATATCACTTTTATATTAAGTTATAAAGAATAAAATATTTAGTACCATTACTTGTAACTAGAAAATATTTATAATATAATTCCTATAGAGTTTATGTATATTATGAATTTCACGGCTGGAATACACGGATGATTTGACGAGGAAAAGAATTAGAAATCCAGGGAGGTTCGACCGATGTCACAAAAACAAGGCCAGGTAGTTGCAGTAAATGTTTCTGAAAAACGCGGTGAAGTTAAACATAACGTACCGGAAGCATATATAAAGGTGAACTGGGGACTTGAAACAGATGCCCATGCTGGAGACTGGCACCGTCAGGTTAGCCTGTTGTCTTTATCGAGCGTGGAGAAAATGAGGCAACTGGGAGCCAGTGTAAACTTTGGCGATTTCGCTGAGAACATTACCGTGGCGGGAATAGAAGTATCTAAATTACCGCTGGGAACACAACTTAAAGTAGGGCAGGCAATCCTGGAAGTTACCCAAATAGGTAAAGAGTGTCATAACCAAGGCTGTGCCATAAAACGTCAGGTAGGAACCTGTGTAATGCCGATAGAAGGAATATTCGCACGGGTTATTTCATCCGGGCAGGTTAAAGTTGGAGATCAGGTAGAAATATTGCCATCCGGTTTGAATTAGACTTCAGGAGAGGATGTTTCACATGAAACTATCAACCAAAGGTAGATATGGATTGCGGGCTATGCTGGAACTTGCCCAAAGTGCTGATCAGGGACCAGTTACCACCAAATCAATTGCTCAGCGTCAGAATATTTCCGAACGCTATTTGGAACAACTATTAATTCCCTTGAAGACGGCAGGTTTAGTTAAAAGTATACGCGGCTCTCAGGGCGGCTATATATTGGGAAAGAGTCCTGACCAAATTAAAGTTGGGGATATTATAAGGATCTTAGAAGGCCCCATTGCACCGGTAGAATGTGTTAACGAGGTTAATCCCGAAGATTGTAACCGGGCTGACTACTGTGTAACCAGGGTCATATGGTCTCAGGTGAGAGATGCTATAGCCGGTGTATTAGATTCCTATTCACTGGCCGATCTAACTGAAGAAGGAGGAAAAATTCCGTTAAAGGCTATAGGCGAAATACCGGACTAATATTATGACTAAATTGCATTCAATGGGATAGAAGTATCTATTGCGGAAAAAATAACATATGGAGGTGATTGCTGTGAGGATTATTTATATGGATCACAGTGCAACTACTCCGGTTGATCCGGAGGTTTTTAAAGAAATGATACCCTACTTTAACGATAGATTTGGTAATGCATCGAGCGTTTATTCCCTGGGACAGAATGCGCGTCGAGCTGTTGAGAAGGCCAGGGAACAGGTTGCCATGCTTATCAACGCCTCACCGCGGGAGATAATTTTCACCAGTGGGGGAACTGAAGCCGATAATCAGGCACTTGTTACCTATATGGAAGCTAGCCGAAATCGAGGTAAGCATATAATAACATCAGCTATTGAGCATCATGCCATACTTCACACCTGTGAATACCTGGAGAAGAAGGGGTTTGATGTTACTATTTTACCGGTTGGACCGGATGGAATGGTCAATCCTGACACTTTAGAGCAGGCTATGAAGCCTACTACCGCCCTGGTTTCCATAATGCATGCTAACAATGAGGTAGGTACCATCCAGCCTATCAAAGAATTGGCAGCTATCGCTCATAAAGGGGGAGCTGTGTTTCATACCGATGCGGTACAATCACTGGGGAAAATTCCGGTAGATGTAAAAGACATGGGTATTGATATGCTTTCTGGATCCAGTCATAAACTTTATGGCCCCAAAGGTGTGGGATTCTTATTTGTGAGAAAAGGGATAAAAATTGGCAGTTTCCTGCATGGTGGTGGTCAGGAGTGGAGACTCAGAGCGGGAACCGAAAACGTCCCTGGTATTGTGGGATTTGGCAAAGCCGCTGAGCTGGCTCGCATCCATATGACGGAACGTGCCGATAAGTTAAACCATCTGGGAAAAAGGCTAATGGAAGGGATTAATAATTCTATTCCCAATTCCCGGCTAACCGGCCATCCTGAAAAGAGAATACCTGGCAGTGTAAGTTTCTGCTTTGAATTTGTTGAAGGAGAGTCTATTTTGCTAATGCTCGATGCCCTGGGGATAATGGCCTCCAGCGGCTCTGCCTGTACATCCGGTTCCCTTGACCCTTCGCATGTGTTATTGGCTCTGGGGTTGCCTTATGAAATAGCCCATGGGTCCTTGCGCTTAACATTGGGAAAAGACAATACTGATGAGGATGTAGATTATGTACTCCAAGTTCTACCTACAGTTATAAAAAATTTAAGAAAGATGTCGCCGTTATGCGTGTAAAGGAGGTTAATCAATGTATACTCAGAAAGTAATGGATCATTTTATGAATCCCCGTAATGTTGGCAATATCGAAACCCCAAGCGGAGTAGGGGAGGTTGGAAACCCTGTATGCGGAGACATAATGCATATTGAAATTAAGGTTGAGGATAATAAAATCCAAGATATCAAGTTCAAAACCTTTGGCTGTGCGGCAGCTATTGCTACCAGCAGTATGGTAACAGAAATGGTTAAAGGTAAAACTTTAGAGGAAGCGGAACGTATAACCAACCGGGCTGTGGCAGAAGCCCTGGACGGACTGCCCCCGGTGAAGATGCACTGCTCTAATTTGGCTGCTGATGCTTTGCATAAGGCTATTAAAGATTATATGGAAAAAAACAAATAAGGTTTTAGAGAGAAGGAACAAAGTGGCCCAAAAGGTGTTTGTGGCAATGAGTGGCGGGGTTGACAGCTCTGTTGCCGCCTTAATATTAAAAGAACAGGGTTATGAGGTTACCGGTGTAACTATGCAAATATGGCCTCAATCTGATGATAATTCGAAGGCCTGCTGTAGTCTGGATGCTGTCTATGATGCCCGCCAGGTAGCATGGCAGCTCGATATTCCGCATTATGTCATGAACTTCCGGGATGAATTTGAGCAAAAGGTTATCGATTATTTTTGCCGGGAATACATGCGGGGAAGAACTCCTAATCCCTGTATTGCCTGTAACCGGTATATAAAATTTGAGTCGCTGCTGCGTAAGGCAAGTGCCATGGGAGCAGACTATATCGCTACCGGACACTATGCCCGTATAGGTCGGGATAAGAACGGCAGGTTTACTCTTTTGGTTGGAGTTGATTCCCGCAAAGACCAGAGTTACGCATTATACCAGATGACTCAATGGCAACTGGAACGTACTCTCTTTCCACTTGGTACCTACCATAAAGAACAGGTAAGGGAATTGGCCCGTAAAAACGGGCTTAAAATAGCTGAAAAAGCTGAAAGCCAGGAAATATGCTTCGTTCCCCGGGGTGGCTATGCCGAATTTATAGAAAATTGGAAAGACATGAAGGACCTGGCCAGGAGTCCAGGTGGGTTGTTCCGCTTCACGTCAGGAGAGGTGGCGGGAACTCATCAGGGAATACATCATTATACTATTGGTCAGCGTAAAGGTCTTGGCCTGGCCCTGGGTCACCCGGTATATGTCACGGACATTGATCCGGAGAGCAACACCGTTTGGCTTGGAGAAAACCAGGAACTTTTGCGGGGAAGCCTGCTGGCTGAGAATGTGCATTACATCTCAGGTGAACCGTTGCAGGAGCAGCAAAAGGTCGAGGTTAAAATTAGATATCAAGCCAGGAAAGTACCGGCGGTGGTAATTCCCCTGGCTGAGCAGAGAATGAGAATAGAATTTGCCGAACCGCAAAGAGCAGTAACACCAGGGCAAGCAGTAGTCATCTATCGCGGTGAGCAAGTGTTAGGCGGGGGAACAATAAGCAGTAAAGAATAAGCCAGTATGATTAACATTTGCAATTCAACACAGATTGACACAGATTCACTAGGAAGGACATACATTTTTCTAGTGTCCACTGGTGGGGTATTATTATTTATAGCGTATCAATCACGAAATTAACGGATAATTATAATCCGTTATCCTAGTAATATCATAGGAATAATAAAATGCTAAGGGGGTAAAACATTGAGGGAAAGAGAATTAAAATTTGACACCTTACAGATTCATGCCGGACAGAAGCCTGACCCGACTACCGGTTCCAGAGCTGTTCCTATTTATCAAACCACATCATATGTTTTTGACAATGCTGAACATGCAGCTAATCTTTTTAGTTTAAGAGAGCCGGGAAATATTTATACCAGAATTATGAATCCTACCACTGATGTCTTTGAGCAAAGAATGGCGGCATTGGAAGGCGGTGTTGGTGCTCTGGCCATGGCATCAGGTTCGGCGGCTATTACCTGCGCTATTCTGAATATTGTCAATGCCGGTGATGAGATTGTAGCTGCTAGTACTTTATATGGTGGAACATATAATCTGTTTTCCTTCACCTTGCCTCGCCTGGGTATAAAGACCGTTTTTGTAGACCCGGATGATCCGGAGAACTTTGGAAAAGCGATTAATGATAAAACCAGAGTTGTATATATAGAATCTATTGGTAACCCGGGAATAAACCTTATCGATATGGAAGCTGTGGCTGGTATTGCCCACGCAAATGGAGTGCCATTAGTGGTTGATAACACGTTTGCTACCCCGTATCTAATGAGGCCCATAGAATTTGGAGCTGACATTGTGGTCCATTCAGCTACCAAGTTTATTGGTGGACACGGAACATCAATAGGTGGTGTGATTATCGACTCGGGTAAATTTGACTGGATGGGAAGCGGAAAGTATCCGGGTCTTACCGAACCCGACCCTAGTTATCATGGTATTAAATATTCAGAGGTAGCAGGACCGGCTGCATTTATAACCAAGGCCAGGGTGCAGCTATTGCGTGATACCGGGGCAGCACTCAGCCCATTTAATGCGTTTCTCTTTTTACAGGGCCTGGAAACCCTATCACTGCGGGTGGAAAGACATGTATCAAACACCGTAAAAATTACTAGCTACCTTAAGGATCATCCAGCAGTTGCCTGGGTTAATTATCCGGGTTTGATAAATAACCGCTATCACGAACTAGCTCAACGATATATGCCCAGGGGAGCAGGATCAATTTTTACTTTTGGTATTAAAGGCGGACTCGATGCCGGGAAAAGGTTTATTAATAACCTTAAACTTTTTTCGATGCTGGCTAATGTAGCCGATGCTAAATCATTGGTTATTCATCCGGCTAGCACCACCCATGCGCAATTAACGCCCGCAGAACAAGTATCAGCAGGCGTTACCGAAGATATGATCAGACTTTCCATCGGTCTTGAAGATGCTGATGACTTGATTTACGATCTTGAGCAGGCTTTTGCAGCGGTTTCAAAGGTCTAGAGGTAGAATTCAGTGACGATTGAACAGCTAAAAATAATACAATAGTTTTTTGGCGGGGAAATAACAAGGGGGAAAGATATATAGTGCCAATAAAAATTCCAGATAATCTTCCGGCCGGCGAAGTACTGGCTGGTGAAAACATCTTTGTTATGACCGAAAAAAGAGCCTTTACGCAGGATATTCGTCCATTAAAAATTGCGATAGTGAACTTAATGCCATTAAAGATAATAACTGAAACACAAATACTGCGCCTGTTGGGGAATTCCCCCCTACAGGTCGATATTGTGCTTTTGCATCCTAAGAATCATGATTGCAAAAATACACCTCCGGAACATCTGCACCGGTTCTATCATACTTTTGACGAGATAAAGAGCAGTAATTTTGATGGTCTCATAATTACCGGCGCACCGGTGGAGTTAATGGAATTTGAAGAGTTAAACTACTGGGATGAACTAAAAGAGATTATGGATTGGAGCATGAACCACGTTTTTTCCACCTTGCACATTTGTGCAGCGGCACAGGCAGGATTATATTATCATTATGGAATTCCTAAATATAAGCTAGAGAAAAAAATGTTCGGGGTTTTTGCTCATACCATGAGAATAAAAAATGTACCGCTAATGCGGGGCTTTGATGATGAATTTTATGTACCTCATTCCCGCTACACAGAGGTCCGTAAAAAGGATATTGAGCAAATTCCAGAATTAGAAATACTGGCGGAATCACAGGATGCCGGGATTTATTTAGTGGTTAGCCGGGATGGCCGTCAAGTATTTTTAACCGGGCACCCGGAATATGATCCTCTTTCTTTGAAAGCTGAATATGAGCGCGACCTTGGCAAGGGGTTAGATATCGAACTGCCCCAAAACTATTTTCCGAATAACGATCCTTCCCAGACCCCGATGGTAAATTGGAGGGGTCATGGTAATTTACTGTTTACCAACTGGTTGAACTATCATGTATATCAGGAAACACCCTATGACCTTAATCAGTTGAAAAAATTCAAATCAAAATAAAATTGGGGGAGGGGTAATTATTAATGACAGAATTAACCTGGACAAAGATTATTTCGCAGTTTAAAACCGGCACCTGGCAGGAGTTTGCAGATACCATTGTTCAGGAAATGCCGGTTACTGTTTATTTGAATGACCGTGAAATTGCCACCATGTTGTGTACTCCCGAATATCTGGAGGAACTGGCATTAGGATTTTTGGCTTCCGAAGGCTTTATTGTTGATAAAAATGAAATAAAGGATATCAGGACTGATTATTTACGCGGCATGGTATATGTCTATTCAACTAAAGATAACCTAATAGCACAGAATTCGTTTATGAAGCGGTTAATAACCAGCGGATGCGGAAAAGGGTCTTCCTTTTTTAATGTTATGGATGCCATGCAGCTTCGCCCGGTGCAGGGTGATATTATCGTTAGTTCATCCACCATTATTTCTCTGGGAAAAAAACTGCAGAACTTGTCTTCACTATTCAGAACTACCGGTGGAGTTCATAGTGCCGGTTTGTGCAGGAATGGTGAGATTCTAGTGTGCAGAGATGATATTGGCAGGCATAATGCTGCTGATAAGGTTATTGGCAGATGTATTATCGAGGGTATAACCGCAGAAGACAAAATTTTCATCACTACGGGACGAATATCATCAGAAATCCTAATTAAGGTAGCCAAAATAGGAATACCTATTCTGGTTTCCCGGTCCGCTCCAACGGCTCTGGCAGTAAAGCTGGCTGAAAAGGTTAAGGTAACTATTGTAGGGTTTGTGCGGGGAAACCGCTTTAATGTTTATTCTGAACCTCACCGGGTAACGACTTAAGTAAAACAAAGGGGGTAATTATAAATGACTAATCAAAAAGATGAATTATTAATGCAAGAAATTCTTGATATTAAAGAACAAAAATCTATATACATTATTGCCCATTATTATCAACGTGATAATATTCAGGATATCGCTGATTTCGTAGGTGATTCATATTCTATGGCCGTGGCGGCGAAAAAATCCTCCTGTAATACAATACTTGTTGCCGGGGTTGACTTTATGGCGGAATCAGCAGCTATATTATGTCCGGATAAGACAGTGCTATCTCCGGAACCAATGGCCACCTGCCCAATGGCCAATAGTATTGCCGTCAGCGATATTATAACGTATAAGGAAAAATATCCGGACAGTATAATAGTAAGTTATGTCAATACTCCGGCGGAGATCAAGGCAGTTAGTGATATTTGCTGTACTTCATCAAATGCACTAAGAATACTGAAGAAACTTCCCGCTGATGCAAGGATTTATTTTGTTCCGGACCAGAATCTTGGAAATAACGTCGCCAAAGAACTAAAGAGAAGAAATATTGACTTTTATCCATCTCACTGTCCTATTCATGCTAATGTAAAAAGACATGAAGTTTTAGAACTAAAAGATAGCTTTCCGCAAGCAAAAGTACTGGTTCATCCTGAGTGTGATCCAGAAGTTATCGAAATAGCTGATTTTGTCGGCAGTACGGCAGGAATGGTTAAGTATGTTAAGGAAAGCCGGGACGAGACCTTTATTATAGGCACAGAGTCGGGCATATTCCATGCTATACACCAGGAAAGCCCTGAGAAAAAGCTTATTCTGGCTTCTCCGGAACTAATCTGTCCTAATATGAAGAGTATAACTCTGGATAAAATTCGGCATTCCATGCAAAACATGGAAACAGTCATAACCGTACCCGAGGATATTCGCTCACGGGCAGCCATGGCTCTCGAAAAAATGATTGCTTACTCACAATAACATCCCAAAATCAATCATATTACCGGAGTCTTTTGAGGTCTAAAAGGCTCCGGTATTATTTTTACCTGCCATTATTCATTCCCGGCAGACATTTGTTTAAGCTTCCGGTACGGTAACCATCAATATCCAGAGCAACATAAGTAAAACCGCAAGCCTTTACTTCCTGGGATATGATTGGTAATAAACCGGGTTCTAAAAACAACCTGATATCCTCTGGCAGTACTTCTATTCTAGCCAGAGAACCATGATGTCTTACTCTGACATTTGCAAAGCCTAGCCTTCGCAGCCTGGTTTCCGCTTCATCAACAGCCCTTAGCTTTTCAACTGATAAACGGTCACCGTAAGGTATACGCGAAGCTAAGCAGGCAGCTGCCGGCTGGTCCCAGTTAGCTAAGTGGTGATACTGGGCGAGTAAGCGTATTTCATCCTTGTCCAGTTTACATTCCAGTAAAGGGCTCTTGACCATGTCCAAGCTGCGGATTGCTTCCATGCCGGGTCGAAAATCCTGTAAATCTGAGTGGTTGCTTCCTTCTAATATGTAGTTAAATCTTTCTTTACGTGCCAGTTCAGCTAAAAGACTAAACATATGTTGTTTGCAATAGAAGCAACGGTTGGGCGGGTTGGCAGCAATACTATCCATGTTCAAGTCATCAACACTCAGCATACGGTGCGAGACACCAATGTTTCTGGCCATAGCAGTGGCTGTCTCTATTTCGTACCTGGGAATCAAAGGAGATATTTTGGTAACCGCCAGCACACTCTCTACGCCCAAACAGTCACAGGCAACTTTGAGCAGTAATGTACTATCTACACCGCCAGAAAAAGCTACGATAACTTTTTCCATAGGGGTGATTAGTGAAATCAGCTGTGAATACTTGGCTTTTAGATCATTCATTATCTATTTCCCCCAGGTGATTATGTTTATGAGATTTCCATAACACTAACGGTACTGTACTACATCTTGGAACCGGGCTCAATACTCCTGATAAACAGTTGCGCAAAACTATTGACCAATTCGTAATTAATAAATAAAATATAACATATGAACAGTTGCTCATATGTTGGAGGTGAGCTTACCGGTGCAATTCGTTGATCAGTGTGGGATTAGATGTATACATGAGGATAAGGTACGGGAAGTCAAGGAAAGAATGATGGGTAACGATATACTCAGTTCATTAGTAGATATTTTTAAAGCCATGGCTGATGGTACCAGACTTAAGATTCTTTATTCACTGATGCAAACCGAATTATGTGTATGTGATTTAGCGGCTGTAACCGGAGCTTCCGAATCTGCCGTTTCCCATCAACTGAGGATATTGCGTAGTTACAAGCTTATTAAATACCGGCGTGATGGAAAAATCCTGTATTACTCTTTAGCCGACGATCATGTCCGGACCTTGTTCGACCAGGGATACAGCCATGTTACGGAAAAATAATCTTAATGTACGGGGAGGGAATAATGGTGTCGGATTTTCTAATAATTGATCAAGATTTTTATACTGATGACAGCCTGAGAATTATTGGTATGGACTGCCCTGACTGTGCCGCTAAAGTTTTAAAGACAGTAAAGAACCTGCCTGGAGTTATTGAAGCTAATCTTGTTTTTCCCAGTGAAAAAATGCACCTGACCTATGACCCTGAGATTACTACCATAACCGGCATTATCGAGAAGATCAGGGATCTGGGATATGATGCCTTTTCAGCAGCTTCACCCCATTCTCACCGTAAGCCTTTTGAAATACGTGTGGTTGGTCTTGATTGCGCTGATTGTGCAGCTAATCTGGAAAAAAGAATTAAGGCTATGCCCGGGGTGGAAAAGGCCATGGTCAGTTTTGGCAATTCTAAGCTGGAGGTTAGTTACCCCGGTCCTATTGAGAACGTACTGTCGGTGATAGAGAGAATGGGTTACCAGGGGATATTGGAGAATAAGGATAGTATTGCTCCAGAGATTTCCTTCTGGAAGACTAATAAATATGCCATTTCCTGTATTTTGAGCGGAATAATAATAGCCCTGGCGGTTTTAAGCAATCAGTTCGGTGCACCGGCTAAAATTTATCAACTGGTATATTTATTAGCCATATTAGTAGGCGGATATCTTCCTGTGCGAACCGGGATTTCCATGCTGGTTGGAGCGCGGAGTATCGATATGAATGTACTCATGATGATTGCCGTTATTGGAGCAGTGCTAATCGGAGAAGTGGAAGAAGGGGCGATTGTAGTTTTCCTCTTTGCCTTGGGCAATACCCTGCAGGCCTATACACTAGAGAAAACACGCAATTCTATTCGCAGTTTAATGGAACTAACGCCCCAGGAGGCTCTTGTCAAACGTAATAATATGGAAAAGGTGATGCCTTTAGCCGATATAAAGATTGGTGATATAGTGGTAGTCAGGCCCGGGGAAAGAATCCCCATGGACGGTAAGGTAACAGCGGGAGCATCAGCAGTAGATCAGGCGGCTATTACCGGAGAATCAATACCGGTTGATAAGGGTTATGGGGATGATGTTTTCGCCGGTACTATAAACCAGAGCGGTGCTCTGGAAATTAAGGTTACGAAATTAGCCCGGGATAATACTATTGCCCGCCTTATTGCACTGGTAGACGAAGCCCAGGGAAAGAAAGCCAAATCACAGGAATTTATAGATAGATTTGCACGTTATTATACTCCCGTTGTAATAAGTTGTGCGGCAGTAGTGGCAACAGTACCGCCATTGCTTTTGAATCAGTCTTTTAGCCAATGGGTATATCAGGCACTTGCTATGTTGTTGGTAGCCTGTCCATGTGCGCTGGTTATCTCAACTCCGGTGTCTATTGTTACGGCATTAGGTAATGCAGCCAGAAACGGTGTTTTAATTAAGGGCGGTATATATCTGGAGCAGATGGCCCGGCTGACGGTTGTGGCTCTGGATAAAACCGGTACTCTTACCCAGGGTAAGCCAGAGGTTACTGACATTATATCAACCTCATCCCTTACCGAAAATGAAGTGCTGACACTGGGTGCTGCTATTGAGTCACGTTCCGAGCATCCACTGGGAAAGGCAATCGTTAAAAAAGCTGGTCAAAATGGTCTTAAGCTACCGGCTGTGACTGAGTTTCGTGCTATTATGGGCCGGGGAGCAACAGGGGTCGTTAACGGGTGCCGGTATTTTATCGGCAGTAAAAAATATGTAGAGGATAATAATATCGAAGTTGGAGCTTTCTATAAAAATATCGAAAAGCTGGAGCAGGCTGGCAAAACGGTAATATTATTATGTTCAGGAGAAGATATTATAGGGCTCATCGCTTTGGCTGATATTTTACGTCCCATAAGCAGCCAGGCGGTGAAAAACCTGAAACAGGTTGGTATCAATAAAGTAATTATGCTTACCGGAGATAACCCATCTACTGCCCGTACTATTGCTATTGCAGCTGGAGTTGACGATTACCGGGCACAGCTGCTTCCTGAAGATAAAGTAAGCGTTGTTCAGGATTTACTGCGCCGGTACGGCAAGGTGGCAATGGTAGGAGACGGTATAAATGATGCTCCGGCTATGGCCACGGCAACAGTAGGGATAGCCATGGGAGCTGCCGGTACTGATGCAGCCATTGAAACGGCCGATGTAGCCCTCATGGCTGATGATTTATCCAAACTGTCTTATGCTATTCATCTGAGCCGCCGAACCTTAAGAATCATGAAGCAAAATGTAGTTGCCGCACTTGTGTTAAAAGGTTTCATTCTGGCTCTGGTTATTCCCGGTATGTTAACCATGTGGTTGGCGGTACTGGGAGATATGGGAGCATCATTGCTGGTTATCCTTAATGGTTTACGATTGCTTAGAATTAAGGATGTTCAGCTGTACTGAAACCAGGCTCAAAGCAAGTACCAACACGGCATAACCCCTATTGCCGATTAAGTGAATAGACTATTGATTTTAGTCTGATATTGTTTTAGCACCAGGTGGGCATTGTTTTCATCCAAATACCCATTACAGGTAGGTGTGGCAAAAAAACGCGGCGGGATCTTGATGTTGGCTAGCTCAAATCCGGTTTTGTACTTTATATCGTACTTGGTTTTTAAAATATCTTTACCAAGGGAAGTAAGTTCCCGGTGGCTCGTGGGCATACCAATGGCATCCAAACATTCCAGTACTACCTCCAGGGTGTAAATTTGGCGGGCAAAAAGGCATATAACCATACTGGTTAAGATATTCCTCTCCACCTCTTCTTCAAAAAGGAGAGTTCCCATTTTATCTATTGGGGTACGGCTTTGGTCCAATGCATAGCCGGCATTATCAAGGTGGGAATGGCGGGAACCGGCTGCACATCCAACTACACTTCCATAACCGGTATGATAACCCGGCATTTCATTGTTGCCCAGATGACAGGCGAAATCAGAGCCCCCGTAATATTCAGAAGCATAAGCTACACCCTTTCCCAGGCTACGGTAAAAGTCATTTTTGGCTGTAGCCAGGTAATGAACTGCTTCCATGTAATTAGAAACTAAACCGAAGTCAAGGGGAATAAGTGTATCATCCTGATCTATTATCCCTTGCTTATAGCATTCAGTAGCCCAACCCAGGACGACACCGGTTGATATAGCATCTAACCCCTCCCGTTCCACAACATCAATCAGCTGCAATATATCCGAAGTATTTTGTAAACCAAGAAAAGAACCCAGGGCGAAGATTAATTCATAATCATAAGAAATGTTAACGGTTTCATATTCATAACCTCTATCAAACTGGCGCCGCAATTGCCCAATATGTATACATCCTATAGGACATCCTAAGCAGGCTACTTTACGGATCAAGTTATGGCAGGCAAACCGTTCTCCGGATATTTGCCGGGAAAAATCAATCCGGCTGGCAGTAAGATTGTAAGCCGGTAAAGAATTAATATCATTGAGTTGCATTATGTTAATAGCTGTTCCTACTTCATGGTATTTATCCATTAAATCAGTATTTACTACCTTATCGTAGAGGTGATCGTATATTTTCCGGTATTTATTTTGTTGCCCGCGGGGAATCGGCATTAAACGGTCACCTATTACCACCATACCTTTAAGAAGTTTGGAACCCATTACCGCCCCCAGACCTAATCGGCCAAAATGCCGATGGCTATCAACATTCACACAGGCATAGCTAATCATATTCTCGCCCGCCCGGCCAATAGTAAGAAAACTGCGCACTTTACTTCCAGTGGTAAATCGGCGCAATACTTTGCCAGCATCCGCTACCGGCATATTCCATAATGCCCGGGCATCCCTGAATTCAACTTTGTCAGCTATAACCAGATATAATGGGTGTCGGGCCCGGCCGGTTAAAACCAGGGCATCAAAACCGGCCAAACGCATAGCTGCTCCCAGGCGGCCGCCGGCATGGCTTTCCCCGTACTCACCAGTATGTGGTGAATAAAAAGTGGATACTACCTTAGTGCAAGCCGGCATAATCAGGTTCAGGGGACCAATAGCTATGACCATTGGTTGAGCAGGATCAAGGGGATCGAGTTCGGCATGTATGGTTTCCTCTAATAACCTGGCTGCTAATCCTGTACCGCCAATATACCGGGCCAGGTCAATACGGTTTTCAAGCCGGAAGGTTTGTGTAGTTAGATTTATGTAAAGCACATTAATCTTGCGGCTGGTCACTTTGAATCTCCTTTAGGATGATACAATTATGTGGACAATATTTAGCGCAATAACCACAATGCCTGCATATAATGGGGTGATTATCCTCATCCGCCCGTATTGCTCCTATCGGGCACCCTTGGAGGCAGGCTCCACAGGCGGAGCAACTCTCCTTTAGGAATACAACACCGCCGCCTTCACGTGCTTTTAAAGCATCACACGGGCAAGCTTCCCTGCAACTCGGGTTCAAACATGCTCTGCAGCTGGTAATAATAAACTCTTCAGGCATACCCCCGGTGGTATGCACGTGAATAGCCGCGCGGAAAACGGAGAAATCCCCATAAAGCCTGGCACATGCCTGGGAGCAAAGCATACAACCTATACATCTGCGCGGGTCTTCAACCTTAAGTATCTTGACCACATGAAAGCTCCTCATTAAAAATCTTTACTATTATTCCTATTTATAAAAGCGAATAAGCCTGAATATTTTTACCAGTTATAAACCTTGTGTCTAATAGAAATAATAGCCTTAGAAAAAGGAAACGAGGAGGTAAATTATGAGAAATTTGAGCCAACAAGAAACCCTTGCTTTGAGTTCATTATTAAGGATGGAGACTAATGGGTTGGCTATTTCCAAGGCAGTTCAGCGTACTATTAGTGACGACAAGCTAAAAAGCATGACTGAAGCCGGAATTGCGGCAAGTGAGGCTCGTATACGTACTATGCAGCAGTTTCTGGTAGAAAATCAGTTTGTCCAGGGGGGTGTGCAATAAATATGGCAAATCTTATTGGTCAATTTTTCAACGATATAACCGACCAATCTCTTGACCAAACTCTCTCTTTAAGCGCCATGGCAACAGCAGCCGCCGGTGCTCAGCTTTATTTATCAGCCACTCTGGCGTCAACCACTCCGGAGTTGAGAGCAGTGTTAGCTGGTTTTGTTGCACAGAAAACTGCGGAGCACGAGGCTATAACAAACTATATAATGAACAGGGGCTGGATGAACCCTTATGATGACCCAACTAAACAATTGGAAACTTGTTATCAAGAATCACAGTCAGTTTTAAGTCAAAACTAAAATCGTATTCCCCGGCATAAGCCGGGGATTCTTGCTTTGTAGAGCATTTAATCTGGTGGTTCTTACATAACTAAGTCAAAAGGTGTAAATAATACTGAGTATACAAGCCATAAGGGGAAAATGTTGTGAATATCGTTATCATTCGCACCTTAATTCTTTATACCGCTACGGTCGTATTGCTTCGTATTATGGGTAAAAGACAAATAGGGCAATTACAACCTTACGAGTTAGTAGTAATAATAATGATTTCCGAGTTGGCGGCTATTCCCATGCAAAATACCGGGGTCCCAATAGTGAATGGTATAATACCCATATTTGTTTTAGTGGCTGCGGAAATAACCTTGTCCTATATATCCCTGAAAAGTGAGAGGGCACGAGGTGTTATTTGCGGCAAACCCAGTGTACTGATAGAAAAGTCAAAGATTGTTGAAGAAGAACTAAAGAGACTACGCTATAATATTAATGATTTACTAGAACAATTGCGCTTAAAAAACGTTGCCGACATCACCGATGTAGAGTTTGCCATTCTTGAAACCAGTGGTCAGCTAAGTGTTATTCTTAAATCCGATAAGAGAGCTGTCCAACCACAGGATTTAAATATCTCTCCCTCCTATGAAAACCTGCCGGTGACTTTAATAATCGACGGACAGATCATTCAACAAAATTTAGCCAAGTTAAACCGTGATACGGACTGGCTGCAAAAAGAGTTGGCTAATTCCGGCATACATAGTTTTAGTGAAATCCTCTTGGCCACTCTTAATACCCGGGGCGAGTTATTTTTCCAGGTAAAATCCTCGGCGGGCAATAAAAGAAAAGGAGCCTCATGAGTAAAATGAGAATACTTATCACCATGATAATTATATTAGTACTTATTGTGGGGGCAGGGTACTGGACTAATAATGCTCTGCAGAAAGCAACCAACGGCTTGGTCAAGCAGATTGATATAGTTATAACCGAAATAAGGAGTGGTGATAAGCAAGCTGCAATCACTGCCAATAAACAGCTTGAAGATAAATGGAAAAAGGAAGCTAAATGGTGGCCAATTTTTTTAGACCACCAGGAAATCGATAATATCGAATTTTGTATGGCGCGTACCAAAGAATATGTTAAAAACGGAAATAACCCCCTGTCACTTGGCCAGCTTTCCGAACTTAGGCTGATGATAGAGCATATACCGGAAAAAGAAGCAGTCACCCTGGAAAACATTCTATAGTTAAAATATCTGGAGTAAGAGACATTCTATTGCTGATAGTCTGACTAGGGCCTGGAAAGTCTCTTTATTTTCCCAGCCGGTTGCTGCCGGTCTTGAATGAGGTATAGTTTAGCTATATTATTTATACCAAATAATAACTTTAGTTTAGGACTAATAGGAGTTGTTTATATGCCAATAATAGATCTCACCCATGTTATATGCCCGGACATGCCGGTCTTTCCAGGGACAAAACCGCCTGCTTTAGAACTTGCCAATACCTTAGAGACCGATGGTTTTATAGAGCATAGAATTACCATGTATTCTCATACCGGAACCCATGTTGATGCACCGGCTCATTTATTCCAAGATGGACCTACCCTGGACTCCTTTGATATTGAAAGGTTTGTCGGAAAAGGAGTTAGATTTGATTTTATAAACCAGAACCGTAAAGAAATAAAGGTTATTGATTTAAAATGCCTGGAACCCTTACTAAAACAAGGATGGGAATTTCTGCTACTAAATACCGGCTGGAGCGATTATTGGGGCAGTTCCCGGTATTTTGCAGGCTTTCCCCACCTGTCCTTAGATGCAGCCCAATGGCTTACCCAATTTAATTTAAAAGGCATTGGCATTGATGCTATATCTATTGACCCGATGGAATCAACCGATTATGCGGTACACAAGATTTTGATGAAAAGAAATATTTTGATTATTGAGAATTTGACTAACCTGACTTTAATTAATAACGAAAAGTTTTTATTCGGGGTAATGCCGCTTAATACCAGATTGGCCGATGGGGCACCAGTACGCGCATTTGCTGTTACCGGTGAGCTGTGTTTTTAGTCGGCACATTTTGTGTTATAGTAAATGAAGTTTGTTCAATAGAAAGGATAATAGAAGTGACAACAACATTTCAGGAAATTTTAAAGCAGGCCGAAAAGCGGCGTACTTTTGCTATTATATCCCACCCGGATGCAGGTAAAACCACCCTTACCGAAAAGCTTCTTTTGTTTGGCGGAGCCATTCGCATGGCTGGAGAGGTTAAGGGACGTAAAGCTAAAAAATTTGCCACCTCGGACTGGATGCAGATAGAAAAGGAACGTGGCATTTCAGTTACTTCCAGTGCTATGCAGTTTAATTATCAGGGACATCATATAAATATATTAGATACGCCGGGGCATCAGGATTTCAGTGAAGATACTTATCGCACCTTGACAGCGGCGGACAGTGCAGTCATGCTGATTGATGCAGCTAAAGGAGTAGAAGCCCAAACCATCAAATTATTCAAAGTATGCAGTCAACGAGGGATTCCCATTTTTACCTTTATTAATAAAATGGATCGTTATGGCAAAGAACCCCTGGACTTATTGGAGGAACTGGAAGATGTTTTGGGTATACGTTCTTGCCCAATGAACTGGCCTATTGGGATGGGTGATGAATTTTGCGGTATTTATGACCGCCAAAATAATCGTATTGAGCTTTATACCCGGGACGGACAAAACAGTTTTTATTACCCCGATGAACGGGGGGTAGAAGACCCGGGGGTCCGGGAAATAATAGGAGATTCATGGTATCAAAAAATTATTGAAGATATTACTTTACTGGATATCGCTGGGGACCCGTTTGATGAAGCAAGAATTAATCAGGGTAAATTAACCCCGGTCTTTTTCGGCAGTGCCATTAGTAATTTTGGCGTACAGACATTTTTAGACCAATATCTAAGGCTGGCCCCTGCTCCCCATGCCCATATGAGTAATATGGGAGCGATTGATGTTGCCAAAACAGCGTTTTCCGGATTTATATTCAAGATTCAAGCTAATATGAACCCGGCACATAGAGACCGGATAGCTTTTTTACGGGTATGCTCGGGAAAATTTGAAAGAGGTATGGCAGTAAATCATGTACGAACAGGAAAAAGAATTAAGCTGGCTCAACCCCAGCAGTTCCTGGCTCAAGACCGTGATATTATTGACGAAGCATATCCCGGTGACATCATAGGTCTGCATGACCCGGGTATTTTTAGAATTGGTGATACTCTCTGTGCTGAAGGTAATTTTGAATTTGAACGTCTGCCCCAGTTTCCACCGGAGCATTTTGCCAAGGTTTCGAACCGGAATACTAGTAAATACAAACAGTTTCAGAAAGGTATAAATGAACTGGTAGAAGAAGGGACCGTGCAAATTTTTAAAACTACCGACCGTACGGAAGACCTGATTCTGGGTGTAGTTGGTCAATTACAATTTGAAGTTTTCACCTATCGGCTAAAAGCGGAATATGGGGTAGATGTTAGTTTACAGCATCTTCCTTACCAACTTGCCCGTTGGGTAGATAGTAAAACCGGTATCGACATCAGCAAGCTGAATAATCTAAGCAGCCAGTGTGTTACCGACCATAATGGCCGCATAGTAGTGTTGTGCCAAAATGAGTTCTCACTAGGTTGGCTGGAACAACACTACCCTAATCTAGGTTTTTATGCTAACCCTAACGAAGTCCCAGATAATTACCGGAATGCGGCATCAGGCAGATAACTCTGAGCCTTGCGGAGTACCATCTCATTCTGGGACTTAACTTTGGAATTTAACCAGAACATTTACAATCTCCGGCCGGTTACCTATTCTAATGGGTGGTCCCCAGGTTCCAAAACCTGCGGAGACTACAACCTGCAAGTTGCCTTTTTTAAGATATCCCCAATCATTTTCGTATATGGCTTGGGTGATAAAATTATTGGGGAATAACTGGCCCAGATGAGTATGTCCGGAAAATTGCACATCAACCCCTTCTATTTCAGCTATTTCCAGCTCCACCGGCTCATGAGCCAACAGTATTATGGGCAGGTCCTGGCGGGGTATTTCGGACATAAGGGCAGTAAGGCTTAACCTTTCGTGTCCGCTGAACCGTTTGCAAGCCTGGTCATCTCTTCCAACCACATAAATGCTGCCGGCAACTTTTGCCCATTGATCGCGCAGGACGGTTATATCAGCCTTATCCATATAGCCAGCGGTTTTTTCAACATTTCCGCTTATATACTCATGGTTACCTAACACTGCATAGGCACCATAACGGGGATTAAGGGAACCCAGCATGGCAGGAATTTTTCGTTCCGACAAGGGGTCCACACCTTCGTCAATAATGTCTCCAACCATAAACACCAGGTCAGGTTGAAGAGAATTAATAGTCTTAACCATACCAGCCATGCGGTCGATACCCACTATCCACCCCAGGTGAATATCTGACACTACTGCGATGCGCAATTCTTTTATATCCTCCGGCTTTTTGTCAACAATCAACTCATAGTCTCTGACTACCGGGTGATTGGCATTCCAGGTGCCATAAAGAAGTATTAACATTATAAATAACAAAGCCCCCATGCCTAAAAAAGCCGGGAGTTTAAAAAGGTTATGAGGAAAGAAGCCGGTAAAATGATTGATCAACCTTAATAGGTCGACAGCCAGCACTATTAACAAAAGGTAATACAGTATAGCCATCCAATAGGATCCGGCAAATATTAACACCTGTGCTGCTTTGCGGGGCAGAAAGTTTACCGCTGCCCGGCTTAATGGGTACAATAGAGCCAGAAGGGTTACCAAAAGAGCCCAGTTCCATGCCGGCATCCAGCTAAATATACCCATATTCCGGAATGCCTGCCAGCCGCGCAGACCGATATAATAGTGCAGCAGACCGTATAACAGCATAAAAGCACAAAAAAAGCTGATTAGTTTCAATTAATTATTATCCTTTGCACGTACGATTGATTATCAACGCATTACTATTCTCCTATTTTAACATACAAAATCTAGAAACTTATTGTGGATTATGGATTTGCCCGGAGGGTATTTTTATTATAGTCTAAGAATATAGGAGGGACTTATGTGTGTGGTCGCTATACTCTAACAATTGATCAGGACGAATTGTCCGAACGGTTTGGTTGTCCAGTGATAATACCGGATTACAGACCCCGGTATAATACCGCACCTGGGCAACAAATGCCCGTAGTAATCAAACAAAAGGGTGAAAACCGCATGGTTATGATGAGATGGGGCCTTATTCCACACTGGTGTAAGGATGATTCCATGGGTGCCAGGCTATTTAATGCACGGATGGAATCAGTGGCAGAAAAGCCTTCTTTTCGCGATTCGCTTTTGACTCGACGCTGTATTGTTCCTGCCGACGGCTATTATGAATGGCTTAAAATTAATAATACTAAACAACCTTTGCGAATAGTAAAGAAATCGCGGCAAACGTTTGCATTTGCCGGCTTATGGGATAAATGGGTTGACCAAAGAGGTAACACCCGGCTGACTTTTACCATAATCACTACTGAACCAGTCGAATCCATACGACATATTCATAACCGCATGCCTCTTATTCTTAGCAGAGAATATGAAGAATTATGGCTGGAGAAGATCTGCCCGGGCAGTCGAATTGAAGTTAAAGCATTTCTAAGCCAATTTAAACCGGAAAATGAACTACAAGCCTACCCTATTTCTAATATGGTAAATTCGTCTGCAAATGAACACCCGGAGTTGATAGACTTTTGTTCCGGTGGGCAATAAATAAAACATGTGCAACACCCTGGGGAGCATCATGCTAGTTTAAAAGGAAACCAATTGTGGCACCTAGTTAAAAATTAGACCGGCTTGTTAGTGCAGCATTTTTCCCTCAACCAAATCGTTAGCTGATACTTCATAAGTTTCCTCAGCATTCATATCCTGAATTTGCACTCTGTTGCCGTCAATATTCTGAATTAAAACCGGGGAGCCCTTGTATAACACCTCGATAAAATTTGGTGAATCAATAATTTGCTTGACTCTGCTGGAATTCATATTATTCACCCTCTCTGTTTTTCTTAGTATTTTCCTTAAAGTGCATTTGTAACCCAACAATTTAATCATAATTGATTGTCTCGCATTGCTCCGGGCTGACGGTGTAAAAGTGGGCCAAAGCTATCAGGGTGTGAATTAGCCTAAATATTTATTAGTTTGCCATAGATTCTCATTAGTATTCGCTAATACAACCTCCACCCCCTGATAATACTAAAATAAAAGGAAAATAGGTGAGATAATGAAGATTATTCGTATAAATATGAGTGATTTGACCGTAAAATCAGAGGCTGTTGCACCCGAATGGATGGACTTGGGCGGACGTGCTTTAACTTCAGCCATTGTAGCCCGGGAGGTAGATCCGGAGTGTCACCCTCTGGGAAGGTTTAATAAACTGGTTTTTGCCCCGGGACTGTTGAGCGGAACAGCAGCTCCCAACTCCGGGCGTATGTCGGTTGGTGCCAAAAGCCCGTTAACAGGAGGGATTAAGGAAAGCAATGTAGGCGGAAGCGCAGCCCAAAAGATGGCCCGGTTGGGGATAAAAGCCATTATAATCGAGGGCCTTCCTGTACCCGGTAAATTTTATAGTCTTCATATAAGTAAAAATGAGCAAAGGCTTTCAGAGGAAAAAGAATTGCTTGGAAAGGGAAACTATGAAGTAATTGAAACTCTGTCCCAACGCTACGGGAAAAAAATTGGCGTTATTACCATTGGTCAGGCCGGCGAGTATAAATTGCTGGCAGCGAATATATCAGTAAAAGACTATCACGGTTATATTCGCAGTGCAGGTCGTGGTGGCCTGGGTGCTGTCATGGCTTCAAAGGGCATTAAATATATCACCCTTGACGATACCGATACCGAACCGGTCAAAATTGCTCAACCGGAAAGGTTTCGTGAAGCTGTAAAGACTTTTGCCAAAGGCTTACGAGAAAACCCTATTACAGGAGAAGGGCTTCCCACTTATGGAACCAATATTTTGGTTAACATACTCAATGAAGCTGGTGGTCTGCCTACTCGTAATTTCCGAATGGGGCAGTTTACCGGGGTGGACAAAATAAGTGGTGAAACCATGCATAGTGCCATCGTGAAAAGAAAAGGCAAGCCTACTCACAATTGCCATGCCGGTTGTGTTATAAGTTGCTCCCAGGTTTATAATGATGAAAATGGAGAGTTTGTCACCTCTGGATTTGAATATGAAACGATTTGGGGGTTTGGAGCGGTATGTTATATTGATGACCTGGATATAATCGCCAAAGCAGACCGCATATGTGATGATATCGGCATAGATACTATTGAAACGGCGGTCAGCATTGCCACTGCCATGGAGGGCGGAATATTACCCTTCGGAGACGGCGAAGGAATGTTAAATATACTGCAAGAAATTAAGCAGGGCAGTTACTTGGGCAGAATTATCGGCAGTGGGGCAGCGGTTACCGGTAAAGTATTCGGAGTTAACCGGGTGGCAGTGGTGAAAAACCAGGCAATCCCTGCTTATGATCCCAGGGCTGTGAAGGGCCAAGGGGTTACTTATGCAACTACTCCCATGGGTGCAGACCATACTGCCGGTTACGCTGTAACATCTAACATTCTTAAGGTGGGGGAATTTGTAGGTCCCTTAAACAAGGAGGGAAATATTGAACTTTCCAGAAATCTGCAAATTATCTCGGCAGCCCTGGATAGCAGCGGGCTATGCATTTTCGTTGCCTTCAGCGTTCTGGACAACAAAGAAACCTTCCAAGCCATGAACGACCTTATCGGGGCTTTTACCGGAAAGACCTTTTCATCACAGCATTTAATTGAACTAGGTAAGTTTGTTCTCAAAACCGAACTTGATTTTAACCGGGCAGCAGGTTTTACCGAAGCTGATGACCGGCTGCCGGAATTCTTTGAAGAGAAGTTATCCCCTAATGATGTAAATTGGGACTTTAATGATGAGGAACTGGATCAAGTTTTCGCTTTTTTACGTGATGAGGTTAATAAGGAAGCAGAAAGGCCAACCATATAAATATTCCCATTTGCAAACAAGTTTCGGGCAACCTGGCAGTATTTTACCATATTCTTTAATTAGAAACTATTCAACTGATGTATGATGGCAGCGAGGGAAAATCAAATCGTATATAATATTGGGTGGGGCTACACAAATTAACAGCCCATTAATAAATATAATTCAATCTTAAGTATGCCCAGGCAATGAAATGGTTCACTTATTAAAGTTGGCTTTTGTGTCAACCGATGATACTTATATTGAGGGGGATATATGAAGGCAAAGAGACAGGTAATTGTCGTGGGGGGCGGGGCAGCCGGAATGATGGCAGCTATTTCTGCCCGCAGGCTGGGTGCTGAGGTTACTATACTGGAACGAAATTCACGGGTAGGGAAGAAAATACTGGCGACGGGTAACGGGCGATGCAACTTTACCAACATAAATGCGGATATTTCCTGCTACAATGGTGAAAATCCAAAATTCGCCTATAGTGCCTTAGGAAAATTCACCGTTTACGATACTCTTAATTTTTTTGAAAGATTAGGGATTCAACCTAAAGTGGAAGATTTCGGCAAAGTTTTTCCCCTGTCTGGTCAAGCTTCCAGCGTTTTAGATGTCCTTTTATATGAACTGCATGAGTTGCAAGTAAATATTGTTAGTGAAGCCCTGGTAAAAGATATATGTCCAAAAGGCGGTACATTTACAGTTAAATTGGAAAATGGGAAAATATATCAAGGGGATCGGGTTATTATTACTACCGGCGGTAAAGCGATGCCCACGAGTGGTTCTGATGGCAATGGTTATGAATTAGCAACCCGGTTAGGACACAATATTATAGATATTTTTCCCGCGCTGGTGCAGATAATGTTAGAAGGATCGTTTTTTAAGCGCATTGAGGGGGTAAAGTTTGTCGGCACAGCCGAGATTATTCATAATAGTAAAGCAGTCGCTAAAGATAAAGGTGATATCCTTTTCGCCAATTATGGAGTATCAGGTCCGCCTATTTTGCAGATAAGCAGAAAGGCAGGAGAACTCTTACAAGAAGGACAAGAAGCTTTTTTAAAATTAATTATAATAGATATGATGACCAAGGATGAGTTAAGGAAACTGTTCAAACAACGTTTACAAATAGCCGCCCATAAACCACTTGATTTCAGCCTGGTTGGCTTTATAAATAAAAAGCTGATTCCGGTTGTCTTAATGGAAGCAGGAATTAAGGATATTAAGCAGCCTGCTGCTAATTTATCTCTTAAAGAGCAGGAAAGTATCGTGAATATTTTAACTGATTGGCGCTTCAAGATCAGGGGGACTAAGAGTTGGTCCAGTGCTCAGGTAACTGCTGGCGGCATTGATACCCGGGAAATTGATCCTAACACTATGGAGTCAAAAATAGTTAAAGGCTTATATTTTGCCGGTGAGATTATTGATATAGATGGTCAGTGTGGTGGTTTTAATCTGCAATGGGCCTGGTCGTCAGGATTTATTGCCGGACAGAGTGCAGCATTATAGTATGTTTGCGCAAGTTGCTATGTAAAAAAGAATAGACCGGAAGTTATGCGAAATACTATTAAAAGTATTATTATTCGCAGTAAAGGAGGATTTTTTTGAACATACCACACTTGCGCAAAAACATTGACTATGCCAAAATTTTAGATTTAAAAAATCTGGTTCCTTATGTTGAGGGTAAGGTTGTCAGCCAAACCCTGCTCGAGGGAGATATGATTAACATGTCAGTTTATACCATTGATAAAGGTGAAGAATTAAGCTGCCAGGCAAGTACCGGAGAAACCCTGGCTTACGTAATAAAGGGAAAAATGAATGCCAAGATTTGGGGAGATGAATATTATCTTAATGAAGGGGAAATGATAAATCTTCCTAATAACATATCGCATCAATTAAAGGCAGTGGATAAGCTAACTGTGTTATTAACCACTTTAAATCCTTAAAATACAATCCTAAAAGTTTTACCTATCCAAAACAACTTGCCTAAAAGCAAGTTGTTTTTTGTGGATAAACAGGAGGTCAATGTGATTAGGATTTCAGATATTAAAATTAGCATAAATAAAGCGGAAGATTTGGAGATGGAAAGACAAGCTTTACGGAAAATGATACTTGCAAAGCTAAATATTAAGGAAAAGGAGCTTTTTTCGTTTACCATATCTAGAAAGTCAATAGATGCCCGTAAAAAAGATGACATTTTTTATGTTTATACAGTAGATGTCAGTGTACATAATGAAAAACGGATTTTAAACAAGCATAGTTTAAAAGGGATAACAATTACTCCAGATTTATCTTATCCCGGTGTGACCCTGGGGACTAAAACTCTGCCTAATAGGCCGGTAATAGTCGGCATGGGACCGGCAGGTCTTTTTGCTGGTTTACTGTTATCCCAAAATGGCTATAGACCTATCATCTTGGAAAGAGGGGAGGATGTAGATAGCAGAACCGCTAAGGTAAATAGATTTTGGAATCACGGTGAACTTGATACAGAAAGTAATGTCCAGTTTGGTGAGGGTGGAGCTGGCACATTTTCCGACGGCAAACTTACTACTTTAATTAATGACAAACGGTGTCGTACTGTATTAGAAGAATTTATTAAAGCAGGCGCACCAGCAGAAATATTATATAAAAGCAAACCTCACATTGGAACCGATATTTTGAAGAATACGGTTAAAAAAATCAGGCAAGAGATTATCGCCCTCGGTGGTGAAGTAAGATTTAAAGCTAAAGTGACTGATTTTATTATTAGAAATGGTAATATCCAAGCACTGGTAATAAATGATAATGAGGAACTCCATTGTCAGGTTATCCTTTTGGCGGTTGGTCATAGTGCCCGTGACACCTTCAAGATATTGCACCGCCGCGGTGTTAAAATGATACAAAAGCCCTTTTCTATTGGAGTTAGAATTGAGCACCCGCAGGAAATTATTAATAAAGCCCAATATGGTGTATCGGCCGAACATCCTGGATTAGGGCCAGCAGATTATAAATTAGTTTATCACTCTAAAAAGGGAAGATCGGCTTATACATTTTGTATGTGCCCGGGCGGATATGTGGTTGCTGCTGCCTCTGAGGAAAATTCTGTTGTTACCAATGGCATGAGTATGTTTAAAAGAGATGGCTTTAATGCTAATTCGGCCTTATTAGTAGGGGTATCACCAGTTGATTTTCCCAGTCCGCATCCTCTGGCGGGCATTGAATTTCAACGCTGTTGGGAGCGACTGGCATATAAGGCAGGAGGAGGAGGTTACCGGGCTCCGGCCCAATTAACAGGTGATTTTCTGCTAGATCAGCCCAGCACTACCTGGGGCAGTGTTGAGCCTACTTATAAACCAGGTGTAGTATTGGCCGAACTAAAACAGTGCCTACCGGAGTATGTGATAGCAACTCTGAAGGAAGCTATTGTATATTTTGATAGCCGAATCAGGGGTTTTGCTATGCGGGACAGTATTTTAACCGGTGTCGAGACCAGAAGTTCCTCACCGGTAAGGATCGTCAGGGATGAAAATGGCTTATCCAATATCAAAGGCATATATCCGATGGGGGAAGGTGCAGGTTATGCCGGCGGAATAATGTCATCAGCAGTAGACGGACTAAAAGCGGCAGAAAAGGTAATGCAAAATTATGCCCCCTTGCGCTCCGGGGTTTAACCCTGAAGCTTTACCATCGGGCAGCCTTTTGATATGTTTAAGTTGAATGAAAAATGTGATCATCGCAAGAATCTTGGTTAATATTGTAGTTATAAAATGGAGGGATACTTTGGAAACGGTTACACTAGGACAAACAGGAATTATTGCTAATAAAAATGGTTTTGGGGCACTGCCTATTCAACGGGTAAACCGGGATGAAGCATCACTTTTACTGAAAAAGGCCTATCAAAACGGCCTTAATTTTTTTGATACCGCGCGCTTTTATACCGATAGTGAAGAGAAGATCGGATATGCATTAAGTGCGGTGAGAAACAATATTTATATCGCATCTAAGACAACTGCGTCCGACCCCAAGGAATTTTGGGAGCATTTACAAGTTTCACTGCGATTATTAAAAACAAGCTATCTGGATATTTATCAATTTCATAACCCTGCCTTTTGCCCTAAGCCCGGCGATGGGACAGGTTTATATGAAGCCATGTTGGAAGCCAAGGAGAGAGGTATGATACGTCATATTGGTATTACCAATCACCGCTTACCGGTAGCCATTGAGGCAGTGGAATCGGGATTATATGAAACCATTCAATTTCCTTTCAGTTATCTGGCCACAGAGAAGGAAATAGAACTGGTGAAACTCTGCCGTGAACGTAATGTTGGTTTTATTGCCATGAAATCATTGTCCGGCGGACTTATTACCAACTCCGCCGCAGCTTATGCTTTTCTTGCTCAGTATGATAATGTTCTGCCCATATGGGGTATACAAAAAGAAAAAGAGCTTAACGAATTTATTGCCTATTCAAAAAACCCACCGGTACTTAACACAGAGTATTTAAAGATTATTGAACACGATAAGAGGAGCTTAAGCGGTGAGTTTTGCCGGGGCTGCGGGTACTGCCTGCCGTGTCAGGCCGATATAGATATTCCTAATTGTGCCCGAATGTCTCTGATGATCCGACGTGCCCCGACTTCTGTATACCTTAATGAAGAATGGAAGGAGAAAATGAAAAAAATCGAAGACTGTATTGAATGTGACCATTGCAAGGATAATTGCCCTTATTCACTGGATACCCCTAAGCTTTTAAAGGATAATTGGGAGGACTATAAGAAGCATATATAAAAGTAATTGGTCTAAATTTTAGCAGAAAGGAACAGCTTTATGAAATTTATTACTTATAAATATCAGGAAACAGAAAATGTTGGTGTTCTAATGGAAAATAAGGTCGTACCTTTAGAGGGCTTGGGGTTTCCTGTTAAATCTATGCTTGAACTAATCGAAACAGCTACGGATGACATGGTAAATAAGATAGAAAATATCATCAGCACCGGTAATTTTGCATACCTGCCCTTTAATCTGATTAAATTGCTGCCCCCGATACCTTATCCGAAAAGAAATGTATTTTGCCTGGGAAAAAATTATGCCGACCATGCCCGGGAAATAAAAATTACCCAAATATCTGATACCGGCATTCCCGAACGTCCAATTTACTTTACCAAGGTTGCATCACCGGCGATAGGCAGCGGCGACCTGATTAAGTTTTCCCGCCAAACCACCAGCCAGGTAGATTATGAAGTTGAACTTGCGGTAGTTATTGGTAGGGATGGCATAAACATAAGACCGGAAGAAGCACAAGAATATATTTTTGGATACACAATAGTCAATGATGTTTCTGCTCGAGACTTACAGGCTGACCATAAACAATGGTTTAAAGGCAAAAGCCTGGACACCTTTTGCCCCATGGGCCCCTGTATAGTACATAAAAATTATATACAGTCCCCCATGGAACTGAATATTAAATGCACTATAAATGGTGAGGTAAGACAAAATTCCAATACTAGTAATATGATATTTGATATACCTTATATTATAAGTGATCTTTCCCGGGGCATGACCTTAATAGCAGGGGATATAATCTGTACCGGAACCCCCAGCGGAGTCGGCATGGGTTTCAATCCTCCTAAATTACTTAATGACGGAGACATAGTAGATTGTTATATTGAAAATATAGGTACCCTGACTAATATAGTTGCGGTTAATTAGCTGTCGCTTCTGATTATCCGGAGAATTACCTTAAAGTATATATCCGGCTAATCTAGCCTTATTCATAAGGAGTAACTATCGTTAGAAAAAGGAGCCCGATAACCATGAAAAAATATATAGTTATACTATTGTTAATAATCATAATGGTTGCCGCGGGAGTACTCATTTATAAATCACAAGGTTTGAGAAAAGCATACCAGGAAAATGTTCAACAAGGACTGGAACAAATTCAGCCTTCAAAAAATACAATACTTACTACAGATGATACCAAGCACTTGCCCCCCGTGGTGCAAAAATATCTTGCCTATACAGGTGTTATTGGCAAGGAAAAGGTCCAAAATGTACACGTGATAGGTGAAGGCCGGTTTAGGCCAGATCCCAGTAAAGGCGAGTTCCCTATGGTATCCGAGCAGTACAACTTCTTTGCCAATCCGGCCCGTCATTATTTTATTAAGCTGAAAATGTTCGGTATTCCTGTGGTAGGATTGCATTCCTATCAAGATGCCAGGGCATCAATGTTGATTAAGATTGCTTCACTTTTTAAAGTTGCCGAGGCCAGTGGTGAAATTGCCAACAAAGCGGAAACAGTAACAATATTCAATGATATGTGTCTATTAGCTCCTGCCACCTTAATTGATAAAAGAATAAAATGGGAAACAATTGACCCTTTGACGGTCAAAGCCATATTCAATAATGGGATTACTATTTCCGCTCTCCTGTACTTCAATGAAAAAGGTGAATTAATTAATTTTATATCTGATGACCGTTATCTCACAACTACCGGAAAAGAATACCGTCAAGCAAGATGGTCCACTCCGGTCAGGAATTACAAAGACTTTGGCGGTGTAAAGCTGGCCAGTTATGGGGAAGCTATTTGGAATTTACCAGAAGGGGATTATTGCTATGGGAAGATTAATATAAAGGAAGTTACCTATAATTATTACCGTTT
The DNA here is from genome assembly GCA_050943315.1 of Syntrophomonadaceae bacterium. Lineage (GTDB taxonomy): Bacteria > Bacillota > Syntrophomonadia > Syntrophomonadales > Syntrophomonadaceae > JBDKUD01. Next base: position 60,257 of record JBMNOY010000006.1, read on the forward strand.
TACACAACAATTTTAGTAAATGACCCGAATGGGAATAAGCTACCTTTCTTAGATAGTTAAGAATGCCAGTAACCGTAAGGAATGCGTTAACATGGCTAGAAAGCAGAATATACAGGCGTATAATGCCTGTATATTCTGTCTAAGAAATGACCCTCTTTTTTATCATCTCTCGGTAGAGCTGCCGATTATTTTGCTTTCTGGCTGCTAGATAAATAACCCAGTAAGCAATCCTTGAGATCTTTAACCGCAATACAGGCAAAAAGTACGATCAATGCAACCAGGGTACGATCTCCGGGAATAAGCGCACGCAGTGGGTCAACTAGAAAAAAGTGACCTAGATAGATTCCCAGAGTCCGGTTGCCGACAAAAGAAAGAATCTTCTTGCCCGGACGATTTTCCCCGCTGTAATAAATGGCAAGGGCCAGGGTAACACCTATTGAAAGCGGAAATACGGCGGCTTTGTTAAAAAGATATCCTATTGTGTTGTTAAAATAAGGTTCCAAGAGGCCAACCATAGCTACAGCAATGGCACCCCAGAAGAATGCCCGGGCATGTTTGGAGATATATTCCCTTATTTGCGGATATTCCTTAATTAACATTCCAATGGCAATAAATCCCCACCACTTAATAGGATTGGGACCAGAATAGCTGATAATATGCAGGCCATAGGTTTTGGAAATCTCCAATATCAAAGTCATCGCGAAATTGCTTATAATCATAAAATATAGAAAATAACGGCGCAGCGTTTTGGGCAATAAATAGAGAAGCGGACATAACAGTGCAAATAACATGTAATAGAACATATAATAAAGATGCAGTGCAGTTTTTCCCAGCACCAGGTCTGTAATGGTGAATTCTTTGCCTATAGTTACCCAGTAAAATACACCATAGGCGATAGCCCAGTAAAGATAAGGAATATACGTATTGCGGATTTTTTTCCAGCTTGATTGCAGCCACCTGGAAGCACTGGACATAAAATGTCCCTGAACCATAAAAAACATAGGGACACACCACATAGCCAGTTCTCTGACAAATACCCCCAAAGGGTCTGTACTGCCCCGATAAACATGACTGAATATAACAGTTATAATACCCAGGCCTTTAAGAACATCATACATGTAGTCTCTTTTAGTAGTCATTAACCTAACATCCCTCCAACTAATTCAACTAAGAACTATTTTTCCTATAACCTAGAAAACTGCCCCCCTTATAAAACCCGATTTTTAATGCTTTTTAGATAGCCCACATGGTCAACACTGGTATCTTGCATACCTCTGGCAACATGAACATAAGTCTGAGTAGTGGTGATCGCCGCGTGGCCCAGATCATGCTGCAAACGCCACAGGTTGGCAGTTCCGTCTTTGGCTACCGATGTGGCATAGGTGTGCCTGATCCAATGGGGAGAAGCATTTTTGTCAATACCAGCTGCGTCAACACACTCCTTAACCATTTTCCATATCGTTTGACGTGTATAATTGTTGCCAAAGCGATTAGGAATAAACGCTGATTTATCCCGGGGATTAATTTTGGTTGAAAGTCCCTCAGCCCTCCTATAGGCAATGATTAATTCCCATAAGCTGGGTATTATTTTAAGAACCCTGGTTTTATGTTGTTTACCGGTAATACTTACGCAGATTTCCCCACCCGGACCAAGAAAGAAGTCCCTCCACATAAGGTTGGCCAGCTCACTTTCACGAGAACCTGTACAAGCAAAAAAATAGACTATTAAAAGATGGATTAGGCTCTTATTCTTAGCTGCCTCAATTATGGACAGCAGTTCATCATCAGTAAGAATTCGCTGTGCTATTTTCTGATCAGCTCGCTGAGTTTCCAGCGGTTCAGCAGGATTGAATGGAATATAGCCAATACGCATGGCATATTTAAAAAGACTTTTCAAGGTGGCTATTTTACGATTTTGGGTGGAGATTGACAAAACCGGAGGATTACGGCCGGGAACAACGGAGGCGAGGTAATTGGAGTATTCAACCAGGTCCGCATAAGTAATATCACCCAGAGATTTATAATTCATATATTTAAAGAATTCATTAATCGCCCCCCGGTATACATCAGCAGTCAGTGGAGATCGCCTGCTTTTTGTATCGAGGAACATACCAATAACCTGAATATCATGATTATCAATCAGGCATAATTTATTATTCATTATATTCCTCCGTAATTATTAATTATCTCTGCAATAAATCATTGCGTAGTGATATCTAACCTATCAATCAAATGAATACCATAATATCCAATGTCAGGTATAATAATAATATAAAACTATGTAAATGTCATTATTTATATTATAAAGCAAATTCATGTTGAATGGGTATATAATATATTTAG
>JBMNOY010000057.1:0-14024 GCA_050943315.1 Syntrophomonadaceae bacterium
ATTTTACTTTAGGACCACAGACGTAACCGGCGTAATCACACTGCCGGAGGGAGTAGAGATGGTAATGCCCGGCGATAATATCGATATGGAAATCGAACTAATTACCCCGATAGCAATAGAAGAAGGTTTGAGATTTGCTATCCGCGAAGGCGGCAGAACGGTTGGATCCGGTGTTGTAGTCGCGATTGAATAGTTATTAAAAGCGGGGCTTATGAAGTGAAGGACGTATAATGTCCTTCACTTCTAAACACCCGGTAGCGTGTATTAGTAGAAGCCAGTCTAAGGAGGTTTGTAAGTAGTGAGTGGCCAGCAAAAAGTAAGAATTAAACTAAAGGCATTTGATCACAAACTTCTCGACCAGTCATCGCAGAAGATAGTTGATACCGCCAGAAAAAATGGGGCCAGTGTTTCCGGCCCGATACCATTGCCAACGGCAAAGAGTATTTATACTATTTTAAGATCGCCCCATGTTAATAAAGATTCCCGGGAACAATTTGAAATGAGAACTCACAAACGCCTGATAGATATACTGGATCCTAATCCTAAAACTATAGATGCTCTGATGCACCTGGATCTGCCTTCGGGGGTAGACATCGAGATTAAGTTGTAGTTTTAAGAGGAGACGGTGCTAAAAGATCAGTGGGGAATAAGGTCTTAAGGCGGTAAATTCCGAAGTAATAAAAGTGATGTTGGAAATCCCACTTCCAACCTCTCGCGAATAACGAACCAGGAGGTATTTCAGGTGGCAGGTAATATTAAGAAAGCCATAATGGGCATTAAGATTGGAATGACCCAGATATTTGATGAAGAGGGAAGAGCGATACCGGTAACAGCCGTAGAAGCCGGACCATGTACGGTCATACAGAAAAAGACGGTTGAAACTGACGGGTACAGTGCCATTCAGATAGGTTTTTACAACCTGAAAGAAAAGGCCGCCAACAAACCTGCAGCGGGACATTTTAAAAAGGCAAATGTAAAGCCCCTGCGTTATATCAAAGAATTTCGCGTAGATAATGTTGATGATTATGAGATCGGCCAAACCATTAACGTGGATGTATTCAATGCCGGAGACGTAATCGATGTAGTCGGAACGTCCAAAGGAAAGGGATTTGCCGGGGGAGTAAAAAGACACAACTTTGCCCGTGGCTCAATGGGGCATGGATCCAAATATCACCGTCGTCCAGGTTCACTGGGGGCTAAAGGCCCGGCCCGGGTTTTCAAAGGCCGCAAGATGCCTGGCAGATTGGGAGGGGATCGTGTTACCGTGCAGGCTTTGAAGGTAGTAAAAGTCTATCCGGAAAGAAACATTATCCTGATTAAAGGTGCAATTCCAGGGCCCAAAAAAGGTCTTGTTACTCTAAAGAATTCAGTCAAGGCATAGTAGATGCGAAGGAGGTAAGAAGATGCCTAAAGTGACTTTATACGATATGAGCGGGGCCCAGGTCGGAGAACTGGATTTAAACGACAGTGTTTTTGGCATAGAGCCCAATGTGGCGGTTATGCATGCCTTTGTTAAAATGCAGCTGGCCAATAAACGGGTGGGCACATCTTCCACCAAAAAACGCGGCGAGGTTAGAGGCGGCGGCAAAAAGCCCTGGAGACAAAAAGGAACCGGCCGCGCTCGTGCAGGCAGCTCCCGCAACCCATTATGGAAGGGTGGAGGAATCGTATTTGGACCCAAACCCAGAGACTATTCTTACAAGCTGCCCCGTAAAGTAAGAAGATTAGCCATGAAATCGGCCTTATCCAGCAAGGTTAAGGATAATCAGATAATAGTAGTAGATAATCTTCAGTTTGAGGAGCCTAAAACCAAACAGATGATAAAAACTTTAGAATCCCTGAATGCGAGTAACCGCACTTTGGTTGTAACTGCAGGTGACAGCATAAATGTAATTAAGTCGACCCGTAATATACCGGGGGTTAAACCTTTGCGGGTAGAGGCCATAAATGTATACGACTTGTTGAAATATGAAACTTTGCTTATTACCAAAGACGCTGTGGCCAGGGTCGAGGAGGTGTTTGCGTAAATGAAAGACTATACTGATATCATCATAAAGCCGGTGGTAACTGAAAAGTCGATGAACCTTTTAGCCGACAACAAATACACCTTTATAGTCGATAAAAGAGCCAATAAGACAGAAGTAAAAAATGCTATTGAGAAATTATTTGAAGTTAAGGTTCAGTCCGTGAACACCATGAATATAAAAGGCAAACCTAAACGTGTAGGGAGATTTGAAGGAAAAAGGCCCAACCGTAAAAAGGCGGTCGTAACCCTCAAGCCCGGACACAAGATACGCCTATTCGACGGCATGTAGAAAAGTATCGTGCTGAGCTTTAAGGAGGGAAAAATAGATGAGTATTAAGTCATTTAGACCCACAACACCCAGTCGCAGACATATGACGATTCTTAGTTTTGAAGAGATAACCAAAAAAGAACCGGAAAAAAGCCTTACTGCGACCTTAAAACGCAAAGGCGGTCGGAATGCCGCAGGCCGTCTTACCGTAAGACATCAAGGTGGCGGACACAAGAGACGCTACCGCATAATCGATTTCAAGCGCAATAAGGAAAATGTACCGGCTCGGGTGGCAGCCATTGAATATGATCCCAACCGGTCGGCAAATATCGCTTTGTTGTATTATGCCGATGGGGACAAAAGATATATTATAGCTCCTAATGGTTTAAAAGTAGGAGATACCATTGTAGCAGGTCCACAAGCGGACATTAAAGTAGGTAATTCACTAATGCTTAAGGACATTCCCGTAGGTTCTTTGATTCATAATATTGAACTACGGCCTGGTAAAGGCGGCCAGTTGGTTCGCTCTGCCGGAGCTGTAGCCCAGTTAATGGCTAAAGAAGGAGCCTATGCTCATGTTAGGTTGCCGTCTGGTGAAGTACGTCTGGTGCATGTTAATTGCCGGGCAACGATAGGTCAGGTGGGAAATCTGGATTACGAAAACCAGACCATTGGTAAAGCAGGAAGGAATCGCTGGATGGGAGTCAGACCAACGGTTAGAGGTTCGGTTATGAATCCTAATGACCATCCCCATGGTGGTGGTGAGGGCCGGGCTCCGGTAGGACGCAAATATCCGGTTTCACCCTGGGGTAAAATTGCTATTGGCGGCAAGACCCGCAAGAAAAAACCGTCTGACCGGATGATCGTTAAAAAACGCAAGTAGAGGAGGTCTTTAAATGGGTAGGTCAATTAAAAAGGGACCTTACTGTGAGGAAAAACTACTTAAAAAAGTTGAAGATATGAACCAATCTGGACAAAAACGGGTTATAAAGACCTGGTCCAGAAGATCTACTATTATGCCGCAGATGGTCGGACATACGCTGGCAGTCCATGATGGCCGCAGACATATACCAGTTTATATAACTGAAGAAATGGTAGGACTTAAACTGGGCGAGTTTGCACCAACCAGGACTTACCGAGGTCATGCTGGGAAATCTGAAAAGACCAGCAGATCGAGATAGGAAGGAGGATGTGGTATGGAATCCAAGGCAATAGCCCGTTATATAAGGGTGTCTCCTTTTAAAGCTCGACAGGTAGCGGACTTGGTTAGAGGTAAAGACACAAAAGAGGCTCTGGGGATATTACGTTATGTAAATAAAAAATCCGGTCCTATGATAAGCAAGGTTATAAAATCTGCCATAGCCAACGCTGAGCACAATTATGACATGGATTCGGATGGGTTATATGTATCGGAAATATATGTTGACGAAGGGCCTACTTTAAAAAGAATGCAGCCCAGGGCATATGGAAGAGCTGATATCAGGCGCCATCGTACCAGTCATATTACCGTCGTGCTACGGGAAAGGGAGGTAAAATAGTGGGTCAAAAGGTTCATCCGAAAGGATTCAGGATCGGAGTCATCAGAAACTGGGATTCAAACTGGTATGCCGATAGAGAATATACTGATTTGCTTCATGAAGACTATAAGGTTCGTAAATTCATAAAAGACCGGTTTTATGCGGCCGGAGTCTCCCGGGTGGAGATTCAAAGAACCGGTAACCGCATGCGGGTCACTATTCACACTGCCAAACCGGGTATTGTTATAGGCCGCGGCGGGCAGGAAGTAGAAGTACTAAAGTCAGAACTGATTAAAATGACCGGTAAAAATGTGAATATTAATATTCAGGAAATTAAAAAGCCTGAACTCGATGCCCAGATCGTGGCTGAAAATGTAGCCCAGCAATTGGAGAAAAGGGTTTCCTTCCGCCGGGCCATGAAACAGTCGGTGGGCAGAAGCATGCGGGTTGGAGCCCAGGGTATTAAAATCATGATCTCAGGCCGGTTGGGCGGCGCGGAAATAGCTCGCACGGAATGGCATTCAGAGGGCAAGGTTCCCCTGCATACCTTAAGAGCTGACATAGATTATGGTTTTGCCGAGGCCAACACCACCTATGGAAAAATTGGAATTAAAGTGTGGTTAAACCGCGGTGAAGTAAAACCTGAGGCGAAACAACGGCCTAAACAGAAACAAGTGGAGGAGGCAGAGGTATAATGCTTACCCCAAAAAGACTTAAATACAGAAAACAACACCGGCCCAGCCTAAAGGGTAAAGCCAACAAAGGTAATACGGTAACCTACGGCGATTATGGCCTTCAGGCTCTGGAACCCGGCTGGATAACTAACCGGCAAATTGAAGCCGCCCGTATAGCTATTAACAGATATATAAAAAGAGGCGGTAAATTGTGGATTAAGATATTCCCTGACCGGCCAATTACAGTTAAGCCGGCTGAAACACGTATGGGTAAAGGTAAAGGTACTCCTGAACATTGGGTTGCGGTAGTGAAACCAGGCAGAATTATGTTCGAATTATCCGGTGTTACTGAAGAAATTGCCCGGGAGGCTATGCGGTTGGCATCGCACAAACTTCCCATCCCGTGCAAGTTCGTAAAAAGAGAAGAAATAGGTGGTGAGGTTAGTGAAAGCTAATAAGATAAGGGAACTAACCGACGAGGAACTGACCAAGAAGGTTATTGATTATAAAGAAGAACTATTTAACCTGAGGTTTCAACTGGCAACCGGACAACTGGATAACCCGATGCGCATTCGTGACGTTAGGAAAAACATTGCCAGATGCAAAACCATTTTAAGACAAAGAGAAATAGCTCGGGAAAAAGCATAAAAAGGAGGTCTAAGGGTGGCTGAGAACCAGGAAAAAGGGAAGGTCAGGATCGGTACCGTTTCCAGCGATAAAATGACCAAAACCATTACGGTCAGCGTGGAAACTATAAAACAGCATCCTCTTTATAAAAAGACCATTAGAACAAGTAAGAAATATAAAGCACATGATGAAAATAACGAAGCCAAAATCGGTGATGTTGTAAAAATCATGGAAACCCGCCCCTTAAGTAAAGATAAGAGATGGAAACTGGTAGAAATAATCCGTAAAGCCAAGACATTGGAATAAGTTTGGCATTATGAAGGGAGGTTTATACCGTGATACAACAGGAAACAGTCTTGCAGGTCGGTGATAATACCGGCGCCAAAAAAGTTTTATGTATAAAAGTTATGGGTGGTTCTACCCGCAGATATGCTACTGTTGGTGATGTAATCATAGCCTCGGTTAAAGAGGCGGCACCTGGTGGCGTAGTTAAAAAGGGCGACGTTGTTAAAGCGGTAGTGGTAAGAACCAAGAAAGAAATTAGAAGAAACGATGGTTCCTACATTGCCTTTTCGGAAAACGCAGCAGTCATAATAGACGACAACCATAATCCCCGCGGAACCCGTATTTTTGGCCCAGTAGCCAGGGAACTCCGGGAAAAGAACTTTATGAAAATAGTATCTCTGGCTCCGGAAGTCCTTTAGTCGATGGAGGTGTAACGGAATGAATATCAAAAAGGGCGATACCGTGGTGGTTATAGCCGGTAAGGATAGCGGCCGCAAAGGCAAGGTATTAAGAGTAATACCCAGTGAGAACCGGGTTGTGGTCGAAGGTATTAATAGAGTAAAGAAACATCAAAAACCAAGCCGGGCTATCCCTCAGGGAGGTATTTTAAAAATTGAGGCACCATTAAATGCATCCAATGTTATGCTGGTCTGCAATAAATGCAGCAGTCCGACCCGAGTAGGCAGAAATGTACTGGATAATAAAGATAAAGTAAGGGTCTGTAAGAAATGTGGAGAAGTATTAGACTAAAAATACTCCAGGAAGGGAGGCTAGTTATTTAATGGCCAGGTTAAGTGAGCTCTATCAGCAGGAAATAGTGCCCAAACTGATGGACAAATTTAAATATAAAAATATAATGCAGGTTCCCAAAATTGATAAAGTAGTTTTGAACATAGGCGTAGGAGAGGCCATACAGAATCCCAAAGCTATGGATGGGGCGGTAAATGATCTAACCACCATAACCGGACAAAAACCGATTATAACCAAAGGTAAAAAATCTATAGCCGGATTTAAACTTCGTGAGGGTATGCCTATTGGCTGTAAAGTAACCTTGCGCGGGGAAAGAATGTATGACTTCCTTGACAAACTAATAAACATCGTATTGCCGCGGGTACGCGACTTCAGAGGAGTATCTCCCCAGGCATTTGACGGACGCGGCAACTACTCACTGGGAATAAAGGACCAGACTATATTCCCGGAGATTGAATTTGATAAAATCGACAAAATCAGAGGGCTTGAGGTAAATATTATTACCACTGCTAATACTGATGAGGAAGCCAGAGAACTGTTAGCATGTATGAAAATGCCATTCAGATAAGGGGTGGATTGATTAATGGCGAAGAAGGCTATGATTGCTAAACAAAAGAGACCTCAAAAGTACGAAGTTAGAGAATACAATAGATGCAAAATATGTGGCAGACCCAGAGCTTACATGCGCAAATTCGGAATGTGCAGGGTATGCTTCAGGGAACTCGCCCATCGGGGAGAAATTCCCGGGGTAACCAAAGCAAGCTGGTAGTTTGCTAAGAAAAGGAGGTATAGAGCATGGTCATGACTGATCCTATCGCTGACTTTCTGACCCGCATAAGAAATGGCAACATGGTGATGCATGAAACCGTTGAAGTACCCAGCTCGAAGATGAAAGTTTCTATAGCCGAGATCATGAAGAATGAAGGGTACATCAAGGATTACGAATATATCGAAGATGGCAAGCAGGGAATTATACGGGTATACCTCAAATACGGGCCGAACCGCAGTAAGGTTATTACCGGCATTAAAAGAATTAGTAAACCGGGGTTGAGGGTATACGTAAAAAAAGATGAAATCCCCAAAGTGCTTGGTGGATTAGGGACGGCTGTAATTTCCACTTCCAAAGGGTTAATGACCGATAAATCCGCCCGCAAGCTAGGCCTGGGCGGGGAAGTAGTATGTTACATTTGGTAGCTGAAGGAGGGAAAGACGTTGTCAAGAATAGGCAAGAAACCTATCAGACTGCCGGCAGGCACGGAAATAGATATTCAAGGTAATGTAGTTACCGCCAAGGGCCCTAAAGGACAACTGACCTACAAGGTATCTGATGGGTTAACCCTGGTAAAAGAAGAAAACGAACTTTTGGTGCAAAGGCCCAACGATAGTAAGCAATTCCGTGCTTTACACGGATTAAACCGGGCATTGCTGGCCAATATGGTTGAAGGTGTTACTAAGGGATTTGAAAAGAAATTGGAACTGGTCGGGGTAGGATACAGGGCTCAGATGCAAGGCAAGAAACTGGTTATCAACATTGGTTTTTCTCATCCGGTGGAAGTAGAAGCCCCTGAGGGAATAGAATTTGAAGTTCCCGCAGCTACCAAAATTACCGTTAAGGGTATTGATAAGCAATTGGTAGGAAATACCGCAGCCCATATCCGTGCTATAAGAAAACCTGAACCTTATAAAGGCAAAGGCATTAAATACGAAAATGAGGTTGTAAGGCGCAAGGCCGGTAAAGCAGGCGGCAAGTAACCTGGAAAGGAGTGAACTGGGTTGATTAAAACAATCAGCAGAAAAAAAGTGCGCCAGGGAAAACACAAAAGAGTGCGCAGAAAGATATCTGGAACGAGCACTACCCCAAGACTATGTGTATACAAGAGCTTAAACCATATATATGCTCAGATCATAGATGACCAAAATGGCCGGACTTTAGTTGCAGCATCTACCCTTGACAAGGATTTACAGGGATTGGAGTCCAAAACCAATATAGAAGCAGCCAAACGGGTAGGCGGCAGTATTGCCGGAAAAGCTCTAGCACAAGGTATTACCAGCGTAGTATTTGACCGCAACGGATATAAATACCATGGTAAAGTTGCCGCCCTGGCAGATGCTGCCAGAGAGGGCGGACTTAAGTTTTAACGGCCAAACCTTTAAGTTAGGAGGGAAACGATGATTGAAAAAGAGCAGGCGGCCCCTGAGTTTATTGAAAAAGTAGTTAATGTCAATAGGGTGGCCAAAGTTGTAAAAGGCGGACGCAGATTTAGTTTTAGTGCTCTGGTGGTAGTTGGCGACGGCGAAGGTAAGGTTGGAGTTGGCAAAGGTAAAGCTGCCGAAGTCCCAGAAGCAATTCGTAAAGCGGTTGAGAATGCCAAGCGCAATATGATAAATATTCCTTTAATTGAGGAAAGAACCATACCCCATCAAATTACCGGAAGATTCGGAGCAGGACGGGTGCTTTTAAAACCCGCATCAGCAGGTACCGGAGTTATTGCCGGCGGACCGGTGAGGGCGGTCCTGGAAGCTGCCGGACTCAAGGATATCTTGACCAAATCTTTGGGATCATCAAATGCCATCAATATGGTTCGTGCTACTATGGAAGGTCTTAAAAGCCTGAAAAGAGTTGAAGAAGTAGCCAAACAACGGGGCAAAAGTATAGAAGAGATTACAGGCTAGGAGGGATAAGACTTGGCTAAACAGTTGAAGATAACCTGGACCAAGAGTTTTATAGGTTGCCCCCAGACTCAAAGAGCGACTATTAAGAGCCTGGGTCTAAGAAAACTGTACCAGGCAATAATCAAAGAAGACTCTCCTCAGCTAAGAGGACAGATTAATAAAGTAAAACATCTGCTCACAGTTGAAGAGTTAGATTAAATTTAGAGGAGGTTTTATAGTGAATTTAGAAGATCTAAAATCTCCAGTTGGTGCGAATAAAGGCAAGAAACGAGTTGGCCGTGGTATAGGTTCCGGCCATGGTAAGACATCGACCCGCGGACATAAAGGTCAAAAGGCACGCTCCGGAGGTGGAGTCAGACCAGGTTTCGAAGGCGGACAGATGCCATTACAGAGACGGCTGCCGAAAAGAGGTTTTACTAACATTTTCCGTAAAGAATATAGCATTGTGAATGTTAAGGACCTTAACGGCTTTGAAAACGGCACCGAGGTGACACCGGAGCTTTTACAGGAAGCTGGCCTGGTTAAATCTTTTAAAGATGGTATCAAGATACTGGGCAACGGTGATCTGGAGAAAACATTAACCATAAAAGTTCATAAAATTAGTAAACAGGCAGAAGAAAAGGTGACAGCCCGGGGCGGTAAAGTTGAGGTGATCTAATGATTGATTCATTTCAGCAAGCCTTTAAGGTCGGGGACTTAAGAAAAAAGTTGCTTTTCACCCTGTTTATGCTTCTGGTATTTAGAGTGGGTGCTCATATTCCGGTACCGGGAATAAATGCCGAAGCTCTGCAGCAACTGTTACAAGGCCAGCTGTTTGGGTTTTTTGATATTATTTCCGGTGGAGCTTTTAAACGCTTCAGTGTATTTGCCATGAGCATAACACCATATATTAATGCTTCGATTATTATGCAACTTCTCACTATAGTAATTCCAAGACTGGAGGAACTATCCAAGGAAGGTGAGGAAGGGCGTAAAGTCATAGCTCAGTATACCAGGTATGGAACCGTGGTATTGGCTTTTATTCAGGCTATGGGCATGTCTGTAGCTCTGAGTAAGAGCGGTGCTATTGCCAATCCGGGTATCGGTTCCTATCTTCTTATAGCGATATCCCTAACCGCAGGTACGGCAATGCTTATGTGGATAGGTGAAATGATAACCGAAAAAGGTATTGGAAATGGAATATCCCTGATCATCTTTGCCGGCATAGTTGCCCGCATACCAAGTCAGATTCATGGGGTAGGCCAGGAACTAGCCGGCGGAATCGTAGGGGTCTTTAATATACTCCTGTTTATAGTTCTGGCTCTGGTGATAATAGCTGCTGTAGTAGCTGTCAATGAAGGTCAAAGAAGAATTTCCATTCAGTATGCCAAACGGGTAGTAGGTCGTAAACTATATGGGGGACAAAGCACTTTCTTACCGTTAAAGGTTAATGCTGGTGGTGTTATTCCGATAATATTTGCCATGTCACTGATGATGTTTCCGGCTACCATCGGATCGTGGATGAGCCCGACATCAGGTTTTAATCAGTTTATAAGTACCTATTTCAGCTTTGACAGTGTACTATATAATGTTTTGTACGCGGCACTGATAATATTTTTTACCTATTTTTATGTAGCCATAATATTCAATCCCATGGATGTTGCCGACAATATTAAAAAATATGGCGGCTTCGTTCCAGGCATTCGGCCGGGCCGGCCAACTGCAGAATATATTGATCGGGTATTATCAAGGCTAACTACCGCGGGCGGAATATTCTTAGCGCTTATTGCCATACTGCCTAACTTCATAATTGGTCTTACCGGGATAACCAGTCTGTGGTTCGGTGGAACTGCTTTGCTGATTGTTGTTGGTGTAGCCCTGGATACCATGAAACAAATTGAATCTCATTTGCTGCTGAGAAGTTATGAAGGTTTTGTTAAATAGGAGATGATTTAAGGGATGAACATAATTTTAATGGGTCCTCCAGGGGCCGGGAAAGGAACTCAGGCTGAATTAATTAAGGCGGCCTATCCTATCCCACACATTTCTACCGGGGATATGTTTCGGGAAGCAGTTAGCAAGGGCACGGAAATGGGCTTAGAAGCCAAGAAATATATGGATAGCGGGCAACTGGTACCTGATGCTGTTACCATAGGAATTGTGGAAGAAAGGTTAGCCCAGCCGGATTGCCAGACCGGGTTTATGCTGGATGGATTCCCGCGCACCATTGTTCAGGCTCAAGCCCTGGATAAAGCACTGGATAAACTGGGGAAACAGGTGGAGGCGGCTATTAGTATTTCGGTTCCCAATGACATTTTAATTGACCGAATGGCTGGTCGGGTAAGCTGCCAGGATTGTAAGGCAGTATATAATACCCGGTTTAATCCTCCGCAGGTTGAGGGTGTTTGTGACAAGTGCGGAGGCCAGTTGATTCACCGTGATGACGATAAGGAAGAGACAGTGAGAAACCGTTTACAGGTTTACATGGACCAAACTGCTCCTCTGCTCGATTATTATCAAAAACAGGGTAAACTTTTCGATATAAACGGCAATCGCGATACTAAGGAAGTATTTGCTGATATTAAGGACATTTTGGAGAATATCTAATGATCACAATAAAAACTCCTGAGGAAATAGCAAAAATGAGGGTTTCCGGGCGGATAGTTGCTGAGGTGTTGCAGATTTTAAAAAACAACATTAAGCCTGGCATTACTACCGGCGAACTTAATGCTATAGCCGAGCAAGAGTGCAGAAACCGCGGCGCGCGGCCGGTATTTAGGAATTATCCCCATCCCTTAAGGGGGCGGCCATTTCCCGGGGTGATTTGTGCATCAACTAATGAAGAAGTGGTGCATGGCATACCCGGGCCCAGAAAACTAGCTGAAGGAGATATCTTGAGTATTGATTTTGGGGTTCTGGTGGATGGTTATGCCGGTGATGCCGCCATTACCGTACCAGTGGGTGAAGTTCGACCTGCGGTTCAAAAACTCCTGGAGGTTACTGAGCAGTCCTTGATGGAAGGAATAACTCAGGCCCGGGTGGGCCACCGTCTGGGTATGATATCTAATGCAGTACAAACCTGTGTTGAAAAGCACGGTTTCTCTGTGGTAAGAGATTATGTCGGCCATGGAATTGGCAAGGAAATGCATGAAGATCCGGCAGTTCCCAATTACGGAAGACCTGATCGAGGTCCCATATTAAAAGAAGGTATGGCTCTGGCCATAGAACCTATGGTAAACATGGGTACATACCAGGTTTACACCAAACTTGACGAATGGACAGTTGTAACCCGGGATGGTAAACCATCGGCACATTTTGAGCATACGGTTGTTATAACCGCTCAGGGACCAGAAATACTTACCGTAATATAATGGGGGTGACCATCTTCTTGGATGATATACTGGGTAGGGTCGTGTATTCAAAGTCTGGTCGGGACAAAGGCAAGCTCTTTATAATAATTGAAGTAGTTAATGACAATTATGTAATGTTAGTAGATGGCGATATGCGGCCCATAGATAATCCCAAGCTGAAGAACATTCGGCATATTCAATTTACGAACCTTAGGGCAGATAAAGTTATAGACTACTTAAACCGTGGAGAAATGCTTGATAACCATATTATCAGGAAAAACCTCAAGCAGCTGCTTGAGGCCAGAGAAACAGATGGGAAGGAGGTCTGGTAAATGGCAAAAGAAGATGTGATCGAGGTCGAGGGAAAAGTTCTCGAACCATTACCAAATGCCATGTTTAAAGTGGAACTGGAGAACGGCCATAAGGTCCTTGCCCATATATCTGGAAAAATGCGTATGAATTTTATCAGAATACTACCTGGTGACCGGGTAATGGTGGAACTGTCCCCATACGATTTGCATCGTGGTAGAATAACCTATCGATTTAAATAGTTGCATTCATAGTGCAAAAAGGAGGTTATTGGCTATGAAGGTGAAACCATCAGTTAAACCTATGTGTGAGAAATGTAAAATAATCAAGCGCAAGGGAAGAGTTATGGTAATATGCGAGAATCCCAAGCACAAACAGGCCCAGGGCTAGAACTTAACCAAAAGCGTCAGGCGCTATTAACGAATTAAGATATTGATTCGTCAAGGGTTGAAGATTCTTCAATCCAACTGCAATGCAAAGTTTATAATTTACCGTTAAAGAATTTAAAAGTGAGGTGAACGAATTGGCCAGAATCGCAGGTGTAGATTTACCCCGTGATAAAAGAGTTGAAGTATCTCTTACCTATATATTTGGCATAGGCAGATCATCAGCAGCGAAAATAGTGGAACAGGCAGGTATAAATCCCCAGACGAGAGTAAAAGATTTAACAGAGGAAGAAGTAGTAAGACTAAGAGAGATAATAGATAAGAACTACCAGGTAGAAGGTGACCTACGCAGAGAAATAAATATGAACATCAAGAGATTGATGGATCTTGGAAACTACAGAGGAATACGACATCGTCGTGGATTGCCGGTTAGAGGTCAGAACACCAAAACTAATGCTCGAACCCGCAAGGGGCCTAAGCGTACTGCAGGCGGCAAGAAAAAATAGGGTTTAGAAGGAGGTTAAACTAGTGGCACGCAGGACAACCACGAGGGTCAAAAAACGTGAAAAAAAGAATATTCAACAAGGTATAGCTCATATTAAGTCAACCTTTAATAATACTATTATTTCTATTACCGATAAACATGGTAATGCGATTTCCTGGGCAAGTGCCGGTACTTCTGGTTTTAAAGGTTCCAGGAAGAGTACCCCTTTCGCCGCCCAGCAAGCTGCGGAAACAGCCGCCCGGGCAGCTATGGAGCATGGTCTGCAGGAAGTGGAATGCTATGTTAAAGGACCGGGAGCAGGCCGTGAAGCTGCCATCAGATCACTTCAGGCAGCCGGATTGGAAGTAAGCGTTATTAAGGACGTTACCCCCATTCCCCATAACGGATGCAGACCACCTAAGAGAAGAAGAGTATAAGCAAGGAGGTAGTGGGATAAGTGGGAAGATATATTGAGTCAGTCTGTCGCCAGTGCCGCCGTGAAGGGGAAAAGTTATTCCTCAAAGGAGATAGATGTTATTCGGAAAAGTGTTCTGTAGGGAGAAGACCCTATGTTCCAGGACAACATGGACAGGGACGGAAACAAAAACCCTCAGAATACGGTTTGCAACTGCGTGAAAAGCAAAAAACCAAACGCATTTATGGCTTGATGGAAAAGCAATTCCGCAACTATTTTAA
>JBMNOY010000058.1:0-14013 GCA_050943315.1 Syntrophomonadaceae bacterium
TTTTGTTTGGTTTTGGGCGATTAAACAATAACACAGAATGAGCATACTTTTTCATTTTTTTATATATTTTTTTAATACCAACATCAAAAAGCCATCGCGCTAGCGATTTCGTTCTTCTTTTGCTTCCTTCAATGAAGGAAGCAAAAGAACCGTCCCCCTGCTTCCAAGAACCCACCCCTGCCCGCGCTTCCGAACCTTAACCGTAGTCCTTTTTACTGGGGAGTGTACATCCCGTTATTGTACATATAGTTAAATATACCTTCACCATGTTGCTGTTCTTCTTTCTGAATATGATTCAATACCTGGCGAACATTACTGTCAATAAACTCAAAAATGGCAGTGTTGTATGCATCTGACACATATTTTTCTGTCATCAGCATATCGTTGCACAGATTAGCATCAGACTGATTAGCCATTACTCCCGGTACCATTGAAGGTGATGGAGTACTCTGCTGTTGATTCCCTTGGTTCATTGCCGGAAGTTGACCATTAAGCAGTTGGTTAATGCTATTCAAATGCTGTTGTTCCTGCTGAGCATAGCCCTGGAATAAGGTTTTCAATTGGGGATCCTGTGCCTGATTTGCATAATTAGTATATTTGTCGATACATACCTGCTCGTGATTTTTCTGGTCTTCGAGCAGCATTCTTTCTTTCTGTGTAAAACTTAACATTAATCAATACACCTCCTGTTTATAGCATGCTTATGATATAAATAATTATTCCTTACCGCCAGGAGGTTTTGAAATGAATAGCAAGGCTACCCGTACAGCCCCGCGCTACCATATCGAAAAGTACTTTAAGATTCCCCGGGCGATATCTTTAAATACTGGGGCAGCACTTTCCGAGCCGGAAGAACCTCCCTCCACCAGTACTACTATTGCCCATTGGGGATTGTCAGCGGGGAAATAACCCCCAAACCAGGTATTTAGAATTTCCTCTCTCTGACCGGATTGGCCAATTGTGAATTGACCGGTTTGACTGGTGGCCGTCTTACCCGCTACCTTTACTTCTGCCAGAGCAGCATTTTTCCCGGTTCCTTCTTCAACCACTTTTTCCAATAGTCCCCGGACCATCCGGGCTGTTTCCGGACTGATTACCTGTTCCGGTGCTTTCTTCACCGGGACATTTTTTTGGCCCCGGCCATTTATGGAGTAGCGTACGATTGAAGGTTGGGACCAGCACCCGTTATCGGCTATGGTAGCTATAAGTGTTGCCAGCTGTACAGGAGTTACCATTACCCCTTGCTGCCCGATGGAAGCATTACCCAGAGCTGGTTTGCCGCCATCAATGGTGACATAACTGCTGCTGGCATTGGTTGAATAACCAACCAGAATGTTATCGGTCAGATGAAATGCATCAACATAATGTAAAAGACGGCTTTTTCCCAGAAGTAAGCCGGTCTCTATAAAACACGGATTACAGGAAAGCGCAAAAGCCTGGGCAAAATTAATTGGACCATGCCCCTCTTCTTTCCAGCAAGAAATGGACACCTGATCATTAAAATTATATTCCCCATCGCAAGTAAACCGGTCAGATAGCTTTATTACATTATCCTCCAGGGCTGCCGAGGCCAGGAGCAGCTTGAAGAGTGAACCCGGATAATAACTGGTAAGAGCGCGATTCATAAGGCTGCTTTGGCTATCATAGCGGATAATGTTTTCCACATTATAGGGGTTGAAAGCCGGGCGGCTGGCCATAGCCAATACTTCTTTGCTTTTTACATCCATAACTACTGCGGCACCCTGTTTTACGCCCTTGTTCATAGCCTCCTCAACCACCTGTTGAATGCGTTTATCTATGGTGAGGACTACTGTGCTTCTGTTTTTCTCCTGTTCATTTCTTATTTTAAACATTAACCCCTGAATGGCGACTCCCCGTGCATCCAGCACCGAGCTTAATCCCTGGGCAGGTGGATTTTGGGTTAAAACATCATTGTAGATACTTTCTATTCCTGATTTGCCTTCGCTATATGCACTGCCACTGACATAGCCCAGCAGGTGAGCACAAAAGCCATCACTGCGATATCTTTTTATAATCGGCGCCACCACCAACCCGGAGATATCAGCCGCATTTATTCGGGCTATCTGTTCAGCATTAAGAGCGGCATTAATGCGGATGAAAGGTGTTTTCCTTTGCTCAGCAGCTTTTAAGTCATTAATCAGTTTCTCTGCCGGCAGGTCTTTTATCACCTGGCTTAAAAAATGGGCCACCTCATGAAAGGCCTCCTGACTATCCCTGGCTTGCGGTTGCTGATTATGGGAAACTCGTTCATTGTATTGCCTGCTGATAACGCTGGGGAGACAATATAGTGCATTGGAGGAAACAGTACCTGTTAAAGGCAGGAGATTGCGGTCAACAATGTCACCCCGGGAATATTCCTTCATTTCAATCTCCCTATCCCTCATGGCCACTGCTTCCGCTGTTATCCTTTTACTTTCTATTATCTGTAAACGCATAATATTGAGTGAGAGCACTGAGAAGATAACTAGAAATATTATCATAACGATTATGACTCTGCGATTAAACAAAAATAACCCCCCTGACAGTGCTGTACTTATAGTTCACTGCCAGGAAGGTTGTTATACTTGCTAAGATATGGGCTTTATAGAAGGTTCTTATAGACGCAGACTAACGCAGACTTAAAGGGAAAATAAATTATTACATTTCAAGTAAAATCAGGCTCTGGCATACCACCATCATTGGAGCTATTTTTTTATTAAATAATTCGCGGAAGTCATAAAAGCCTGCGTGTGACATGGTGCCAGCGTCTATTAAAAAATCCTTCTCTTTAATTATTCCTTTTTGACAATAGATACCGGAAAGGGAAGATGGGCCAGGATGTTTTCCACCTCGGGACAGGTATCGGGTGTTACCCTAATTACCACCAATCCCTGCACAGGGTCAATCGTTGAAAGTATCCCTAAATTATCAAATGCTTCAATAAGCTTGCCCAGCATATCAATCATATCCGGTTCTACTATGGCATAAATAGCATCGAAAATTTGGTTTCACACCCTTCTTAATATGGAATAGCGGGGGATTTCTTCATCAACCGGCATAAACACCCTCTGCAGCGGATGCCGGGCGCGGTCGAGCTCATTACCTTCTTCATCAAAAAGACTGGATAAACATACCTTTCTAACCTGTCCTCCGGGGATTAGAAATTCCAGGTTGTCCCCGGGCCCAAAATTAGCACGCTGCTCAAGTTCAAGCATTTTACGGTCTGGATAGTAGGCTTGGACTACCGCACAAAAATGTGCCCGGTGGGTCTGATCTGCTTTTTCTATATCCTGAATCTCAGGGGATTCACCTTCTACAAAGCCATTGGTAAAAGGCCGAGTAGCCGTACTATTCAGTTCCTCCATCCAGTCTGCCAGCTGCCTGGCGGAATAGGGCTCGGCATTCTTATAATAAGTATCTATGGCCTGCCGATAGACACTGGCCACGCTGGCAACATATAAGGGGCTTTTCATGCGTCCTTCCACTTTAAAGGCATCTATGCCTATATCCATTAGCCGGGGAAGATATTCCAACAGGCAAAGATCCCGGGAGTTAAATATGTAGCTTCCTTTATCATCCTCTTCTACCGGAAAAAACTGGCCAGGCCGTTTTTCCTCCATTACCGTATAACGGTACCGGCAGGGATGAGCACAAGCACCGCGGTTAGCACTTCTTCCGGTCATATAGTGGGATAACAGGCATCTTCCCGAATAAGATACACACATGGCACCATGAACAAAAACCTCTAATTCCACATCCACCTGTTCTTTTATCTGCTGCATTTCATTCAGGGTAAGCTCCCTGGCCAATACTATCCTTTTAACACCCAATTCCTTAAAAAAAGCGGCCGCAGCATAGTTGGTAACATTGGCCTGGGTACTAACGGTAATGGGAACATCCGGCGCATATTGAGCCGCTAGTTTCATTACTCCGGGATCAGATATTATTATTCCGTCGGCTCCCAGCTGGTTTAAGTTTTCCAGGTAGGCGGGCAGTCCTTTCAGTTCATGGTTATGGGCTAATATATTTACGGTAACATAAACCTTTTTTCCCCTAGCATGAGCAAAATCCAGCCCCTGGCTGATCTCCTCTAAAGTAAAATTACCCGCAAAAGCACGCAGGCTGAATTCCTTACCTCCCAGGTACACAGCATCAGCCCCAAATAATATAGCCGTCTTCAATTTTTCCAGGTCTCCCGCAGGAAGGACCAGTTCAGGCATAATTATCACCACCAAACAAAATTAATGGACGCAGATCTCCGCACGCCCTTCAGGCACAGACTTACGCAAATCTTTTTTCTTTTTCGTCTGCACAGGTCATAATAGTCTGTGCAAATCTCTGTCTATCGAGTACTTTTACATGAGGTACTTCGCTTTGGCCTGCAGGTGTTCGCTATAGGTACGGGAAAAATAATGGCTGCCATCACCTTTGGATACATAGTAAAAGTATGTATGATGGGCTGGATTAAGAGCTGCCTCAATAGAAGGCTTACCGGGACAGGCTATGGGACCGGGGGGTAACCCTGGATACAGGTAAGTATTATATGGTGAGTCAACCTGTAAATCCTTATATGTAACTTCATCTTTATTTCCGCCCAGGCAATAAATTACCGTAGCGCATATCTGTAAAGGCATACCGTCTTTTAAACGGTTGTTGATAACCCCGGAAATAATCTTTCGTTCTGCATCCAACTTGGCTTCTTTCTCAATTATCGATGCGAAAGTTATAACCTGATAGACACCCATGTTCTTCTCCTGCGCCTGCTTGGCAAAACCGGTATTCCATACGTTTTCAAAATTCTTTAGCATTTTATTTATTATTTCCTCAGCGCTGGGGTTTTCTGATAATAAATAGGTATCTGGGAAAAGAAACCCTTCCAGACTACCGTTCTGCGCCGGCTTTAGAAAGTCATAGTTGTACTCCTTGTTCAGAGCCTGCTGCCACTGTTCCAGAGTACAGATTTTGCGCTGGACCAGTAAATCCCCAATCTGTTTTACAGTAAAACCTTCAGGTATGGTAAGAGACAAACTTACTGTTTTTCCCTGAATTATGGCGGCTACAATCTGTTCTACTGACTGGCTGCGGCTAAACTGGAAATGCCCCGCTTTGAGCTGGTTGTCCAACTCTTTCCGGCGACAATAGCTGGTAAATACTGATTCACTGCGAATCAGGTTATTCTCTTTCAATAGGGAAGCTATCTGGCGGGCATTGCTATCTGCAGGTATAACCACATCGATAAGGCTCTTGTCATGAGGGTTAACCGGTAGGGTTTGGTTATATAAATAGGCGTAATAGGCGGTCAATGATAATATAACCGCTAAAAAGCCCAAAGCCAGTATAAAGATTCTGGGCTTTGCGTTTTTCACTTCAATTTCACTCATTTCTTACCCCCGATAGACTGGATTGCATAGTAATGCCTCATTATTAGTCTCAGGTGAAGTAGGCGGATCGGGTATTTCATTATTATCGCCGGGTGTTACTTCCCCTGGCTGCGGGCCTACGTCATCTGGTGGAGGAGTAACTGGCGGTTGAGCTGCTGGCGGACCTACAAGAATCCGTTTATTTAACGGCTGGTAATTGTCACGAGCTAACTGTTCTCGTCTAATCACCTTGCCATTTATATCATAGAAGGTTCGGAAAGACCTCACTACATATCCAGGCATCCCCTTATTAGCAACTTTTTGAGTACCAGGCGGCAACGTTGCATCCGGTTCCTCTACAGTTTGAAAATTCTTAACCTGGTCGATAACAGTGGATATATCGATTTTCTGTTTAAAGGCTATATGCCCGTAAATATTTATAGTTAGTTTTCCTCCCGAAGCAACTGCCCGCAGGTAAATGGGATAGCCAGTATTGTTCTTAAAACGAAAATCCTGGATTCCGTAAGCTACCGTTGCGTCCCGGCCCAGTGGCACATAAGCTACCGATAGTGTGTGGTTATGGCGTTCAACAATATTTAAGCCAGCCAGCAAACAAGCATTATACAGGGTTGAAGATACCTGGCAAACTCCTCCCCCCAGACCTGGTTCAAATTTTCCATTTACTATGACCATTGCATCACGGTAACCTTTGGCAGCAATACGTTCTCCAACCGTATTGTTAAATGAGAATATCTTGCCTGGAGATACCACACTGCCATTAATAGCCGCCGCTGCAGTTACCAGATTGTGAGACCGGTCTACTTCCTGCGGATTGAACCAGGTTGAAAAACCGGATAATTCCCCCATGCCCTTCAGATCCTCTTCATTCACTTCGGGACGCTTTTCTTCCAAACTTATTTCAATCCTAACCGGTGTATTAAAATCCTCCCAATTCTTCGGCAATTGGCTGAGAGTAGGTTTCCGGGCGATTACCCGGCCGTTTTGTCCCGGTATGATTATTAATCCTTTTTGCTGGTCTATTTCCAGGCGGGCATTTTTACATTCTACCTGCAAATACTTGCTCCATTCGTCCACCATGGCATCAATAGCCTTGGGATTATACTCAATAGGTATCGGATAGAGTATTTCCCTGGACCCATCCATATTTAGTATTTTGGTTGTCCAACCGCGTTTATGCTCCTGGTCCCAAATGGTTCCAACGGTTTTTCTTATATCGCCCACCAGGCAAAGGGTGCTCAGTTGGGTTTTATAAACATAATCATCCTTATAAAATTCAATTGGGGTAGACCCATAAGTTCTAATCCCCTTCTCCACCACTGCCGCAGCTTCCGCCACATTGAATCCTGCTACAGGTAAGCCAGCAATCTTCACACCAGGCAAAAATTCCTCCTGGTTAAAAATCTGGAAGAAGTATATGAACAAAGCTACAATTGAACCACATAACAAAAATGAGGTATAAATTGCTGCGAGTCTTAATTTGTCTTTGGTCAACTCCAAACCCCCAACTTAACCCAACTTAAAAACCCTATTTTTTATATATTATAATCCAAATACAGCGGTGCATGCTAAAAAATTACAAGAAAAAAGAAGCCTTGTGGGGCTTCTTTACAGGTGTTAAACTTCTTCGCTATCAACCAGTTCCTGCCAGGCATCGGCGACTTTTTCCCATTCTTCATCATCTTCAATATCACTCAAAAATTCATTGCCCTCATCATCAACAACTACTTTAAGTATTACAACCTCAGTTTCACATTCATCCAGGTCATCTTCGTCTTCGTAATCATCCAGCGGTATCAAAACACGATAATTAGAACCCTCAATCTCCATCTCCGCCAGTAGTTCAAATTCATGTTCGGCACCTTCATCATCTACCAGCACCAGCACCGGAAATTCCTCATCGAAGACTTCTTCATTACTCATATATCCACCTCTTTCTTATAGCTAAAGCCATTCTAATATTTACCTGTACCTTTGTCAAATAAAGAGCTAGCTGCGGCTCTGACGGTCCAGATAACCCTGCAAAATATTTATTGCTGCCATTTTGTCGATTACTTTTTTACGCCGGCTGCGTGAGACATCAGCATCTATCAAGACCCTCTCCGCACTCTGGGTAGTCAGCCTTTCATCCCAGAAATCCAAGGGGAGCTGTAAAAACTCTTGTAAGGAAGCTGCAAAATCCCTAACCTCCAAGGCCTTGGGACCTTCAGTGCCATTCATATTGCGGGGTAACCCAACCACTATTTTTTCCACCTGGTAAGCAACACAGATTTCCTGGATTTTGGTAAAATCAACCTTTTTGCTTTTTCTTTGCAGAACTGAGTGACCTTGGGCAGTCCACCCCAGAGGATCACTTATAGCAATACCTATTCGTTTTTCACCCACATCTAAGCCCATTATTCTCATAAACGTATCTCCCTATACAATCTTGATACAAAAGTCATCGCAGAAGCGGGAGCAGTACCCGCACAGTATACATTTATCATCATCAACTGCGGCTTTATTATTTTTCAAAGTCAAAGCCTTATAGCGGCAGTTTTCGGTGCACTTGCCACATCCCTGGCACCATTCTTCAATCAAAAGGTGGCGAGGCTGTCCCAGCACTCGTTTTTCCAGCTCCGGGTTGCGCTTGCCCTCAATCCAGCAAAGGTTCAGGTCAATCTCTTCTCTGCTTTTCATACCCACTGCCATGCTATGGGTTGTCTGCAGATCGCGGATGAACTTAAAAGCCTCATATGCTTCACCAATAAGGTTACCTCCCCCCAGGGCCTTCATAGCATATATGCCCTTGCCGCGTTTGTAGGCATAGTCTATAGCTGTCAGCATATCATCCCTGGTACCATCCATGATTCCCAGTCCCCGCCAGTTAATAAGCGGATGAATAACCTCAATTTCCGCTGCCCGGGCACCTGCCAGAACTCCCTTAACAGAGTGGGTGGAAATACCAACAGCTCGCACCAGCCCTTTTTGTCGTGCTTCAATCAAGTAGCGCAATGCATCCTGGTGGCCTTTGAGGGTCAGTTCGCTCTCCTGTTCATGCAACATAAAAATATCGATATAATCAAGGCCCATCTCATCCAGAGCTTCCTCTACACTTGATTTCATACCGGCATAAGTATAATCATAGGATTTGGTAGTGATAACCGGTCTTATATCGCTTATTTCTATGGCCTTTTTTATATAAGTATAGGTTTTATATATCTTGGCAGTATCAAAAAAGTTTATACCCCGCTTTAGAGCATAGGCCAGCACATCTGCCCCTTGCTCTAAAGGCAGATTACACTGCAAAGGTCCAATGGTTAACACCCCTAGACACAGACTGGATACCACCAGCTCCGTATTTCCCAGTTGTTTATAAATCATATTCCTCACCACATAAAAAACCCCATGCGCTAGCATGGGGATAGAATAACTAACCAAGTTTCTATTTTAGATAATTTTTTAAGAGTACTTCCATTACTTCGTCCCGGTCTATTTTGCAGATAAGATTACGTGCCTGCTTGTGGCTGGTAATATATGCAGGTTCACCGGATATCATATAACCAACCAGCTGGTTAATGGGATTATAACCCTTTTCCTGCAATGCATCATATACTGCCTTCAAGACCGCCCGTACCTTTTCTTCGCCCTCTTTTTCAAGCTTAAAACTAACTGTGTTCTCATGTTGAGGCATTTTAACACCTCCTCTGTAATAAAGAGTATTTCTACGACCGGACTTAAATATCCTGCGATTAGGCCAAAGTTTTTTCGATAACTTCCCGGGCCGCAGCCAATGCCTCATCAATTTTGGTTATGTCCTTACCCCCTGCTTGGGCCATGTCCGGGCGTCCTCCTCCTCCGCCGCCGGCAACTTTCGCGGCTGCTCCGATAATTTTTCCGGCATGCAGCCCACGGTCCAGCAGATCTTTGGTTACAAAACATACCAGGGCTACTTTATCTCCAATAACCGAGCCTAATACCACTACCGAACTTCCTAACTTATCCTTGATCATTTCTGCATTCTGGCGCAACCCATTGGCATCATCACTCTTAACCACCTGTACAAGGATTTGGGCGCCATTATATTCATATGCCTGGTCAACCAGATTATGCACCGAGGCTTTCGATATCTGAGCATGAAGGGCCTCTATTTCCTTTTCCCGTTCCCTTACGGTTTTATTTAACATCTCTATTCTGGCGGTGACCTCAGCCGGTGTTGTCTTGAGTAAAGCCGCCGCACGCTTCAGTTCAGCCTCAGTTTCACTCAAATAATCAAAGGCATGCTGTCCGGTAACTGCTTCTATGCGGCGCAGACCAGAACCTACACTGCCTTCACTTAAGATCTTAAACAGACCTATTCGCCCGGTATTGCTAATATGGGTTCCCCCGCACAATTCCATACTAAAATCGCCTACTTTGACTACCCGTACCTGTTCACCGTATTTTTCCCCAAACAGTGCAACTGCCCCCATTTGGCGAGCTTCGTCAATGCCCGTAACCTCGGTATTAACCTCATACATGCAGCGTATGGATTCATTGACGATTTTTTCGATTTCTTTAATCTCATCCACTGATAAAGGAGCCAGATGGGAAAAGTCAAACCTTAAACGGTTGGGCTCTACCAGAGAGCCTTTTTGTTGGGCATGTTCACCAACTACCATTCGCAAAGCCTTATGCAACAGGTGGGTGGCAGTATGGTTACGGGCCGTATCCAGGCGTCGCTCAAAATTGACCCCTAGACTGACCATTTCGCCAACTTTAAGATGGCCGGTTAGTTTTCCGCAATGAATAATCCATCCCGCTGTTTTTTGTACATCGGTTATTTCCACTACCCCGCGGGTCCCTTTAATTATGCCCTTGTCTGCCACCTGGCCACCGCTTTCCGCATAAAACGGTGTTCGCTTCGTAACCAGCAGTATTTCCTCATCATTGCAAGCTTCCTGTATACTCTGCCCGTTCTTTATAATCGCTACCAACTCAGCCTGATCAGTTAGCATATCGTAGCCACTAAAAACGGTAGCGGGGATTGCGGCCAACAATTCTGACAGCAGCCGGTCATGACCAAAAACATCCCCCGCTTTGTTGGCATTTCTGGCCCGGGCACGCTGCTCCTCCATCATTTTATTAAAGCCCGCAGTATCAACTGTAAAACCATTCTCTTCAGCCATGTCCTCGGTTAAGTCCAGAGGAAAACCATAGGTATCATAAAGCATAAAAGCCTCGTTACCTCTTATCAGAGTTCTTCCTTCCTGCCGGGCTGTATGGATTATATCTTCAACTTTTTTAATTCCCTCATTAAGGGTAATAAAGAATCGCTCTTCTTCCCCCTTAATTACTTCCTTGATAAAATCTCCTTTTTCTTTAAGCTGCGGATAAGATGCCTGCATTAACTCGCATACCACATCAACATTCTGGTAAAGGAAGGGTTTATTAATACCCAAAAATCTTCCAAAACGAACCGCCCGCCGTAAAATCCGGCGCAGTACATAACCACGCCCATCATTGCTGGGCAATACCCCATCAGCAATCAGGAAGGTGCATGAACGGCTATGGTCGGCAATAACCCGGAACGGGAAGCCTGCATCTCCCTGATCATATTTTATACCGGTTAATTCCTCAATTTTCCTAATTATAGGAATAAACAAATCAGTATCAAAGTTGCTGTCTACATTCTGCAGGATGGAGGTCAATCGTTCCAAGCCCATACCAGTATCTATACTGGGCCGCGGCAAGGGGGTCATTTCCCCGCTTTCATCCCGGTTATATTGCATAAATACCAGATTCCAGATCTCCAGCCAGCGGTCACAATCACATTTACCAATACCACAATCCGGGCTGCCGCAGGAATACTCACTGCCCCGGTCATAGATAATCTCACTGCAAGGTCCGCATGGTCCGGTATCACCCATACTCCAGAAATTATCCTTCTCACCCAGCCGTATAATCCTGTTCACATCAATACCGGTGATATCCCGCCATAACTGGAAAGCTTCATCATCATCCAGGTAAATGGTAACCCATAGCCTATCTTTGGGCAGTTTCACAACCTCAGTGAGAAATTCCCAGGCATTTCTAATAGCATCTTCTTTAAAGTAATCACCAAAAGAAAAATTCCCCAGCATCTCAAAAAAAGTATGGTGGCGGGGAGTTCTGCCAACGGTATCCAGATCATTATGTTTTCCGCCTGCTCGTACACACTTCTGGGAAGTAGTGGCTCTTACATAATTACGTTTGTCAATCCCCAAAAATACATCTTTAAACTGGTTCATTCCGGCGTTGGTAAACAGCAGAGTCGGGTCATTCACCGGTACCAGTGAAGAACTCTCCACAATAGTGTGTCCTTTATCTTCAAAGAATTTTAAAAAAGTATTCCTGATCTCAGTGCTCGTCCACACAAAAATTGCCTCCTCAATTCCCTGTAAATCGCTTGACAGGTAAAACTACTTAGTCTATTTTCTTTTATTAATCGGTGTCTGTCAACATTAGAAGTGAAGAGATGCAGGATCGCAAAGATCTCCTGACTTATGCCATCTTCTTCCTTAAGCCATTTATTGTTCAACCATTTTAAAAAAGACAAAATTAGCTATTACCTTCAACATGGCAGTAACCGGTACTGCCAACAGCATACCCCAGATACCCAACAACTGCCCCCCGGTCATCAAGGCAAAAATAATAACCAGCGGGTGTAGTCCCAACCTGTCACCAATAATACGCGGAGTAATAAAATTAGATTCAACCTGCTGAATCACTACAATCGCCAGTGCCATATATATAGCTGTACGTGAAGACTCCGCAAAGGCCAGGGCCACAGCCGGAATTCCTCCCAGAAAAGGCCCGAAGTAGGGCACTAAATTAGTGATACCAGATATCAGGCCAATCAGCAAAGCAAACCTGACCCCGATGATAAAAGCCGCCAGACCGGTGGTTAACCCGACCAGACACGCTACCAGCAAGTGTCCTTTCAAAAAGTTGACAAGTACGATATCTATTTCCCTGCCCACCACCTGGCAGTTCCGCCGCGCTTTAGGGGATAGCAAACTGAGAAAACCCCCTTTAATCTTTTCCCAGTCTTTTAACATATAAAAAGCTAGAATAGGGGCAAAGACAACTATTAAAATCTTGCTCAAAAATTTATAAAATACGGCTATAAAAGACTTAATACTGGAGTATATATACTGCTCTACTCGGGAGGTATTTTCCTTTACTATCTGCTGTAGTTGCTTTGGCCAGTCAAGATGTTCTACTCTTACGGCAACGTTTTGAGCCTGATCGGCATATCGGGGAATTATCTGGGCAATATCCTTTAATTCGGCTATTACCTGGGGAATAGCCAGCCAGGTGAATACAACCATGATTCCCAAAACCAATATATAAAGCAATACGATAGCCCATATCCGCGCCATACCCTTATTTTCTAAATAGATTACCGGCCGGTAAATGATATAGGCCAGCACCGCACCGATCAGGAAGGTAATTACCACTTCCCGCACCCAATACAAAAAACAAATGGTGGTTAGGACCACCATTGCAAACAAAAAGTATCTGCCTGTTTTCCTCGATATTACCGCCATCAAATGCTCCTACTTTCTGATTATGTGCCCCAGTTCTGCTTCAGTATCATTCCCAAACTGGCTTACCCTGGCGGTTTTGGCCATTACCTGGCGAACCCTTTTTTTTATTCCCAGTTTGATCCGCCTTTCGTCATTCAGGTAAAAAACAGTAGCCGCCGCCCCCAAAATACCTCCCATGAGCATTCCGGTAAAATAATCTCTCATCAGTATCATCCTCCTTATAAAAGCTCTGACGATCTTTCCATAGCTATCAGGGTTCCATCCTCAGCAACCTCATAAAGGTTCAGCCGACCGCGGCTGTAATTAAATTCAAGACAGCAATTCGAACAGAAATACTGATCACTGCCGACCCTTCCAATTTGAAGACCACGGCATACCGGACATCTTAGGACCACCCCTTATCACTCCCTTCATCCACTACGGCGGTTTCCATACTGGCCCAGCGGATTTTTTCTAATTCAATATCCCTTCTACCCTCCAGAAAATCCTGAATAGCACCCGATGATACCTCTACTCCACATACACTTTTACCGTCATCGGCAATAATAAAATCGCTCAAGTTTCCCAGCTCCTGCCCACCGCTGTCAAAAATCTTGTCTCCCATTTTCTGCTCATATATAGATAATTCTTCCCCATGTGCGTAGGATTTAATACTATCGAGATCATTTACAATTACCGCAGCCGGGGTTAGTACAAAATCTTTACTCAAAACCATTTTCGGCGACCCGTCACTACTGGTTATGACCAGGTAAGCAATCTTATAATCATCACCAATTACCGTCTTTTCTACCCGGCCAATTATTTCCGCACTATTCTGGTAAAAAACCGGCAAATCCTTGATACTCCGTGTTTTCATCCCTTCTATGTCCCCCTCCGAAAGCCAACTTCATGTACTTTTAGTTTTACCTGAACACAAAAAAAAATAAGTCAGACGGTTATAAACACGGGGACGGTTTTGTGACAGGGGGACGGTTCTCAAAGGGTTCAATCGGAAGTTTTGCGCCAAAAAGGCTCAGACATAGGGTATTAACTGATGTCTGAGCCTTTAAGTAAATCCGCGCAAAATTTTCGATTGCCCGAGAAGA
>JBMNOY010000059.1:0-14001 GCA_050943315.1 Syntrophomonadaceae bacterium
AAATTTTTAAAGCTACTAAGTCTTAGACAAAAATTACTCACTTTTTATTATCGCGTAAAAAGCCCGCAGCTCCCTTGTTTTAGGAGTTTGCGGGCTTTTTTCTCTTCACCAAGTGTCAAAGATGGGAGTATATCATAAATATTTACTGCTTAAAAAGGTAGTTAATACCTGGTACTCTATTCTAATTTATTGCCAGCCTTTATCAGGTTATAAAAAATCCACCGTAGAACACCATCAATTGAGACGGTTTATCCTTAATTAGTATTTCTTAAAACTGGAATTTTTTGCACCGCAAATCGGGCAGCGATCCGGGGCTTCTTCCCCTACATAACCGCATACCGGGCAGAGATAAAACTGTTGGGCGGGAAAGTCCTTCCCTGCCTCCACTGCCTGAACCGCCTTTTGGTATAGCTGATGATGTACTTTTTCCGCTTCATTAGCCAAATGGAAGGATCTTTCGGCCTCCTTATTTCCCTCTTGTCTGGCTTCGACGATAAAATCAGGGTACATAGCTTCAAACTCGTATTGTTCCCCTTTTGCCGCCTCTTTAAGATTTTCCAGCGTACTGCCGACCACCTGCATGTTCTGCAAATGTTTTAGGGCGTGGATAGTTTCAGCTTCGGCAATGGCCTCAAACAAACGTCCTACGTTTAATAACCCTTCCTGTTGAGCTTTCTGGGAAAAAGCTAAATACTTACGATTAGCCTGGGATTCACCAGCAAATGCGGTCTTTAAATTTTCCTGGGTAGACATGTTAAAACCTCCCTTAATAATTAATAATTAGTAGTGCCTTCTTAAATGCATGGTTTAATAAAATATTTCAGTTGGCTATTACCTCCTTTCATGTATAGTCGTTTTAGTAGGCATCTATATTGACACGGACCTTACCTCGGAATACACGGTAAACATAAATAGTATAGAAAAGGACTATAGGTACTCCGATTAAGACAATAATCAGCATGGCCTTTAAGGTTAAGGACGAAGAAGCCGCATTATATATATTCAGGCTCAGCCTGGGATCTAGAGCCGGAACCAGGTTGGGAAACATGCCCAGGCCCAGGGTGGCAATTAAACCTGCCATATATAGTGATGTTGCAATGAACGTCTTTCCATAACGGGCTGTCCTGACCAGCAAGGGTGCAACAGCCAGACCTATTATGCTTAACAATGGGGCTGCCCAGAACCAGGTATGGTTATAATAGTTAACATATAAAGCTGGTACAGTGGTAAAAGTGTATAGGGAAGCCAGGACATACAGTACTACGCAGGCGGCCCAAATGCGCCAAAATGCTCTCCGGGCGTTCTCCTGCAATTCTCCTTCCGTTTTTAGCATAATATAGCTGCTGCCTTGCCATAAAAAGGCCAACAGGCCCACAAGGCCCAGGAGCAACGCATAAAAATTCAACAGATTGAAAAATCCGCCCGTATAATTGTGCGAGCTGTCTAAGGGCAGTCCCTGAGCAATATTTCCCATGGCTACCCCAAAGAGCAACGCGGGCAGGATACTCCCCACAAAAAAGAGGTTATCCAGTCGTCGGCGCCACGTGACCGTCTGGACTTTATTCCTAAATTCTACCGCTGCCGCCCGTAGAATTAGAGCAAACAGCACCAGCATCATAGCCAGATAGAAGCCGCTAAAAACCGAAGCGTAGACCAGGGGAAAAGCAGCGAATATGGCTCCGGCTCCGGTTAACAGCCATACTTCGTTTCCATCCCAAAAGGGACCGATGGACTTAAGCAAAGTAAGTTTCTCCTCCTCGGTTTTTCCCAGCCAGGGGTAAAGACTACCTACCCCTAAATCAAAACCGTCCAGAATCGCGTATCCGATAATCAGCACGCCCACCAGCAAGAACCATGTAATGTTAAGATCCACTTTCATCACCTCCGTTTATTCTCCCAGCGAATGGGAACTCAAGGGAGACGGTATGGTTTTAGGACTTCTTAAGTCTTCCCCCATGGCTTTTTTCACTTCCCGTTTAAGCAAATGATATACCGCCGCCAATAACCCACTATAGACCAGTACAAATAATGCTATGGTCAACAATATTTGGTAGGCATTAAGCGGCGAAACGGCGGTATTAGTTTTTAAGAGTCCGTAAACAATCCAGGGCTGCCTGCCGATTTCTGCCGCTATCCAACCCATCTCATTGACCAGAACGGGCAGCAGCATAGAATACAGAGCAGCGGATAGGAATAACCGGTTGTTGTATAGCCTTCCTCGGGCCAACAGATAAGCTCCCCATAGGACCAGCCCCGCCAACCAGCCTGCCGCTAATATCATAAAACGATAGGACCAGTAAGTAGCTTGGATTGGCGGCCGCTCATCAGGCGCAAAGGATTTCAAGCCAGTAACGGCAGCATTAGGGTCATTATGCACCATCCAACTTAAAAGCCCCGGGATCTCCAGAGAAAAATGAGTTACTTCGTTGTCTTGATCCGGAAATCCAATAATATTGAGGGCAGCACGGGGCTGGGAATCCCATAGTCCTTCAAAAGCCGCTAATTTAGCTGGTTGGCTATGAGCTACCTGTACAGAATGAGAATGCCCTAAAAACAACTGGCCCAGCACGGCGATAACAGCGAAGATAAGAGCAATGCGCATAGAACCGCGGGCAATCTCGATGTTCTTATTACGCAGAAGAAAATAGGCACTGATACCCATCACAAAAAAGGCTCCTGTGATATAGGCCGCATCAACGGTATGCAAAAAACGGGGCAAAGTAGAGGGATTAAACACTGCGGCGAAAAAGTCAGTTAGAACCGCTCGCCCGCCTTCAATTTGGTAACCTGCCGGAGTTTGCTGCCAGGAATTGGCGGCAATAATCCAGAAAGCTGACAGGGTACTGCCCAGTGCTACCATAACCGAGGATATAAAGCGCATAGCGGGGGATATTTTATCTCGTCCAAAAATAAGCAAACCTACAAAGGTAGACTCCAGAAAAAAAGCAAAGACGCCTTCGGCAGCCAGAGGGGCCCCGAAAATATCACCGACAAACTTAGAATATTCCGACCAGTTGGTACCAAATTGGAATTCCATTGTAATACCACTGGCCACCCCTACGGCAAACAATATTGCGAAGAGCTTAAACCAGAAACGTGCCATCTTGTCATAGATCTCCTCGCGCCGTCGCCAGTATAAGTACTCGATAATTGCAATTATGGTTGCCAGACCGATGGTTACGGGCGGAAACAGGAAGTGAAAAAAAGCAGTCAGCCCAAATTGTAGCCGGGAGAGAACGACAACATCCATTTTTCTTTACCTCCTTTTTAATTGTTTACTGTCAGGGTAAACATTCAGGGTAAAAAATATATTAGTCTATAAAATCGGCAAAATTATAGCTGGCAAAATCATCGCTTAATCTCTGCTGTATGTCCGCCAGAGCCTGATGAATGGGGCAGTTAGGAGGTCCTTGTTTGCTGCAAAGATCTTTATTCAACAGGCATCGGTTTAGGTATATGGGGCCTTCTATAGCTTCCAGTACATCCCTTAACGTTATGTCCTGGGGATGCCTTGCTAAGGAATAGCCCCCGCCCACACCACGCTGTGATTTGACAATTCCAGCTTTTATCAAGGACGGCATAATTTTAAGTAAAAACCGCATCGGTACTACCTGACTGTTGGCTATAGTTTGAGCTTCCACTACCTCTCCAGCGGGCTGCTGTGCCAAAAATAGAACTGCCCGAAAGCCATAATCTGTAGCTTGATTGATATGCATAACCTGCTCCTTGTTTACCCTTTTGGTATAGTTTATGTTAAAAAGAGCCCTTTGTCAACCTTACCGTCGAGATTTTTCCAGCAATTTAGTCTTACTATAGTTACCATCCCCTGGCAATAATAAGTTGTTATCGCCAAGTTCCATAAACAGTAAATGTGTGGGACCTGGGGGAGCATAGTAAATCAAACGGTAGCCTGGTGTCATAGAGCTACCGTCTCTGATACTTTTTCTTTTTACCAGGTGAATTAGTGACCTGGCGGTTAGTTTTGCCGGTAAAGTACAAACAAAGCGAGACGGCGCAGAAAATCAGCCTCAGCCCCAAAGCCGGATAAGCTTTTTATACAGGCATTCACACTTTGTACGGCCAATTCCTGGGAACGCTCTAACCCGAAAAGACTGGGGTAAGTTGTTTTGTGGTTTTTTTCGTCACTGCCGATGGGCTTGCCGAGAAGTGCTGCATCTCCCTTAATATCAAGAATATCGTCAGTAATTTGAAAAGCTAAACCAAAGTTATGGGCATACTGGCGCAAAGAATCCAGTCCGTCATTATTCATGTCATTTAAAATAGCCCCGGCTGTAAGTGCAGCTCTGAATAAGCGGCCGGTTTTTAAACTATGTAAGGTTTGCAGGGTATCATAATCAATGACTCTGTTTTCCGCCTCCAGGTCCATTACCTGTCCGCCTATCATACCCTGGCTCCCTACCGCAAAGGCAACTTCTTTAATAACCTTAATAACATTAAGGGGTTTTATACCATCGACCTCACTATTCTTGGCCATAAATTCAAATCCGGCCGTTAAAAGAGCATCACCAGTTAAAATGCCATTAGCTTCCCCAAATACCTTGTGACAGGTAAGTTTTCCCCGCCGGTAATCATCATTGTCCATCGCCGGAAGATCATCATGGACCAGGGAATAGGAGTGGATTAATTCGATAGCACAGGCAGTAGGCATTACGCTTTCTGGTGTTCCTCCGGCAAGCCGGGCACTTTCTAAAACCATAATCGGCCGGAGTCTTTTTCCGCCGTTAAAAACGGCATAGTGCATGGCCTGGTGTATAACCGGAGGATGAGTGTCTTCAGCAGTTAGTAGTTTTTTGAGGTTCTTATCCACATACTCCTTTTTGGCCTTCATTTCTGTTTTGAATATTTCCATGTCAAAATCTAAATCCATTACCGCATCCCCTTTCAAAACCGTATCCAACATTGGACCGCCTACTCAAAGTCAATTAGTTCCAGCTCTCCATTCATTTTCTTAATCAGCAGGTTTACCCGCCCATCAGCCTTTTTTAATTCTTCCTGGCAAAAGAGGGAAAGGTTTACCCCTTCCTCAAAAGCCTGCAAAGAGTCTTCCAGGGAAAGCTCACCTGATTCTAATTTTTCTACAATTGATTCCAGTTTTTTTAGCGAGTCTTCAAATTTCAGATTTTCCATCTTGCAACTCTCTCCTTGCCCAACACTCTAACATCAAGATTACCGTCCTGTAAAAGGATCTCCAGTTGTTCTCCCACTTCAACATCATTCACACTTTTCAATAGCACCTGTTCTTTTTGCACTACGGAATATCCTCTTTGCATTACTTTCAAAGGACTGCGGGCATCAAGACCGCTTACCGCCAGCGAGAAACGGTTAGACTTCTCCTTAACAACGTTAAGCATGGCTTTATTAAGACATTTTTGCAAATCACCAAGTAGTTTCTCCCGCTGTTCTACCATTAGTCTCGGCTCCCGCCATACTTTCTTCATCATAATACGGTCCAAGGTCTCACTATGATAAGCGATATATCTATCCATAGCCCGGATTAATTTTTGCCGGCATACCTCCACTTGATTCTCCATTTCATTGTAATCGGCAACAGCCAGTTGTGCTGCCTGGGTAGGTGTTGCCGCTCTCAAATCAGCCACCAGGTCAGCCAGGCAAAAATCAACCTCATGTCCAACTGCTGAGATAACCGGTATGTTTGATTCGTAAATGGCTTTGACCACCTCTTCACTGTTGAAAGCCATCAAGTCCTCAAATGAACCTCCCCCCCGGCCAACAATAATTATCTCGATATTCTTGTATTCATTTAGAAGCCTGATACCTTCAGCAATCTCTCCGGGGGCTTCTTTACCCTGTACGGCACTGTGCACAATTACCACCTGAGCCCGCCGGTGGCGCTGTTTAATTACCCGCAAGATATCACGAACAGCGGCCCCATCCTGGGAGGTGACCACTCCAATCCGTGAGGCATCACATGGCAAAGGCTTTTTATGTTCCGGCGCAAAGTACCCCTCGGCCTCCAGCCGCTGCCGCAGTTTCTCCAATTCCAAAAAAATTCCGCCTAGGCCAAACGGCTGCATTTCTTCCACATAAACCTGGTATTTACCCTGTTTGGCAAATACTGATACATATCCGCGCAGCAGGACCTCCATTCCCTCTTCTGGCTGGAAGTCCATGGAACGTACCCGGCTCCTAAACATTACACAACTTATACAGGTATCTTCATCTTTGAGGCTAAAATACATATGTCCGGACTGCCGGTAGTATTTAAATCCGGATATTTCCCCTTTCAGCCAGAAATTACGCAGGAAGCGGTCACTTCCTACCAGACGGTTTATATATTCGTTTAACTCACTAACGGTAACGAATTCGTTAATCACTATATTTACTCCTCCGGGCAGCAAGGCACAAATTCTCCATTAGTTTGGCTATAAGAATCGGTCCCATACCCCCCGGCACTGGTAATAGCCAGCCACTCACCTGTTCAACCGAGTCGCGGTCCACATTGCCACAGGTCTTATTGTTATGCCAGTGGAACCCGGCATCTATAATCAGGGCACCATCCTTAAAATCTTCCCCCCTAGCAACCAGAGGGCTCCCCTTTTCAATTACTACTATATCACTGTCTTGGGCATATTTAGGGTCATAATCCGGTATCACCGTAACTATACAGGATTTCCGGTTCAAAATTATACTCAGGGGTTGAATTACATCAAATGAATTACCCACTAGTGTTGCCTTAAGTCCCTTTAGTTCTGGTAACGTGCGGTCTATTATATCCATACAAGCTAGAGCCGCGCAACTGATAAAATCAGGTTCACCACCCATCAGCAAGCCCCGGTTGCGGGGATTAAATCCATCCACATCCTTGCTCGGTTTAATGGCCTGCAGTACTTCGTCCTGATATTCACTTAATCCCCCGGGCAGAGGCAGTTGAACCAGAATACCGTCTATCCCGGAATTATTGTTCAAATCATTTATCTGCGCCAGCAGGTCTTCCCTGGTTATCTCCCCGGGTAACTTAATAATTTCAGTCTTACCTCCAATGGCGACTGACGCTTTTTGTTTCAGCCCTACATAAAGACTGCTTTCCTCGCTGTCACCCACCAGAATAATAGCCAAACAGGGAGAAATACCGGCATCATGGTTCTGCTTTTTCAGCTTATCTTTTATTTCACCGGCTATTTGTGTTCCATTTACTATCTGCATTACCCAACCACCTCATTGTTTTTATGTAAGTTCCCTTCTTTAGCTGCCAGACTGCCCAGCATAGCAACCCCCACAGCATTATCAGTACTTAACTGGGGTGAAGCAAAATAAAGCTTAAAACCGACTGACGGGTGCTCCAGTCTATCTACCAGGCGCTGGCGAATCAGACTGTTGGCCATTACCCCGCCCACTAATAGGACCTGTGTCTGTCCGGTTTTTTCCGCTTCATAAAGCAGGCTTTTTTCCAGGGTATTAGCGATAGCCCGCAATACCGCAAAAGCCACATCCTGGCATGGTACTCCCTGCTTTATCAGGTTTAAAGCCTGATTCTCCGCCCCCGAAAAAGAAAACCCTTCTCTGGTTACTGCTGATGCTATTCTAATACCAGTCTGGCCGGTTGATTGACAGGCTAACTCTTCCATTTTCCGGCCAGATGGGAACGGCAATCCCATAGCTACCCCTATCCGGTCTACCAGCTGCCCGGCATGCAAATCCGAACCTGCCATATCAACTGTTATATAAAATGAATCAGGTTTCACCCGTCGGACATTTAGAACCTCGGAAGTTCCCCCCGAGAAGTGTACGGCTAGAAAAGATTCTTGATTAAAGAGCTCGTCGTTATTCACCAGTCCAGCCATGATATGGCCTTCTTGATGGCTCACTTCATACAGCGGAACACCGGAAAAGGAACTTAAAGTTCTGGCCTGGGATAACCCGGCCAGAAATACCGGCATATAACTTCCCTCTACCCGGCGGGGGTAGGCGCTTACAGCTATAGATGCCACTCTATGGGCGGAAATGATTGGTGCTAGGCGGTTAAAAAGATGGGGAAGATTTTTGGTATGGTAAAACATGGCCTCTGACTGCCGCAACCCTCTTTTACCCTTATCCACCGGTAAGACAATTCTCTCATCAGCCAGTAAATGTTGCTGCTCGTCCACCAGTGCTACCGATGTGGTATAAGCACTGGTATCAATCCCCAGGGAAATATTCATGTTTTATCTCCCTTAATTTTGTCAAGAATAGCATTGACAAAGCTACCCGAGTTCTCTTCCCCATAGCGTTTGGATATTTCGATGGCTTCATCAATGGCGACCACAGATTGCGCATCTTCCGTAAACAATATTTCATAGCCGGCAATTCTCATAACATTTTTATCCACTGAAGACATTCTTTCAATGGTCCAATCCTTTGCATAGCGAGATATGCTCTCATCAATCTCTGCCAGATGATTAAGGCAGCCTTCAATGAGCCCCCAGGAAAAGTCACGATCCTTTTCCGCCAGTTGTACATCATTGGCTAAATAGTCAAATGCTTTTTGCGGATCAGCATTAACCTGGTCAACTTGAAATAATACTTTAAAAGCTACCTCGCGTGCTTTTCTTCTGCTCAACTTTATCTTCCCTTCGTAATTAAGTCAAATAATATAGACTCCCTGCCGGAAAAAAATTCAAGTCAAGAGCCATCCCAACTTGAATTTCTTAGTTTTATTGCTTATCTTTAAACATCTGCTTCAACCAGCTGTCAAAGCTCTTGTTTTCATCTAATCTCTTGCCAATAAAATACCCCAA
Organism: Syntrophomonadaceae bacterium; assembly: GCA_050943315.1. GTDB lineage: Bacteria > Bacillota > Syntrophomonadia > Syntrophomonadales > Syntrophomonadaceae > JBDKUD01. The sequence goes on from JBMNOY010000059.1 coordinate 8,757, forward strand.
AACAATACAAAAGATTATAAAAACCGATCGCCAGAACCCATAGGTTAAAATTAGAAGACTGGCCACTAAACCGAGAATAATACCAATTGTTTTACCCCGATGTTCCTGCAAAATATAGGTTAAAATCTTTTCCCACACAATGCTTGCCCCCTTAACTACCGGCACGCTGACGAGCAGCTTCGTTGAAATCATCAACCAGAATTTTTACTTCTGCCACCTGGAGTCCGGCAATATTTTCAATATGATCCTTAACCTTGGCTTGGATCGATTTACTAATTTCCGGAATATTATGTTCGGGGTTGATCATCATATGCAGATATATTAAAAGCCCATCCGGTCCGTTACTGACCACCGGACGAATGTCTTTAACACCCTCAACTTTTCTAACTGCTTTCATGATTATAACTTTGATAGCAGGAACAGTTATGGAAACTTGCCCGGATAAGTTCCCGTCCACAATTATTGACTCGGACGGCTTTTTCTTGTTAAGCATGCTCATTAAAACCATCAGAGATAATATTATCACCACCACCGCCACAACACCGGTAATCATTCGGTTCTGCGGAGTGGCGAAAGCAAGTTGCAAATAATCCCATGATTTCCTAATACCCATAGAAACACTTACTGCAAATCCGGCAATAAAAAGAACCAGCAAGCTGTATATGACTAGAATAATTCGCCAGACTAATGGCATAATATTATCTCCCTTCAGCTAAAATAATGCAGATAACCCCCTGAATATACATACAGGGGGTTATAGTGCTCCTTCTGGACAATTTAATCGTTCACCAGTTCTGCCGCAATTTCGTTATCGGCATTATTTTTTTTCATAGCTACACCTACTATATGGACATTAACTATAGTAACATTTAATCCCGTCATTGTCTCAACAGCTGATTTAACTTCTTTTTGGACCTTCTCTGCCACCTGGGGAATAGGAAAACCAAAATCCACAACTATGTATATGTTTATATTTATTTCATCTTCTTTAGCTTCTACTTTTATACCTTTGCCAAAATTCTTCTTACCCAGCTTCTCAACAAAATCGGTCCCCCATCCTCCGCTTAAAGCAGAGACTCCTTCCACTTCAACCGCTGCCAGACCGGCCACCGTTGAGACTACTTCGTCGGCAATGCGAATCGCGCCAAGTTCACCGATAATTTCAGACTTAGGTGCTTCCATATTCTTCACCTCCTAATTTATATCTGCTATTTTATCAAGTGTTACATTTAATAGCAAATATTTGTTAGATGCGGTCATTCATCCGGCGCTGAATAAAATTGGTGTAAACCTCGCCTTTCCTGAAAAAAGCATTATCCAGTATTTTTAGATGGAAGGGAATAGTGGTAGCAACATTCTCTACCTCAAATTCCTGTAAAGCCCGTTTCATTCTAGCGATGGCTTCGTTGCGGTTCTGCCCCCAAACTATCAGCTTGGCCACCATGGAATCATAATAAGGCAAAATAGTATAATCCGGATAAACGCAGGAGTCAACCCTCACTCCAGGTCCCCCTGGCAGAAGATATGACCCTACCGTCCCCGGGGAGGGGCGGAAATCATGATCCGGATCTTCGGCATTAATGCGGCATTCAATGGCCCAACCATTTATAATGATATCTTTTTGTGAAAAGGAAAGTTTTTCACCGGCGGCAATCTTTATCTGCTCCTTAACAATGTCGATACCGGTAACCATCTCAGTAACCCCATGTTCAACCTGCACCCGGGTATTCATTTCCATAAAATAAAAATTGCGATCCTTGTCTACCAGGAATTCAACCGTTCCCGCACTACAGTATCCGGCCGCGGCAGCTGCATCAACGGCCACCTGCCCCATTTTTGCGCGCAGTGTGGCATCGACAAAGGTAGACGGGGCTTCCTCCAGCAATTTCTGGTTGCGCCGCTGGATAGAGCAATCCCTTTCTCCCAAATGAACTATGTTGCCATGTTCATCAGCTAATATCTGTATTTCAATATGACGCGGTTCTTCTATATATTTTTCAATATATACTTCATCATTGCCAAAAGCTGCCCCGGCTTCCATCTTGGCCGTTTGAATCGCTTCTTTCAGTGCTGACTGGTTATGAGCAAGGCGCATACCTTTGCCGCCCCCGCCCGCTGACGCCTTTATCATTACCGGATAACCAGTGTTTTCGGCTACTTTAACCGCTTCCTGGTAATTGGCTACAGCTCCGCTGCTGCCAGGTATTAGGGGCACCTTGGCCTTTCTCACCAGCTCGCGGGCTTGTACTTTGTTCCCCATTAACTGAATCGTAGCTGGTTTAGGTCCAATAAACTTTATCTTATTAGCTTCACATAATTCAGCAAAATACGCATTCTCAGCCAGGAAACCATATCCCGGGTGTATGGCATCAGCTCCGGTTACCTTGGCTGCTGATAAAATATTAGGAATATTCAAGTAACTCTGACTGGCGGGCGGAGCGCCAATACATACAGCTTGATCTGCCATCTTCACGTGCAGACTGTTGCGGTCGGCAGTTGAGTAGACTGCCACGGTTTCAATATCCAATTCACGGCATGCCCTGATAATTCTTAGTGCAATCTCGCCACGATTGGCAATCAAGACTTTAGAAAACAACTTACCACCCCTAATCTCTTTCCAACAGAAAGAGGGTTTGTCCGAATTCCACCGGTTCAGCATTATCAACTGCTATTTCTACTATCGTTCCGGCCGCTTCCGCCTTAATCTCATTCATCAGTTTCATGGCTTCGACGATACATAAAGTCTGTCCCGGTTCAACATGATCTCCAACCTGCACAAACGGACCCGCGTCTGGAGAAGGCGCTCTGTAAAAGGTCCCTACCATCGGTGAAGTAATTTCGATAATATTCTCATTATCTTCAGCTTTCTGTGTTTCCTTTGTGGTAGGAGCAACACTCACCCCATTGGTTGTCGGTGTGGTCTCATGACTGCCACTGGAAGATTTGCGCAAGCTAAGTCTGTAATCCTGTTTTTGCAGTTCCAGTTCAGTTACGGTTGTCTGATCCAACAATAAAATCAGTTCTCTTATTTCATCAATGTTCATATCATCGTCTCCCCCATGAACTAATCTCTTTCTAGCATTGGGAGCAGGCTTTCTGGTGACCTCCTCCTGGTTGAGTTCTTTCCCCACTTCATCTTTGGATAAAATCTGGGGGATATCTTCCGGGTTACTATTCTCACGGTAATCAAAAAATTTTAATGCTACCTGGGGAAATAGAATGTAAGTCAGAATATCCTCTTCACTTTTGGCAATATCGCCTATCTCTTGTTTTCCCTTCTCCCATCCGGGTTCCAGTAAATCAGCCGGTCTTTGCGTAATAACTTCCTCGCTGCCGATAATCTTTTCTTTAATATCCTGGCTGATTTGCTCCGGGGGCCGGCCATATAATCCCCGGACATAATCCTTAACTTCGCCGGGACATAACTTATATCTTTCTCCCATTAATACATTGAGTACAGCCTGAATACCTATTATTTGGCTGGTAGGTGTCACCAGCGGCGGGTATCCCATATCCTTCCTAACCCGCGGTATCTCTTCCAACACCTCATCCAACCGGTCTGAAGCTTTCTGTTCCTCCAACTGGGATACCAGATTGGAAATCATCCCCCCGGGGACTTGATGTTCAAAGACTTTCATGTCGGCTATGCGGGTAACTCCGCGTTCAAATCCTTTATGTTTGCGGATTTTTTCAAAATGGTTGGCTATAACAAATAAATCATGCAACTTAAGACCGGTGTCCCATTGTGAGCCCTGAAGTGCCCTGACTATTGTCTCCACGGGCGGCTGCGAGGAACCAAAGGCCATAGGTACACTGGCAGTATCTATTATATCCACTCCCGCTTCGGCAGCTTTAATGCAAGAAGCAATAGCCAGTCCCCCTATGTAATGGGTATGCAACTGTACGGGAAGCCCTACCTCCTGCTTCATTCTCTTCACCAGTTCATAGGAAGCATAAGGATCCAGCAAACCGGCCATATCCTTGATACAAATCGAATCTGCCCCCATATCTTTTAACTGCAAAGCCGTACTTATAAAATGATTCATGGAGTGAACCGGGCTAACTGTATATACCACACACGCCTGAGCATGTTTACCGGTTTTCTTAACAGCCCGCATGCAGGCTTCCAGATTGCGTATGTCGTTTAGGGCATCAAACATTCTAAAGATGTCTATGCCGTTTTCAGCTGCTTTGTCAACAAACCGTTCTACTACATCATCTGGGTAATGGGTATATCCCACCAGGGACTGGCCCCTTAATAACATCTGCAGCTGAGTATTTTTAACATGTTTACGAATAATTCTGAGCCTTTCCCATGGATCCTCTTTCAAGTACCGGATACAAACATCAAATGTAGCCCCGCCCCATACTTCCAGGGAATAGTAACCGACACCGTCCAGATTTTCAAGCACTGGCAACATATCATCAGTGGTCATTCTCGTAGCCCACAAGCTCTGGTGGGCATCCCGGAGGCTTGTATCAGTTATCCTAATTCTGCTCAATTTCAATCCTCCCACTATATAACACATGTTAGCAATAATATGTATTTGGCATATCTAATAAGTGTGGTCATAGGCAATAAAAATTAAACATCCATATATAAATAGACTCAGGCACCTGGCCTGAGTACTCTTCTCTATTACCCCAACTGTTAATATTATATAAATGAAAAAGCTATATTTCAATGTCTTCCGGTATGTATACAAATACCAGCACACTTTATTTCCTAATTATTACATTTATTTTGTCTACTTCATTTCCGGTGGCATTACCGGCCAATTGGATTAGTTCATTTTTTTCCTCTATATCAATATCCTCAGACTGAACTATTACCATAGTGTTGTTCGCCTGGGTTATCACGACACATTCGTTATATCCCCGGGATTTAACCAAATTCTCAATCTTCATTTCCTCTTCCATATCTCGGGATATGTCCACAAGCCTTAGTGAAGCTGCTTCTCTCGCCTTGGTATCAGCCTGACTGTTAATAATTTCGCGTAATAATTCAATCTGCTTACTCCGGGAACGTTCTCGTTCCATGCGATATTCGGCAAAAAAGCTGGCACTAGTGGTAACACCCTCACCAATGCGGGTATCTATCGACTCCTTGCCAGTGTCGCGGAGCTCGCGCTTGGGAGAGGGCATGTCAATTGACGATTGGTTATTCAAGCCCCAAATCAGTACCCCGGTAACAATAACAGTAATTACTAACACCGCTGCTGCCACACGCCTGGCGTTAATTATC